>CANJNG010000001.1 GCA_947475205.1 Bacteroidota bacterium
ATGTAGAATGATGCCCGGACACGTGTTTTGCCAAGGTTCTATATGTGGAATGATGCCCGGACACGTGCTTTGCCAAGGTTCTATATGTAGAACGATGCCCGGACATGTGTTTTGCCAAGGTTCTATATGTAGAATGATGCCCAGACACGTGTTTTGCCAAGGTTCTATATGTGGAATGATGCCCGGACACATGTTTTGCCAAGGTTCTATATGTAGAATGATGCCCGATTAGTTTGTTCGGGTTAGTTGTGTAGGTAGAATGATGGGGGAGGGGGTGATTCTGCTATATAGGGGGTGCGATATTTATGGAATGGGGTTATTTGGTGGGATTTGGGGGAGGGAAGGTTGGGGGATGGAGATTGTTGTAACTTCAAAGCTTTTGATATTATTCCAATTTCAAAAGAATAGATATCATTTAGTTAAGAGAAAATGTCCTTAAAATTGTCTCCTATTTCATGTTCTCGACTTCTAAATAAACCCATCTCTCTTGGGATAAAAAATTCTCGAGTATTCTTAATATGAATTATTCGTTCACTAATCTCCTTTTTAAATTTATCGGACATTTTAAATGTGTCTGGAAGGAATTTACCATCCAGATATGGGTCTTGAAAATATATTTTCTCTAAGGAGTGTTCCATAGATTCTAATAATCCTCTATCTATTCCATTATTAAAGATAGGAAAAGAATACCCTATTACTACTAATATATTTGTGCCTTTTGCTGCCTCTATTGCTTTTTGATAATTTTCATTTTTACTAATCTCATTTTCCTCAAATGCAAATCTAATATCTGATGAATCTTTATAAACCCCTTTTTTAAAAGAAAATTTTAGAAAAGCTCTACTTGATTCTAAATATGACTCAAAGGAATCTAAACCATATATTCCCGAAATGTCAGATTTTTTTTCATTTTTATCGGGTCTATAGCGACAAAGCCCATTCAAATGAATAGGCAATAGTGAACTTAAAGAACTATTTTGGGATACGGCTGAACTTTTGATTTTATTAATTGGGAATATTTTAGTGTGAGGTTCAATGTAATCCATTAATGCTAATTCCATTTGAATATCATAGTTCCAGGTTAAAACATTAATATTACTTGGAAATTTATCTGAAAAATCATCATATATAGTTGTAATGAAACTCCTATAGCGTTTATCAGATTCTCTTTCTGAAGAATATTCAAATCTTTCTTCATACGTTGAATAGTCCTTGTGGCCACCGTAAGTTAATGGAAATGGATTTGCTATGCAATCTAAATTATAAACTAATTGTTTAAAAACCAGGTATTGTTCGAATATAAGTTTTTTTTCATAAAACCAAAGCTTGTCTTTATAGAATAAATATTTAAAATAAGTATCAATAGTCAAGAAGGAACTTGATTCTCTGCCTAAAGCCTCAACACTGATAATAAAGTTATGTAGTTGATTGTATCTATCTTTGTTTCCATTTAGATTGGCTAATCCTGTAAAATCGGTATATGTATTTACAACAGTACTAAAATTATTTAATTCTTCAGATAGAGAGTCATAACGCTTTAAAATTTTTACAAAGTGTTTTGGATTCTCTTCTGTTGCTACCTCTTCCTCTTGAAACCTTTCTTTAACTAATGGCAACACCCCTACGCTTGCACCTGCTCCTAATAAATATGTTATTTTTGGCATATCGTATATATTGGGTGTAAATATATTAGAATAATAGTTCTAGTATTAGATATCAAATAGAACATTTTCTGAAATTCGAACTTACTAAATATAGGGATTCTTTGATTCTAACATGGAAATTCAATCAATCACGGCACCTACAAGTAGTAGCGTGAAAACACTTCCAACATTTATGCTAAAGGTTGCAAATGGTCCCCCTCCACCCCTACATCTTCACCTTCCTCAATTTATGAAAGAAAGCACTTTCTTTATCGCCAATATCCATCAGTAGGTTCGCAATAGATTTAAAATCCTCGTTTCCGGCTTGTCGTCCTTTGCATATCCGTCCGGCCGAGAACGCAAAATCTCGCCATTGGTCGCCTATGCCGGTCATTTCTTTCGAGAGTAAAGATAGTTCCGGGTTATCCAATCGCTTGGCGGCCTGTTGCAAGAAAGCGGCATAAATAAACCGAAATCCCGCACCGCCTGTGCCTATTTCTTCCTGCATCCGCACAATGTTTCCCAAGAACAAAATAGCTTTTCGTTCATCCATGGCCGTGGGGTATTTAGCTACTTTATTGGCCATATAGTTGATGGCCCGGCTACCAAAAAAGGGCAAAAAGGGCGGAGTCATAATATTTTCGAAACCACTCCAGCGTATCGCCTTTTTAATGGCCGGATTAAAATCCACCTTCTCGGGAACCGACACCGGATAATACATCCTTCCGTTCGGAGCCAAAACACCTTTCGGAAAACGAGCCCGCTCTAAATCCTTCGGCGAAATGGTGGTGGTGAAATCCAATACCGGATCGCTTACCAAATACTCCCCGTTTTGCTTTCCGTAAATCAATAAATTATGAGCATTAAAATGAAACCGGAAAGCCTTAGGCAAATAGGGCAGATAGTAAACCGAGGTGAGCATCCCAACGGGAAAACCCCGGTCTAAGACCCTATCCAGTTCATCCATTCCCTTTTGGCGGTTGTTTCCAAAGCTTTCGGCCTGAAAGTTTATGCCCAACCTATTGGTTAGTCGCTTCGAAATCAATCCCGGCATCACGCGATAGGTGGTTCCGGGTATTCCGTTAAGTTTCAAAAAAGGCATGTGGGCAAAAAATATCCCCGAGCCAATTCCAAACGCCATTGGCTCGCTTATGTCAAGCCCGTGAAACCTTAGTAAATTGCTTATGGTGCCGCTTTCGCAATGGGCTGCCTGGCGGTGTGTGTAATTTATGCTCAATGTAAAATTTTATTCCGCTCTCAACAGTTCGTTTAGGTCAATGTTTAACACTTCGGCATATTTTTCTTTGGTAGCAGCGGGCAAGGCAGCAAAGGCCGCCGGGTTATACAGATGTTCCTTCACCTTGGCTTTCGACATATCCATGTATTCCGAAAGCATGGCCTCGTTCATCATGCACTTAGTGCTGTGATAAGCAAGGGTGCTCCACTGTCCGGCTTTCACCTTTTCCAATGCTTCCTTTGCCTGCTCGTTCACTTCGTCCCAAGCTTGGCTCAGCACCGTTATTTCGGCATCCCAACCTATGGATTGCACTTCCACATAATTGCCATTTTCGTCGGTTGCATATTTCAACCCGGTGAATTTTCCACCAATAACGCCACTGTCGTCCTGTGGCACTTCGTTTGCTTTCATTTGTGTTAATAGAGGCAAATTATCCATATCAATACGGATAGATTTTGCGATTCAAAAATAGTGGTTCTGGCTTTAGGGTGGCCTATTTAATTCTTTTCCCAATTTTTTGGTATTAACTTTAAACAGTAAACCTCAAACTTTAAACCCCTTTAGTATCCCTTTTTTTATCATTTTTGCACCCTCAATTTTATCCCCGTATTTTTTGAAATGGATTCACTGCTAAGCCGCGTAAATAAAGCTTTAGAACAATTGCGGCCCTTTCTGCAAAACGATGGCGGCGATATAGAATTGGTGGAAATTACGCCCAATAAAATAGCCCGAATCAAACTTTTGGGGGCTTGTTCTGTTTGTAGTATGAGCGAAATGACCATGAAGGCAGGCGTAGAAGAAGCCATTTTAAAGGCTGTTCCCGAAATTAAGGGAGTGGAACCTGTGGTGGACGATGTATTTTTAATTTGATTTTGAAATTTAGTTTTGATGAACAAAACCACTGAGATTAAGAAAGATGTTACGATTTTGTTTGCCGGCGACAGTGGCGATGGAATTCAACTCACCGGAACCCAGTTTACAAACACCAATGCCCTTTTTGGCAACGATTTAAGCACTTTCCCTAATTTCCCTGCCGAGATACGGGCCCCCCAAGGCACTTTGGCCGGAGTGTCGGGCTTTCAATTGCATTTTGGAAGCGAACAAATTTATACTCCCGGCGATGAATGCGATGTGTTGGTGGTAATGAATGCGGCTGCCCTAAAAGCGAATCTTAAAAACCTAAAAGCCGGAGGAAGCATTATTGCAAACACGGACGGTTTCGACCCCAAGAATTTGAAATTGGCTAAATATCCCGATGGAGTTCAGCCACTCGAAGATCATTCGCTCGATAAATTCAAACTCTATACCATCGATGTTACCAAAATGACCAAAACGGCTTTGGCCGATAGTGGTTTGGGTACAAAAGAGATTGACCGCACAAAGAATATGTTTGTGCTTGGTTTCATTTGTTGGATGTATAACCGTTCGCTCGAAACCAGCGTCAATTATGTAAAAGAACAGTTTCGCAAAAAGCCCGAAATTGTTGAAGCCAACACCAAGGTTTTGAAAGCCGGTTACCATTTTGGCGAAACCAGCGAAACCTTCACCACCCGCTATCAGGTGGAGAAGGCTGCGATGCCTCCCGGAGTGTATCGCAATATAATGGGCAACCAGGCAACAGCTTTGGGTTTATTGGCTGCTTCAAAACTATCGGGCTTGGAAATGTTCTTTGGAACCTATCCCATTACGCCCGCGTCCGACATATTGCACGAGCTATCGAAATACAAGAATTTTGGGGTGAAAACCTTTCAGGCCGAAGACGAAATAGCAGCCATTACTTCAGCTATTGGAGCAAGTTTTGGCGGAGCATTGGGTGTTACATCATCATCCGGCCCCGGCATTGCCTTAAAAGGCGAAGCTATTGGTTTGGCTTTGATGCTCGAATTGCCTTTGCTCATCGTAAACGTTCAGCGGGGCGGCCCTTCCACCGGATTGCCCACCAAAACCGAACAAGCCGATTTGATGCAAGCAATTTATGGCCGAAATGGTGAAAGTCCGGTTCCCGTGATAGCAGCTTATTCGCCTTCCAACTGTTTCGATACGGTGATAGAAGCGGCCCGTTTAGCTGTTGAATTTATGACTCCCGTTTTCTTCCTTTCCGATGGATATATTGCCAATGGTGCCGAACCATGGCGTTTCCCTAAGGAAGCCGATTTGCCTAAGATTACCCCGGTGTTCGCCACCATTAATTCTAAAACCGAAGATGGCAAGTTTCTTCCCTACAAACGTAACGAAAAGCTAAGTCGCGAATGGGCAATTCCGGGCACAAAAGGATTGGAACATCGCATCGGAGGCTTAGAAAAAGAACACGAAACCGGAAACATTAGCTACGACCCCGCCAACCATGAGTTTATGGTGAAAATGCGTCAGGCCAAAGTGGATAAAATTGCCGACTATATCCCCTTGCAGAAATTGGAATCAGGCCCTGAAAAAGGAAAACTCTTGATTGTGGGCTGGGGGAGCACTTACGGTTCTATCACCGCAGCCGCAAAGCAGGCCGTTGCCGAAGGGATTGAAGTATCGCATGTTCATTTACGTTATCTGAATCCTTTACCTAAAAACTTAGGTGAAATCCTTTCCAACTTCGAACGGATTATTGTTCCTGAAATGAATAATGGCCAGTTGGTGCGTATTCTGCGTGACAAATACTTAGTGCCTGCTGAAGGATTTAATAAAATTAAAGGAGAACCATTTTCAACGAAAGAAATTTTAGGGAAGATTAGAGAAGCTGTTTTAGTTAGTTAATAGATTAACATTAATCTCCCATCTCAAGTCTGATATCTAAAATCTAATGTCTAAAATCTAAAATGACCACTACATATACAGCCAAAGACCTCGTTACCGACCAAGATGTGCGTTGGTGTCCGGGTTGCGGCGACTATTCTATCTTAAAACAGGTTCAAACCGTTATTCCTGAATTGGGAATTGAAAAAGAAAAGCTTGTTTTTATCTCCGGCATCGGCTGTTCAAGCAGATTCCCTTATTACATGGATACTTTCGGCATGCATAGCATCCACGGAAGAGCAACAGCTATTGCCAGTGGCTTGAAAGCTACCCGACCCGATTTAAGCGTTTGGATTGTTACCGGCGATGGCGACTCTATGTCGATTGGCGGCAATCATCTCATTCACCTGCTTCGCCGCAATTTTGATGTGAATATTTTATTATTCAACAATGAAATCTATGGCTTAACCAAAGGACAATATTCTCCTACATCGGAACGAGGCAAAATAACCAAATCCACGCCTATGGGTTCGGTAGACCATCCATTTAATCCTTTGGCCTTATGCTTGGGTGCCGATTCTACTTTTATTGCCCGCACAATGGACAGAGACCCGGTTCATTTACGCACAACCTTAAAGCGGGCTCACCAACATAAAGGAACTTCTTTGTTGGAAATATACCAAAACTGCAATGTGTTTAATGATGGTGCTTTTGAATTATTCACCGAAAAATCATCGAAACCCGAAGAGGCTTTGTTTTTGGAACACGGCCAACCTTTAGTTTTTGGTATCAATAAAAATAAAGGCATCAAATTAGATGGCTTCAAACCCGTGGTGGTTGAATTGGAAGGCAATTCATTGAACGACCTTTGGATTCACGATGAATCTGACCGCATGAAGGCATCATTGCTTACCCGTTTCTTTGGCGAAATGGGTGCAGAAAACCATTTACCACGGCCCTTTGGTGTGTTTTATCAGGAAAATCGCTACACCTACGAAGATGCTATGCTGGAACAACTTGAAGAGGCTACCTCAAAAGGTATTGGCAATTTAGATGCAATGATTCAGGGAAAGAATACCTGGGTGGTGGAATAATTAATTATTCCTATAAAGTTATAAAGGGTAACATCTGCGTTCCTTTCTGTAGATAAGGCTTTACGAATATTGATGGATTAGAGACCATAAACTGTTTGTTTCATACAAACGATTTTATCCTGAAATTCGCTCCGTGCCTAAATTCTCATTTCGCAGTCTGTTTTCTTCCTCCGAAAAGGAATCAACTTCAGCCAAGCCCGTAGATGTTGGTGAATTTTACAATCAAACCACCGATAAGTTCTTAGCCGTTTATGGTGAGATAATTCAGGCATTTCGCACCAATGATGTAACGAAGTATTTAGATTACACAGCTCAAAGTGCAAGGCTTGCCGATGGAATGACGGTAATAGATGCCGGATGCGGTGTGTGCGGTCCGGCTTTACATTTTGCCGATAAGTATCCTACTATAAAAATTGAAGCCTGCACGGTTTCTTCCGTTCAGGTGGAAAAGGCTAATGAGAGAATAGCGGCCGCCGGCAAACAAAATCAAATAGCAGTTACCGAAGGGGATTATCATAAGCTCAATAAAACATACCCCAACAGCCATTTCGACAGGGTGTATTTTTTGGAGTCCTTTGGTCATTCAAACGATAAACGAACATTGCTTAATGGGGTTTGGGATGTGCTGAAACCCGGCGGAATGGTTTACATTAAAGATTTGTTTCGCCGCATATCGTCTGATGAGTGGGAACAACTGCACATCGACCACATTTGCGGTCAGATAAATAAGGCATACTGTTATCATATTGCCGACCTCAACGCCATTTTAGATATTCTACGGAGCAAGGGTTATATACTTCATTTCGTGAAAATTCCCGAGGTAGAAGTTTCGGAGTTTGAGCATTTGAGTATCTCCAACGACTTTCAGAATTTATTTGATATTGGCAAAATAGAATCGTGGAATGACTATGTTTTTCCAATAGATTTTTTTGAGATACTGGCCGAGAAGCCTCGCTTTAATACTGAGGCCGAGAAACATTTATACTTTATGAATCGGAAGTAGTTGGAGGTTACACCCGCACTCCCATCACCAAAATATCGTCTACTTGCACTTTATTGCCTTTAAACTCTTCGAGGTAGTTGCGAAGGAAGTTTCCCTGTTCAAACATGGGTGTATCTTGCATAGATAAAACAAGTTCTTTAAACCGCCGTTTGGTGAGTTTACGTTCGGGTTCGCCACCAAACTGGTCGGCATAACCATCGCTGAACACATAAATGCTATCACCTTTTTCCAATTGAATGGTATGGTTTGTAAAAGGTAGCGAAGCATCATCGTATTTTCCAACCCCTTGATTATTCCCTTTTACTTCAATAAGCTCTCCTTTTCTTACAATCCAAAGTGGGTTGTTTGCTCCTGCCCATTGCAGCATATTGGTTTCTGGGTTAAACAGGCATAGCGAAGCATCCATCCCGTCGGAGATTTCATTTTCGCTTTTCGAGAAATTCTCTACCACTATCTCTGACACTTTATCTAATATTTTAGCTGGTTCGGTAATGCCAAATTCGCGTACCGCTCTGTTCAATGCATTATTGCACACCACCGAAACCATAGCCCCCGATACTCCGTGGCCTGTGCAGTCGCAGGCAGCGAACAATACAGATCCTTCCCAGCCACCAAGCCCCTCTCCATCTCTCCCCAAAGGGGAGAGGGCAAATGCCGTATCCTCGTTATGCGTTAGCCGCATTAACTCCTCCCCCTTTGGGGGAGGCTGGGAGGGGGCCTCCATCCAATAAAAATCCCCGGCAATAATATCTTTAGGCATATAAAGAACAAAGGAGTTTTGCAGATATTGCTTCACAATTTTGGTGGGTGGCAGTATGGCATTTTGTACCCGCAATGCACAGTTGATGGATTCGAGAATCTGAACGTTTTTGAATTCTACAATCTCTTTTTGGGTGATTACTTCTAAGCGTTGTTGTTCGATGGTATCGCGTTGCCGCAGGGTGATTTTGTATCGATTATAAACAAAAGCTATAAAAAGTGCGAGCACAATAAGCCCCACAATCAAGCCAATTCGGACGTTCTTTTGGTTTTTGATAACCAATTCCTGATTCTCTTTTTCTGTATTTAGTAGTTTTATTTGTGCTTCCTTTTTTTCAGATTGATACTTCCCATCAAGTTCCTGAATTAGCTGAGCGTTGTTTTGCTGAGCTAGGCTATCGGTATAGTACACACAATCTTCATAATATTCATATGCCGCTTTGTAATCTCCGGCTTTATATTTTAAGGATGCTAAAGAACGCAGTGCATCGCACATCTTCACTAACCGCTTTTCCTCGTGGGTTTCGGCTATTTTAAGGGCAGTTTCGAGATATTCTCCCGCTTTGTCATATTGCTTCAATCGTCCATATATTTTGCCATAATATCGGTTAATGTTGAAATCAAATTGATTGATGTTATGCTCTTTCCCAATGGCTACCGCTTTATCTAAAAAGGATAAAGCCTTGGGAGAGTTATCGTCATAAATATAGAAATGGCTAAGGTTTACGATATACATAATCTGGCTAGCATAATCGTTTTGCTGTTCGGCAATTTGCACGGCTTTGGACAAATACTCTACTTCTTGGGCGTAGTTTTCCATTTGCGAATACATATCTGCGGCCAGGGATAAGCCCTCGGCTTCGAGGCTCAAATCCTTAATTTCCTTAGCCAATCGTATCATTCTTTCATAGTATTCTAACGATTGCTCATAGTTTTTTATGCGTTTGAACACCGAACCAACAAAATGCAGCAACTGCCCATAATCGGCTGTCATTATGTGATGCTTTTCATAAATATCTTGCGACTGCTGCATAAAATGCAAGGCAGTTGTATAGTCTTCCTTGTCGTAATAGTTTCGGCCTTTATCGCGAAGCAGCTTAGCTTCAAAGGCTATGTTTCCGGCCGGGAGATAGTCAAAAGCACTATCGTTATACATTAGGGCTTTTGAAGGCGAAAACTGAATTGCCCAACAGTGCGACATCAGGTAATAAAGCTCTGAAAGATATTTGGTGCTCTTAGTCTTTCGGGCTTCATCAATGCCGATTTGTATTGTAGGAAGAGCTTCTTCGGCCTGGTCAGCATCTAACCAGCCACGGCCAATTTTGAGGCAGCTGCGTTGTTTGTGATCTGAGTTCGTTTCTTTGGCAATATCGGCAAGCAGTTCCTGGGTTAAATGCTTTGCGGCCACCCTATCGGTAATTACAAAATGGCGGAATATTCTGATTTTGGTGTTAATCCGTTCGGTATCGGATTTGGCTGCTGCAAGGGCTTTTTGAAGCGAATCGAGATTTGCTTTTTGGGAATAGGTTTTGGAATATCCCAAACAAAAGATGAGCAGGAAGCTCAAAACCCGAAATAAGTTTTTCAAAGCGTATATTTTGATGGCCGAAATTAATGCAATTTAAGAGCGAATGTTAAAATTCAGATGGAGGTAATTGTTCAATAAATTTCATTAGAAAGGAAAGCTATACACAATATATTTATTGATAATCAATAAATATATTGTGTAATTCAATGAATTCGATTTACATTTGCCGCCAATACTAATTGTCATTTATGAAAAACTCATCACCCCTAAGCTTTATAAAAGGAATGTTTTGGTTCTTTCGGATTGGATTTTGGCTTCAATTGGTAATAATCTTTATTCAACTCTTTTTTAATTATGTAATGTATGACAGCGAGCAGGGTTTATACTTTACAGTGCGGGGGAATATTTACGCCCATACTACACAGCCGCATCTTCCCAATTTACACCCTTTAGATTCAGTTATTCATAAAACACCCGCAACCTCCGTAAGTCGCAGCAAATATGGCGTAACAACATTGGATACAATTGGGAGCAAAACTATTTATATGTTCAACGGCCAGCAGTTTGGATTTTTGCGGGTTGATTACACTGAATTCACCAAGGCATTTACGGTTACAAATATGCTTTGGTTCTTGGCCGATATTTCATTTTTTCTGCTTTGGCTTATCATTACTTATCAGATTATGAAGATACTTCAATCCATTAAGGATGAGGCTGTTTTTATTCAGCAGAATATAAAACGAATTACCTTCATCGGTTGGGCTTTTATTCTTATGACTTTTGTTGAAATTGTAAAAGATCAGGTTTTTTTCTTAGTTGCAAAGCAGCACTTGCAGGATACAGGTCTTACCCTAATTTCAAATGTAAATTGGTATGATTTGGTTCCAATTTCATTGTATTCTGTTTCTTACGACACCATGAATCATTCCCGATTTCAAGGCATAGCTTTGGGCTTGATAATCCTGGTAATTGCTCAGATATTTAAAAACGGGTTTGAATTACAAAAAGAAAAGGACTTAACCATTTAAGCTATGCCTATAATTGTAAATCTTGATGTAATGATGGCGAAACGGAAAATGAGCCTTAATGAGCTATCTGAAAAAGTAGATATTACGCTATCTAATCTTTCCATTCTAAAAACAGGAAAAGCAAAAGCTATTCGTTTTAGTACGCTTGAAGCCCTTTGCAAAGCCTTAGACAGTCAGCCTTCGGATATTTTGGAATATAGGGAAGAGTGATGCTGAAGGACATTATAGGTATGAAGACACGAAGCACCTCGAAACAGTCCCTACAATTTATCCTCCAAGAAAGTAACAACAGCTATCTGTTCTATTTTGGAATTGGAAAGTAAGGCTAACTATACCATTGGCATTACACAGCCACACCAAAATCCCTCAAAGCGTCATTCAGCGATGTTTTGAGATCGGTAGAAGGTTTGCGTTTCCCAATTATCAAGGCACATGGCACTTGATATGTTCCGGCAGGAAACTCTTTTGTGTATGAACCGGGGATTACCACCGAGCGTTCCGGCACAAAACTTTTGTAATGAATGGGTTCTTCTTTTGTAACGTCAATTATTTTGGTGGAAGCAGTTAATACCACATTGGCTCCAAGTACGGCTTCCTTTCCAACCCTCACACCTTCTACCACAATGCAACGCGAACCGATAAAACAACCCTCTTCCACTATCACCGGTGATGCCTGAACAGGCTCTAACACGCCACCAATTCCTACCCCTCCACTTAGATGTACGTTTTTTCCAATTTGGGCACAAGACCCTACTGTGGCCCAAGTGTCCACCATAGTTCCGCTATCTACATAGGCCCCAATATTGGTGTAAGAAGGCATTAATATTACGCCCGGAGCGAGGTAAGCTCCATAGCGAGCCACAGCATGAGGCACTACTCTAACACCAAGTTTTGCGTAATCGGTTTTGAGTTGCATTTTGTCGTGAAACTCCATTGGGCCTGCCATCAACGTTTCCATTTTGCGAATACCAAAATACATCAGAACGGCTTTCTTCACCCATTCATTTACTTGCCAACCATCGGCAATGGGTTCTGCTACACGAAGTGTTCCGGCATCTAAAAGTGCTATGGCCGCTTCTATTGCTTGGCGGGTTTCGGGTGCTTCGAGAAGGATACGATTATCCCAAGCTTGTTCAATAAGGTTTTTCAATTTTGCTGATAATATATTGCTTAGAGGTTTTTCGGTCAATTTTAATTCGCCTCAAATTTCTTTAGCGTTGCGTCCAAATCAGTGATGTCATCACCCGCTTTCTTGGCTAATTCAATAGCTTTTTTCTCCATTTCAATGGCCAAAACTTTGTTGGCTCTCTTCATCAGAATATTTGCATAAGTGTCTAAATTGTATTGATTTTCTTTAATTTCTACCGAACGTTTTGCCCAACGTTCTATTACAGCTAGTTGTTTATTGTTTGAGCTATTTTCAAAAATTGCCCAACTCACGTTATTTAAAAAATCAGCGTCTTGCCCTTTGTATCGATCCACTAAGTTTGAGGCTGCTCTGATATACTTTTCATAGTCCTTGCTCACTTCTGCCGATTCTAAATCTATCATAAAGTTTAGCTCATCTGCCCTTTCAAAGCCCGTGTTTACTATCTTTTCTTTGTAAAGGTCAATTTTTTCAACATTAGCATTTTCTTTGTGTGTAAGGGTGTTGGCTTCAGCTAAATACACATCATAAATCTTGGTGTTAACGCTATCGGCTGTATATTTTTCGCCAAATGCTTTTCGGGTTTTAACCAAATAGTCGAACACATTTGATTCGGTGGACGACAGGTAGCGTTTAATCACTTTCCAATTATCGGGCAATATTAAATCGTCTTCCTTTACAGCAGAAAAGTAGGTTTTAAGGGCTTCGTCGGTTGAAAGGCAACTTTCTGAAAGGGTTTTCAGATAATCTAAATTAAACTCAATAGTGTTTTTGCCTTTTTCAAATTGAGCTTTTCGGGAAGCGAAAGTTTTGGCAGGAGTTAAGGCTGTTTTACCAAGTTCGATAAACGCTTCCGGTTTGTGAAATCCTGCTGCCTGGTGCACTAATTTTCCTTCGCCATCAATAAATAGCAGGTTTGGGTAACAGCTTACCTGATACTCCTTGGCCAATTCAATTCCTTCACCTTTCTCCATATCTATCTTTACATTAATAAACTTTTCGTTAAAAAGCTTCACAACCTCTGCATCGGCAAACGTATTCTTAGCCATTGCTTTGCACGGGCCGCACCAAGTGGTAAATGCATCCACAAAAATTAGTTTTCGTTTTGATTTGGCTTTTGCTTTAACCTCTGTCCAGGTTCCGGTTTCAAAGGTTATTTCTTGGGCATTTAGCGTTGAACCCCAAAAGGTTATTAACAGAAAAAGATATTTCATTTTATGAATAAGTATGTTCGTGAGGGAGTAAAATTAGTGCAATATTGCATAGACATTGTTTGGGCAGACTACAATTTTTATTTCTCTTTCGGGTAATTGGTTAATTAAAGGCAACAATTTGCCTGATGCCGACCATTAGCAATGAAACTCAATTATCGTTGGGGATGAATGCCATTTCGCACAAAATATCTCCTTAAAAACCTATCGCTAAACCATTACTTTTGCCACCGAAATTTTAAAACCTTAAACCAATGCTTTTCGAACTTACCGAAGAACAAAAAATGATAAAACAGGCAGCACGCGATTTTGCCCAAAACGAGTTGTTGCCGGGCGTAATTGAGCGTGACGACAAGATGATATTCGCCAAAGATCAAATTAAGAAGATGGGCGAATTGGGGTTCTTGGGTTTAATGGTTGACCAAAAATATGGCGGCGCCGGAATGGATACCGTTTCTTATGTGTTGGCGATGGAAGAAATATCGAAAGTGGATAATTCCTGTTCGGTGTGTATGAGCGTGAACAATTCTTTGGTTTGCTGGGGTTTGGAAACCTACGGAACTGAAGAACAAAAGCAAAAATATTTAGTACCATTGGCCAAAGGCGAAATAATTGGTGCTTTTTGTCTTAGCGAACCCGAGGCTGGAAGCGATGCCACTTCGCAACGCACCACCGGACAAGACATGGGCGACCATTATCTAGTGAATGGAACCAAAAACTGGATTACCAACGGGGGCAAAGCATCGGTGTATTTGGTAATGGTGCAAACCAACCCCGAAAAAGGTTCAAAGGGCATCAACTGCCTAATTGTGGAGAAAGGACAGGAAGGCTTTATTGTGGGTGCTAAAGAAAACAAATTAGGCATTCGCTCTTCCGACACCCACACCCTAATGTTTCAGGATGTGAAAGTGCCGAAGGCTAATCGTATTGGTGATGACGGTTTCGGATTTACCTTCGCTATGAAAACCCTTGCTGGTGGACGTATCGGTATTGCGGCTCAAGCATTGGGAATTGCCGCAGGTGCTTATGAATTAGCATTGGCTTATTCCAAGGAGCGGAAAGCCTTCGGGAAATTGATTAACGAACACCAGGCCATTAGTTTTAAATTGGCTGATATGGCTACCGAAATTGAAGCAGCCCGCCTGATGGTTTACAAAGCCGCCTGGCACAAAGACCAACATTTAGATTACACCCAAAGCGGAGCAATGGCCAAGCTTTATGCCTCGTCTGTGGCGATGAAACACACCGTGGAAGCAGTTCAAATTCACGGTGGATATGGTTTTGTGAAAGAATACCATGTGGAACGGTTGATGCGTGATGCTAAAATCACTCAGATATATGAAGGCACTAGCGAGGTTCAGAAGATTGTAATTTCGAGAGGGCTTTTGAAATAATACTCCCCAAAAACAACAAGCCCCCTGCTTTTCTTAAAAGCAGGGGGCTTGTTGTTTCCAGTAATCTATAAAACCTTAACCCAATGCAGCTAAGATTTGCTGAGTGTGGTTGCCTGTTTCCACTTTGGAAAATATTTTTTGAATAGCTCCGGTTTCGTCTATAACAAAAGTGTAGCGGTTCATTCCCATATATTTTCGCCCCATAAACTTTTTTTCGCCCCAAGTGCCATAAGCATTGGCCACCACTTTGTCCACATCTGAAATAAGGGGAAAAGGAAGTTGGTATTTGGTGATAAACTTTTGGTGCGATTTTTCACCATCGGCACTTACCCCGAGCACCGCAAACCCTTTTTCAAGCAAGGCTTCGTAGTTGTCGCGAAGGTTGCACGATTCTGCTGTACAGCCGGGCGTGTCGTCTTTGGGGTAGAAATATAGAATTAGTTTTTTTTCTGCAAAATCAGACAATTTCACGGTGTTGCCATTTTGGTCTTTTGCTTCAAATTCAGGGGCTTTTTGCCCTTCGGTTAGTTCTGACATTTTTTTTGAGGTTTAAATTAAGGCCTTTTTAGTGTTAGGGGCAAAAATATACACTGAAAACCATTCAGGGCAGGGAATGTTTATATTTAGAATTGCCAATCCCAATCTACATTAGTATCTCACCCATTAAACTGGTTCATCGTGTGATTTATCCCGATGCTGCAAAAGGCTTTCACGGCATCAGCGGCTTTAGTTACATGCTCGGTCAATAGTTTCTTTTCATCTGTATTCCATTTTCCTAAGACATATTCCACCTGTCTGCCTTGAGAAAAATTGTTACCAACACCAAATCGCAGTCGAGGATAATTTGGTGTCATCAACAGTTCCTGAATACTTTTTAGTCCGTTGTGGCCGCCATCGCTTCCTTTGCCTTTTATGCGGATTGTGCCAAATGGCAAAGCAATGTCATCGGTAACTACCAAAAGATTTTCCAACGGAATCTTTTCAAAGTTCAACCAATATTGCACGGATTTTCCACTCAAATTCATATAGGTAGATGGTTTCAGGAGGATAAGCGTGCGGCCTTTTACTTTTATATTGCACACCGAACCCAACCGATCGTTTGCAAACCGCACCCCTTCGGTATTGGCTAAATGTTCCAACACGGTAAACCCAATGTTATGACGGGTGTTTTCGTATTCTTCGCCTATGTTGCCCAGACCGGCTATAAGGTATTTCATTGTTGGTCGTTTGTACTTACTTATTTATCAACTTCAAAATTGCTTCCCGTTCCGCCACACGGGGTATTTGCTTTGTCAAGGCTGCTTTATACATCGTTTGGGCTTTGGCCATTTCTTTGTTCCTAGTATAAAAATCTCCGGCTAACCAATAACTTTGATAGAGTTCGGGGTTAGTAGCAACTAATACTTCGGCTTCATTTTGAGAAAAATCGCCTCTGCCTCTCAGGTATGATTGCAATTTTAGTTTCAATTGATGAAAAGTCTGATAATCTTTAAATTCCTTAGATACCAAAAAAGTATCGGCTTCAATAGTAAGGCTATCCACCACGGCATTCGTATAGCTTCCAGTAGCGGGTTTATCAAAGATTTTCTTCAAATCATAACAAATATATTTACCCAACTGAAAGGGCTGGGTAGAAACCCAAACTAATTGTTGTTGCGGTTTAAAAATTACTGAATGATGACAAAGCAGTTGGTTGATTGCCTTTTCGTTTCCGTACCCGAAAAAAGCATCATTTAGTCCCTTTTGGCTCCGAAGAATAGCCGCCGTTTGGGTTTCATTTAGTTTAGGCTTTTGCGAAAGCAGTTCATTTACCCGTTTAAACCTATAGGCTGATGTGGTGGCATTGGCTTCACTCATATTCAGCGTGTCCGAATTAAATTCAGGACTTTGGTAATGGTTGGAGCACACAATTTTATTTTCCTTCGGATAAACAATAGCCGTTCGTTTTGGCGACTTTTCAATAATGGCCGTTTTACCGTCTGCCGCCGAACCTATCATTATGCTTTCGGCCACAAAAGTTTTTCGTTTTTGAGCAATGGCGAAAGCTTCGTCAATGGTTTGAGCAAATTGCAAAATCTCTCTTGCCAACAAAGAAATGGGTGTAGCCGCATAGGTCGGGAAATTGCTTTTAGCGGCATTCAGCGTAACAGTTAGCCCTTTTTCATTCATTCCTGATGTTGCCCCGATAAATCCCCCCCAGGTAACGGTCATAAATCCATAGCCCGAATAGGGACGGGTAAACATCACTATTTTGTCTTTGGCAAAATCATCGCCGGTATAAAAATCGAAGTTGCGACCAATTATCAATGAACCGTCTTCCGATTTATCGCCCCAAACCGAAAAGGACGTGCAACCCACCACCAATCCCATTTCCTGCAAAGCGTGACCAATATCGTGAGCCGCATGATAGTTGAGATTTCGTTCGTAGTTGCTACCGATAAAGTTGAATTTGGGGGAGAAGGAGTGCGAAATCCCGAAAATCTCTTCCTGATAATCGAGCCGGACATAATTGGGCATATTTCGATTAAACCACACCGTGAAGTATTTCAAAAACTTTAAATAATTTTCGCTGGGAATAAGGTTTTTGATACTGGAAACGAAATATTCTTCCTGATTTTGAACAAGTTCGGTGGCCAACTTTCCGTTTATTACACCACGTTCAAAGGGTTTACCTTCCACATACATTTCCCATACTCCGCTTGTGTTTTTCAGCAACCAGTTATTCCCAATCTTGAAATGATTATCTGAAACTACTTCCCGTTTCAAGTTTAGTGACGTTTGATCTTGAACAGCGGGAGGCGAGAATTTAACTATAAATTGATAGTATGCTGTAAGAAGCAATATCAACACGAATAAAGGCAGAACAAGCCATTTCAGAAAGCCTTTCAGAAACTTTTTTAACACGGACAAAAGTAGGTGTTAGCCCAAAATGAGGTTCTAAAAAACCAAACCCAATTCTTTGATTTCGGTTTCGGCCTTTTCTTTCAAAATGCCACTGGCCATTTGATACTTCAACACTAGTCTGTAACTGGAATAGGTAACCAAAGGGGCAATTAAAATGTCGATAGAGTAATGAACATGTTGAACTGCTAAGCAGCCCATAAGTATAATGCTGCATATACCCGTGTAAAGCCTAAAATTGCGGGTAGAGGAAAACAAAAAAGTAATGGTAATTACTGCCGAATGTCCCGAAAAGAACAAATCGCGGCTGAGGATATTACTATTGGGAATAAGCACATTTACCATTGGGTCCACCATAGGAATATAACCTGCGGGAGGGTCTAATGGAGTTAAATAAATGGCCATACTCCTGAAAACATACATTAGCAAAAAAGTTTGCACACCAAGCACAAGCAATATAGGTTTATTTGCAAGCTGATATATAGCCATTACGAGGCATGAATATAAAATTGTGAATACAATCCAAGATAAGTCAGCTGCAGGTATGATGTTTAGCAATGGGTCCGGAAGCACAATGCCCTGCCGTTTTTCGATATTTAAAATGAAAGAACCATAAGTAAATAGAAACAACGTGAGTAAAGCAGTAGTGCCGATAGTTTGGCGGCGAAACTCGGGCATCGAAAGATGCGATTTCCAAATATTGCTTATTGACGAGGACGACATTAAATACTAAACTGGCGGCAAAAGTAAAAAAATCTCGTACTCGAAAGATAACGATATTTCATTGGGGTTTTTACACCACACATGGAATAAATCAGGGCCTTCGATTTCTACATCCAATGCCATTAAGTTAAAGAAAATGTCTGAGAAAATAGGCCGTTCATTGCGAGGTACTCGGAAGCAACCTGCGAAGCTGCTCTTGGATTCCATATAAAAACAAAATACTATTCCAAAATCTCTAACTGCATTTAGGTAGAGATTTTGGATGTAGCAATTGTTATTACCATCCAAGAGCTAAAGGTTGCTTCGGTGGAATACCACCTACCATTGACGTATTTTGCAAACACATAATTTACAATAAATTAAAAAATCATTTTCCTATGTGAACATCTATGTGAACTATGTGCCTATGTCGTTCAAAAATATTAAAAACCACATAGAATCATAGAGAACATAGGGTTTCACATAGTTTTCTGTTCTAACGTCATTACATATTGCTTTATTTGAAAAATATAGAAACTCGCAAAGACGCAACGTGAACGACGAAGTCCCCACCGAAGGTAATTAACGTGAGTTATGGATTAGATATAGGAATTATCAGCCTAAATCCAGAGAATCTCCAAATGGCTTTGCCCCCGTAACCGACCACATGGAGCTCTTAGTTTCCTTAATATTCAAAACACTAAAACTAAAAACTTCCCAGCAATAGCGGCGGACAAAGCGAAGCGTAAGCAAGTGCGATGTGGGCTTTGCCCGTCCGCGGTTTCCCCTTCGCCCCAAGGCGTTGGGGAAATTGCCTTGAACCTACCGAAGGGAGCTCACGTTTACGTAAAGTTTCCATGGTTTTTTGCTCACTTTTTGCCAAAACAAAAAGTGAGATAGGAGGAAAAATGAATTCAAGAAAAAGATAATCAACAAAATACAGGTTTTGCTAATCCATAACTCACGGTAATTATGAAAAAATCTAAAGGAATACAGATAATTTCCGAGTTCTCTGAAACAAAAAAGAGTCTCGGTAACCACACCGAGACTCCCAAACCCAATGAAAAATAAACGATATTTTACTATCGAAGTAGTCTAACTACGTTTTGAAACAAGGGTTTCAAAAAAATGCGTTTTAGAAATTAATTCCGATTAAAAACGTACTTCGGCCTCAACTGCATAATGGTCGCTAAGGTCTTTGTGTTTTCTATGCCATGGCGATTCAAAGATGCGAACTCGTCGAATGGTTTCCAGAATAGATTTACCATTGTCACGAATCAAGATATAATCAAGCACTTTTCGATTTTTGTTATCAGGTTCTAAATCGTTATTCCCATTTATGTCCTTAGTGTAACATATATCGCCGGAAAGCAATCCGTTTTGAGCTTTACAACAGGCTAACATACGGTTTTGGGCATTGGTGTCTAAATCAGAAAGGTTAAAATCTCCACATAGTAGCTGAGGAACTCCATCCTTTTTGTTGGGAATTACAAGTTTCTCTGACAATTCGGCCACTTGGCGAAGCTTTAGTTCTTTATCGCCTGCCGCTTGAATGTGGGTTCCCAAAACTTGTATTTTTTGGCCATTCCAATCGGTTTCTACCATCAAAGCACCTTTGCGAGCCTGACAATCGGAAAATCCATAGCATTCAGTAAATTTAATGCTGCCTAATTTGGTAATAGGGGTTTTGCTCAAAATCCATACTCCACTACTTGTTTTGAATGAGCCCGCAATACGATTGGCAGGACCGATAGCATAAGGATAAATACTTTTCAGGCCCTTCAATATTCGGCGTCTGGCACCGCTGTGAAAGGCTTCTTGGAAAACAATCATATCATAGCTTTCCTTTGTTAACACCTCGGCTATTTTATTTGCACGCGACATTTTTCCCGTAAACTTAATGAGAGGAGGAAGCATATAAATGTTCCAGGATAGCACCTTAAACGATTGGTTTAGGTGTACAGAAGGCTGAGAATAGCTATGCTGAAAAAGAATAATAGCAATTAGGAAGAGGAAGAGGTGTTTCATTATTCCGTAAGTGATGCGGCTGAAATCTCTTCACCACTCAGTTTTACCGATGAAATAAAAATCTCATTCATGGAGGGGACAATTTCCCGAAATAAAGAAACATTGCCTGTTTCTACCAAAAGCCGAAGCAAATCGTTGGCGTTGTTTTCGCCCAAAAGTCGAATCTTCGCCTTGATTGAATTCCCTTCTACTCCCTTATTTTCTATAATTTCATAACCTGTCCATAAATTATTGGAGAGTTTTATAGAATTGGTGTCGCTCAATCCAACCTCGTAAATTTGGCTGCTGTGCTGCTTTTGAATATCGGAAACCGAACCCTCTAAAATCACTTTAGCCCGGTGGATTAAAGCTATATGGCTGCACATTTCCTCTACCGATGACATATTATGGGTAGAGAAAATGATAGTTGTTCCTTTTTGTTGAAGTTCAAGAATTTCGTTTTTAATCAGATTGGCATTTATTGGGTCGAAGCCGCTAAAAGGCTCATCTAAAATCAAAAGTTTAGGCTCATGCAACACGGTAACAATGAACTGAATTTTCTGAGCCATCCCCTTGGAGAGTTCTTCTACTTTCTTCTTCCACCAGCCCTGAATCTCAAATTTCTCGAACCAATATTTTAGCTTTTGCATAGCATCGGCTCGGCTCAACCCTTTTAAACGTGCCAAATAAAGAGCCTGCTCGCCCACTTCCATCTTTTTGTAAAGCCCCCGTTCTTCGGGCAAATAGCCAATTTGTGACGTGTGTTTTTGTTGTAAGGGTTCCCCATTAAACAGAATCTGTCCTTCGTCTGGGCCCGTAATTTGATTGATTATTCGAATGAGGGAAGTTTTACCGGCTCCATTTGGGCCAAGCAACCCAAAAACACTTCCTTCAAGCACGTTTATGCTCACATCATCGAGAGCTGTGTGGCCATGATACCGCTTTACGATATGTTGAGCGTTAAGAATATACATAGGGCAAAGGTGGGGAAAAGTTTATTTGTTTGGGATAGAATAATAATTGATGATTAATCTATTTACTTTAATCTCTTGAATTCAACAGCTTTGGAACCTGAATAAGCAATAGTGCAAATGCAATTGTCCAATTTTTCCTTGCATTCAATATTCAACTCTCAAAAACTATACTTTCGCACCTCAATAGCATATTGAACATTTAGCATGATTACAGCACTACTTATATTAATCCCATTCCTTGGTGGACTTGCCGCATTAGCCATAGGCGGAAAAACTGCCCGAATTATTGCCATAGCCGCATCAATAATCACCCTTGGTTTGGCCAAATATGCCGTTTGGACTTTCGATTCACAAGCTGGTAAACAGTTTGCCACTAATCTCCCATGGATAAAATCTCTTGGGGTTAATTTTCATGTGGGTATGGATGGTATTTCCATACTATTAGTGGTTCTTACAGCTTTTCTTGTTCCAATTATTCTTATTTCTGTAAAAGAAAATACCTATTCAAACCCGGCACTTTTTTATGGCTTGACTTTAATAATGGAGAGTGCCTTAATTGGAGTTTTCACAGCCTACGATGCTTTTCTTTTCTATGTTTTCTGGGAATTAGCTCTTATCCCCATTTACTTTATTTGTATGCTTTTCGGTGGAGAAGGCCGTTTCCGTATAACGCTCAAGTTTTTTGTTTACACCTTGGCTGGTTCATTGCTAATGTTGATTGGCATAATCTATCTCCGTCAAATCAACCCGGAAGGCAGTTTTGAGATTTCATCTTTCTATAAAATTACCCTTAGCGGCAGCCAACAATCTTGGTTGTTTTGGTTGTTTTTAATCGCCTTTGCCATTAAAATGCCAATTTTCCCTTTCCATACTTGGCAACCTGACACCTACACCAATGCACCGGCACAAGGCACAATGCTCTTGGGTGGAATTATGAGCAAAATGGGCGTGTATGGTTTAATTCGGTTCATTATTCCCCTGTTTCCTTCCGCTTTGCACGAATGGGGAAATGTAGTTATCGTTCTTTCCATAATTGGTATAGTTTACGGTTCATTGATGGCTTGGGTGCAAACCGACATAAAACGCCTGATTGCTTATTCATCTTTTGCTCACATTGGGCTAATTGCTGCCGGAGTTTTGGCCAATAACCAACAGGGAATGGACGGTGCAATGGTGCAAATGATTGCACATGGTATTAATGCTGTGGGACTTTTCTTGATTGTTGATTATATTGAACGTACGTCTGGCACTCGATTGATTTCAGCTTTGGGAGGAATAAGAACAATTGCCCCCGTGGTAGCTACCTTGTTTTTGCTCATTTTGCTTGGAAGTGTTGGATTGCCTTTAACCAATGGTTTTGTTGGAGAGTATCTTCTACTTACAGGAATATTCCAATTTAAAGCAGGTGCTGCACTATTTGCCGGACTAACAATGATTCTTGGGGCGGTGTATATGCTCAATGTTTACCAAAAAACTATGCTGGGAAATTCAGGGACAGCTTCCGCAATATTTGCCGATGTGAAAGGCTCAGACCTCTATCTATTGGCCTTAGTTGCCGGACTTGTTATCATTTCCGGAATATTCCCAACCTTCATTACCAACATATCGGGACCGGCGGTTGAAATGCTTCTGAAATAGTAGAATAGCTGCACATCAAGGCATTCAACCTCGGATTTATTTCCTTACCCATCCTTAATATAAAAATTAAGCCCGTTTAATCCATTCCACGTTCACCGTGCTACCTTTGCACAAAGAATTAATGAAATGGAAAACAGCGTAAAGCGGACGAAGATTGTGGCTACGATTGGCCCGGCATCGTCGAGTATGGAAATGCTTGAAAAGATGATGCAAGCCGGAATGGATGTGTGCCGGATAAATTTTTCGCACAGCAGCTACGAACAGCACAAGCGAGTGATTGAAAATGTAAGAGCTTTGAATCTAAAACACGGACTATTTGTACCAATATTAGCCGATTTGCAAGGTCCTAAACTTAGGATTGGAGAGGTAGAAGGCGGTTCGGTGGAGATTGTGGAAGGCAATAGCATTTTATTCACCACCGAAAAATGTATCGGAACAGCCGAGAAAGTATATATGACCTATCAGCAATTTCCGAAGGATGTAAATCCGGGAGAAATTATATTGGTGGACGATGGCAAATTGGTTTTCAAGGTGCTTGAAACTAATGGAAAAGATAATGTTAAAGCCAGGATTGAACACGGCGGACGCTTATCTTCCAAAAAGGGAGTGAATCTACCCAACACCAAAGTTTCATTACCTTCTTTAACTGAGAAAGATTTATATGATTTAGATTTTGCCTTAGAAAATGATGTGGAATGGATTGGACTAAGCTTTGTGCGATCGGCGGCAGATATAATAGAGCTGAAACACCGCATTGATGCTGCTGGAAAGCGGGCAAAAATCATTGCTAAGGTAGAAAAGCCCGAAGCCGTTGAAGACCTCGATGCCATTATAGCCGAAACCGATGGAGTGATGGTAGCTCGTGGCGATTTGGGCGTAGAAGTTCCTATGCAGAAAGTACCCGGCATTCAAAAAACGATTGTTCGGAAATGTCTAAAAGCCTCGAAACCCGTAATTATCGCCACCCAAATGATGGAAAGTATGATTACCAGCGTGCAACCCAGCCGAGCAGAGGTAAACGATGTAGCCAATTCGGTAATTGATGGTGCCGATGCCTTAATGCTAAGTGGCGAAACCAGCGTAGGCGACCATCCTGATAAAGTGATAGAAGCCATGCATAAAATCATTTTGCAAATCGAAGCTACCGAAAGCGTTTACCACAAAGAAAACCCACCATCGGCCGATTCCCCTCGGTTTTTGTCGGAATCTATTTGCTACACCGCCACTACATTAGCCCGACAAAGCGGAGCAACAGCCATTATCACCATGACCAATTCGGGTTTCACCGCTTTTCAGGTATCGGCAAACCGCCCGGAAGCCAATATTTTCGTTTTTACCGATAACCGCCCAATTTTAAATACCCTCAATTTAGTGTGGGGGGTGAAATGTTTTTACTACGATAAATATGTAAGCACCGACCACACAATTGCCGACATTAAACACAAACTCAAAAAGGACGGATTAGTTCATGCCGGCGAACGAATCATCAATATTGCCAGTATGCCAATTTCCGACAAAGGCGGCTCAAATATGCTGAAATTAAGTGAGGTGTAGTTGTAAATTGAGGTTTATCGTTTTCAAAATTTGTGATTATTTGCTCAATTAGCGTTATTAGCGTTCCCATTTCTTCGCCTAAATGAAGCCATCTAAATCCCGATTCCTTCCCGTTTTTTATCTTCTGCTGGCCTACCTTCTGCTCCAGTTTTCGTGGTGGGCATATAGCATTGCCCAGCTCAATGCCGAAATCATTTCCCTAAAAATAGAACTTGCCCAAACCAATGGAGCAGCCCCCGAAAAGATATCCGAAATAAACAATACGCTCGACAAAAAACTATGGATGGTAAGCGGCGAAGGCACCGTATTCCTCATCTTGCTATTGGCCGGAGCCTTCTATATCCGCCGGAGTTTTAAAAAGGAAATTTTGCTCCGCAATCAGCAAAAGAACTTTATGCTATCCGTTACCCACGAACTCAAATCCCCGCTTTCTTCCATAAAATTGTATTTACAAACCCTTATCAAACGCGACCTTCCTCCCGAAAAACAAAAAGAAATCACCCGCCACGCCCTCGCAGATAGCGATCGTCTTGCCATCTTAATCGATAACATCCTCACCGCCTCTCGCATCGAAAGCGGAAGATTCGAGCTTCATCCCCAAAAAGAAAACCTCGGAATATTTGTCCAAAAATTAGCCCTCCAACACTTCCAACCCGGACTAGGCACCCATAAACTCTACACCGAAATAGCATCCGACATCGAGCTAAAATTCGATTCAATGGCCCTCTCCATCATCATCGGCAACCTCCTCGACAACGCCACCAAATATTCCCCCCAGCAAACAACCATCAGCGTTTTACTTAAAAAAACAGCCACCGAAACAACCCTCCAAATAGCCGACCAAGGCAACGGAATCCCCGCCGCAGAACGCCAAAAAATCTTCGACAAATTTTACCGCATCGGCAACGAAGACACCCGCAAAGCAAAAGGCACCGGACTCGGCCTCTACATCGTCAAAACCCTTGCCGATTTAAGCCGAATCACCATATCCGTTGCCGATAACGAAAAAGGCGGCTCCACATTTACCCTTCACTTTCAGCAGTAAAACCCAACCACAATGGACATCACCCGCGGCCACTGGATTTTCGCCCTCCTCTTCACCATCGGCTTCATCATCATGATGTTTTTCGCCTACCGCGACGACATCAAAGCCAACCCCCAATACTTCAAAGGCTCCTGGAAAATCACCCTCATAATCGTCGGCTCCATCATGGTTCTCGTAGTCATAAAAATCCTCTTTCGGTTTTCAGGATATACCCTTTAAATTCTTTTTTGGAGCAGAACCTTTGGCATTTCAAGCCAACGTTTGGGTCCCGCTATCCGTTCCAAGTCCGCCAGCCCCACAAGCCAAACCCACTTCGGGCTTTCCACTCCTATCGGGGCTAAACCGAAAGGACCGTATTTCAAACTAACGGTTGCTAAAATACCCTTCGGCGGCTTTAATTACCCTTACCCTTCTACTCACCCCCTTCAATACACTTCACAAGCTTATCGTCACTATACTCACGTCAATAACTACGTTTCGCATGCCCACCTCTACCGTACTCGCGTCCATCACGATGCTTCGCACATCTAACACTACGGTACTCACGACTATCACGATGCTTCGCACGTCTATCACTACTGTACTCGCGACTATCACGATGCTTCGCACGTCTATCACTACTGTACTCGCGTCCATAACGATGCTTCGCACATCTATCACTACTGTACTCGAGTTCAACACTACGACCCTCACTTAATACATGTTTTGAAAAATAATGCCATGAATGATTAAATTCTTTAGCCTAGTAGCAAAAATACACCCATCAATTTTCCTCTAAATTAAAAGTTGTACCACAATTATTTCAAGGCATTCAAATCAAATTTATAGCCCCTAACATAACCATTCTCCCCTTCTAATTCCCCATTACCTTTGCCCCAATGTTCATCTACCTAAAACTTGTAAGCGAAAGTTTTATTATGGCTGCCGGTGCCATGATGGCCAATAAACTCCGAACCTTCCTCTCTCTTCTTGGCATTTCAATAGGCATATTAGCCATTATTTCAGTCTTCACAGTTGTCGATGGAATGAAAGACTACGTCCACAAAAGCGTACAAAGCCTTGGCGACGATATAATCTACATCGGCAAATGGCCCTGGGAGTTCGGCGGCGATTACCCTTGGTGGAAATACTGGCAACGCCCTGTCCCCAGCATCGACGAAGCAATCCAGCTAAAACGCAAACTCAAAAATGCCGAAGGAGTATGTTTCAGAGCCGGAACAAAAAAGACAGTAACTTTCCTTAACAACTCCGTGCAAAGTGTCGACGTAAACTGCGTCTCCCACGACTGGGAACGCATCCGCGATTTAGAACTCACCGAAGGCCGCTATTTCACACCCGCCGAAAGTGCCTCAGGCCGAAACGTTGGAGTCGTAGGTTACGCCATTTCGCAAGCCCTCTTTGGCGGCCTAAACCCGGTGGGCAAAGTCGTGAAAATGAACGGCCGAAAAATCACCATTGTAGGCGAAATTGCCAAAGATGGCGAAAGCATTTTCGGTAACAACAAAGACAACTATTTGGTGATACCTGTAAATTTTGCCCGAAACATGTTCGATCTCCGCAAAGAAAATCTTGACCCATTGATTCTTGTTAAAGCCAAAGACGGCATTAGCAACATCGAAATGAAAGAAGAACTTTCAGGCATGATGCGAGGTATTCGTCGCCTGAAACCCACCGCCGACGACAACTTCTCCCTCAACGAAACCAGCCTTATCTCCAAAGGCTTCGACGGCCTTTTTATTTTGCTCAATGTGGCCGGATGGTTTATCGGAGGTTTCTCCATTTTGGTTGGCGGCTTCGGAATTGCCAACATTATGTTTGTCTCAGTCAGAGAACGAACTAACCAAATCGGAATCCAAAAGTCATTGGGAGCCAAGAATTACTTTATTCTTTTCCAATTCCTTTTCGAAGCTGTACTTCTTTGCCTAATTGGTGGTGTTGCCGGATTAGTCGTTGTCTTTATCTTAGTTCAGATTGCAAATGCAGTATTAGATATGGAAATGGCTTTGACCCTATTTAACATTCTTCGAGGTGTTCTAATATCAGTGGTGATTGGGCTTGTGGCAGGCATTATCCCTGCCTGGAGTGCCTCTCGCCTCGACCCCGTAGAAGCGATTCGCAGCAATGGTTAAAACCAAATTAAATTACCTTCGCCCTTTACAATGAACTATCTAGATTTCGAAAAACCAATAGCCGAACTGGCCGATCAGATTGAGAAGCAGAAACAAATAGCCGAGAAAAACAAGGTAGATGCTTCGCAAACAATCCTCCAACTCGAAGACAAATTAGAACAAACACGTAAAGAGATTTACGGCAATCTCACTCCTTGGCAGCGTGTTCAGGTTAGCCGCCATCCCGATAGACCCTATACTCTTGCTTATATAAATCATATCACCGATGGCACATTCACAGAGTTGCACGGCGACCGCACCGTGAAAGACGATAAAGCAATGGTGGGTGGTTTTGGAAGTATTGATGGCAGAACGGTTATGTTCATTGGTCAGCAAAAGGGCATAAACTTAAAGATGCGACAACTTCGTAATTTCGGAATGCCAAACCCCGAAGGCTATCGAAAAGCTCTCCGCTTGATGAAGTTAGCCGAAAAGTTCAATAAACCCATTGTTACCATAATTGACACCCCTGGAGCTTTCCCCGGTATAGAGGCCGAAGAACGTGGTCAAGGAGAGGCTATTGCTCGCAACCTTTTTGAAATGACCCTTTTAAAAGTACCTGTAATTTGTATAATCATAGGCGAAGGTGCATCGGGCGGAGCTTTAGGCATTGGCATTGGCGATAGAGTTTTGATGTTGGAAAACACTTGGTATAGTGTAATTTCTCCCGAAAGTTGCTCTTCAATCCTTTGGCGTAGCTGGGATCATAAAGAAACCGCTGCAAGTGCCTTGAAACTCACCCCAAATGATATGTTAGGAAATGGGCTAATTGACGGCATTATTAAAGAACCCATCGGCGGAGCACACACCAATCAGGAAGAAACATTTTGCCGAGTAAAAAAAGAAATACTGAAAAACCTAACTGAACTCGACAAGCTAAGTTCCGATGCACGTGTAATCCATCGAATTGAGAAGTTCAGCAATATGGGTGTAGTGGTCGAGTAATTGTGGGAACACAAACCACTGAGACCGCAGAGTGAATATTCACAGAGCTCGCAAGTCTTAAACTTTGGGTTCCTTGTGTGTAATTACTTTGGGTTCTCTGTGGTAAAATGGAAATTACTCCTTTTTCCGAAAAGCTAAATATTGAGCTAAAAATAACAATATTAGCGTTGAAAGCGAACTCAGAATTACCCTTAAAAGTGTATAGAAGAACTCCGAAAGCCGGAACACTTCTATATAAAACAATAAAGTGTGATGGAGCAAAACCAATATTCCTGAATAAGCAAAGAACCACGGGATACCAAAGAAATCAATTGTGGGGCGCGCCCCAAATTCATAACCTTCACGGGGCGAAAGAAATTTCAAGACTCCCGGACGGCAAAAAGCAATGAATAGCGTTGCAATCGTATGCATCCCATAAGTATTGGAAAAAGCATCAATGATAATTCCTGTGATAAACCCAAGCGAAAGGAGAAGCCAGCCCGGAGTTTGCAGTGGCAACATCAAAATAAAGTAAACATAAAACCACGGATTTATGTAACCGCCAAGCCTCAGTTCATTCAAGATGAACACCTGCAAGGCAATTGCAACTACAAACCTGATGGAATTACTTATTACTTCCTGAAACATTATTGTTCTTCTTCTTTTTGGCCAACGGCTTCAAGGTTTTCCTGCTCTGCTTTCATCATATTCCTAACCACATACACATAGGTTACCCGCTGAAAATTAGTGTTTAGCCGTATTTTAATGTCGTAAAAGTTGTTGCCGGGCTTCAAATCAAAGCTCTGAATAATTCCTACTGTAATCCCTTCGGGGAATAATTTGGAATAGGAAGAGGTAATAATCGTGTCACCAATGTGAACTTCGGCGTGGCTTGGAATATCGTTTAGCATGGCCTCTTTTGGGTTGCCGCCTTCCCAATAGCAGGTGCCGAAATAGTCTCCGTTTTTAATTTTGGCCGAAATGCTACATTTTTTATTGAGAAACGAAATAACTGATGAAAAATTAGGCGAAACATCTTTCACTATTCCTACAATTCCTTCACCATTCACCACAGCCATATCGGGTTTTATTCCATGTAATAAACCCCGGTTTAGGGTGATGAAGTTGTTGCGTTTTCCGGTAGAATTATTAATAGCTTTGGCTGGAATATATACATACTGCTGACGATAAACGGTGTCGTTTACCGTAATCTGATCGGCTTTTTTGTAAAGAAAATAGCTCTGTTTTAAATCGCTGCGAAGTCCTGAGTTTTCGTAGGCCAATTGCTGATTGATTGACTTTAGCCTGAAATACTCAAAAAACTGGTCATACCCATCTTGAATTCGGGCAGTTTGTTCCGATAGTTTGCTGTAATATCCCGACTCGTGGTATTCGTTATTATCCACCAACAGCCCAACCGAAAAGCCTTCTAAAATTAGAAAGAGGAAGAAGAAATAGTAACGCCAGATGAAAATCAGGACATTTTTCATTTAAGCTTTTATTTCATCAGGAATGGGAATTTCCCAACATTTTTCAAGGCAATACCGGTTCCGCGAGCCACTGCACGAAGTGGATCTTCGGCTATGTGAACAGGCAGTTTTGTTTTTTGTGAAATACGTTTATCTAAACCTCGCAACATAGAACCTCCACCGGCTAAATATATTCCGGTGCGAAATATGTCAGCAGAAAGTTCCGGCGGAGTCATTTCTAAAGCGTTCAAGATAGCTGCTTCAATTTTTGAAATAGATTTATCAAGGGCATGAGCAATCTCAATATAGGAAACCGTGATTTCTTTCGGAATCCCGGTCATTAAGTCGCGGCCTTGTACGGCGTAGTCTGGTGGGGGATTGTCGAGTTCTGTAGTGGCCGCACCTACTTCTATTTTGATTCGTTCGGCGGTGCGTTCCCCCACCAAAATATTGTGCTGTCTTCGCATATAATCTTCAATATCGGAAGTGAAATCATCACCCGCCACACGAATACTTTTATCGCAGACAATACCGCCTAAGGCTATAACCGCAATTTCGGAGGTTCCGCCCCCAATGTCGATAATCATATTCCCCATCGGCTCTTCCACATCGATACCAATCCCGATTGCCGCCGCCATCGGCTCCTGAATCAAATATACTTCCTTTGCTCCAGCATGTTCGGCACTGTCTTTAACGGCTCGTTTTTCCACCTCGGTGATACCACTTGGAATACAGATTACCATTTTAAGTGAAGGTTGAAAGAAGTGCTTCCCGGGATTAATCATCTTTATCATTTCCCGAATCATCTGTTCTGCAGCATGAAAATCGGCAATAACTCCATCCCGTAAAGGTCGAATAGTCTTAATGTCTTCGTGGGTTTTTCCGTGCATTTGCATTGCCCGTTTACCCACTGCCATTACCCGCCCATCGCGACGATTGATGGCTACAATCGAAGGCTCATCCACTACCACCTTGTCGTTGTGAATGATAAGTGTATTTGCTGTGCCAAGGTCAATCGCTATTTCTTGGGTAAAAAAGTTGAATAATCCCATATTTTTCGAAGTATTTCGGTAAAACGCTATTTGTTAAATCTCTCTATTTGAATATGCAAAAGTGCGTATTTCTATCGATAGAAATTTGCCAAAGATTGCAAGTTTTCAGATACTTGATTTCACTGTAATAAAATATTCTAAACCGTTAATTGTTGAATACCTAAGCAGGGAATTTAGGGACAGACTAAAAACAAAAAAGGCCGACAAAATGTCGACCTTTTTTGTTTTGTTAGAATGGAAAATTAGTCTGAGACCCAAGTTCCACCACCCAAACTACAAAGAGTTTTAGACAAATCGTAAGCCTCTTGACTATCTTTGTCGCACAGTTTTGGAATAGTAGTGGCTCCGCTACTATTTTCGCAGTGGCCACATTTTTTACAAGAAGAAAAAGTGCTAACACATAGTGTGGCTATTGATAAAAATAGCAATGCTTTTTTCATTTTTTGAAATTTAGTTAAAAAGGCAATTTATAAAAACGAAAAAGGCCGACAATATGCCAGCCTTTTTTGTCTTAAGGATTAAGATTAGTCTTTTACCCAAGTACCGCCACCTACAGAGCAAGATGTTTCGTAAGCGTTGTAATAGGCTTTTCCTAATGTTCCATTGTCGCAAACTGATGGTTCAGCTGTAGACCCTGGGTATGTACAGTGTCCACACTTTTTGCAAGAGGCTAAAGAACCGATAGCTAATAAAGCTACAGCAGCAATTGATAATACTTTTTTCATTTGTTTAAAAATCATTATATAGGATTAAATTACCATTTAAAGCATCATTTTACCTTTCTAAACCTAAGCCTTTCCTACTTTTGACCTCAACTATTGATAGCCAAATGCACTATAAAATTCACTACGAAAACCCGCAAACCCGTTTCGTTTCCTTGGAATTTTCGGTTGAGAAGGAGTATTTCAACGAATCGGGAATACTGCTTTTTCAGTTGCCCGATTGGAGGCCGGGCCGATATGAGTTAGGTAATTTTGCTAAGAATATTCAGCGTTGGCAAGCGTTTAACGAAAAGGGAGAGACTCTTTCTTTTGAAAAAACGGGTAAAGCAACATGGGAGGTCAAAACAAAGGACGCCGAAGCCGTAACAATAAAATACAAATATTATGCAGCTTTACTTGATGCAGGAAACTGTTGGATAGACGAAAGGCAATTGTATGTAAATCCGGTTCACTGCTGCTTATTCATTCCCGGCTTAGAAAACGTGCCTTGTTCCCTCGAATTGGAATTGCCCCATCATTTTAAGGTAGCCACCTCATTGTCGCGGGTTTTCCCGAATAACGCGAAGCAAAGCAATCGTACTGCAAAAGGTGAATTGTTCTTTGCTGCTGATTTTCACGAACTGGTAGATAGTCCGTTTATAGCTTCGTCTTCATTGAAGCACAACCACTATGAAGTGGGAGGAACGAAATTTCACCTGTGGTTTCAAGGAGAATGCAAACCGGAATGGGAGCGGATTATCCCCGATTTTGATGCCTTCACTAGAAAGCAGATGGAGGTGATGGGTGGATTCCCGGTGGAGGAATATCATTTTTTATTTCAGATTGTAACTAATCATTTTTATCATGGTGTGGAACATTTGAAATCTACAGTTATTGTTCTTGGGCCAAGTTATGATTTGATGAAACCAGTATTGTACCCCGAACTATTGGGCATTAGCAGCCATGAGTTGTATCATAGCTGGAATATAAAAGCAATTCGTCCGGCGGAAATGCAACCGTATAACTATAGCAAAGAAAATTTCAGCAAAATGGGCTATGTGGCCGAAGGAATCACCACCTACTACGGTGATTTATTCCTTCGACGCAGTGGCGCTTTCAGCACTTATGAAATGATGAAAGAGCTTACCCGTCACCTGCAAAAGCATCTGGATAATTACGGAAGATTCAATTTGTCGGTAGCTGCTTCGAGCTGGGATACTTGGCTTGATGGTTATGTGGAGGGTATTCCGCACCGCAAAGTTTCTATTTATACCGAAGGGGCATTGTGTGCTTTTATGTTGGATATTTTGATTCGGAAGCAAACCAAGAACACACGAAGTATTGATGATGTGATGCGTGAAATGTATAACCGATTCGGGAAAACAGGTATTGGTTATACTGAAAACGACTATCAAGATGTATTGGAAAGTATTTCCGGCATTGATTTAACTTGGTTTTTTGAGAAATATTACAACGGCGTTACCGATTACGAACCGCTTTTGGCCGAATGCTTAGAATACATTGGTTACAAAATCATCAAAATACGATCAAGAATGTATTTTGAAAACAGGTTTGGATTTAAGGTGAAGGCGGATGCAAATGGTAGTGTGCGGATTACAACTGTTGCTCCAGGTTCATTGTCAGAGGCCGCCGGACTATCGAAAGACGATTTAATAACGGGTATCAATGGGATAAAACTGGAACATAACCTCAAAGAATGGACGAAGTATTTTCAAGAAGAGGCAATTGAGCTGGATATTTATTCTCAAAACAAATTCAGGCAGGTTATGCTTACCCCAACCGATACGGAGAGGTATTATGAATTGGTGAATTTACAGCCTATAGAAAATGTGGATGTGGAGCAGAAGAATAATTTAAGTGCTTGGACGAACTAAAAAGCCCCTAACTACTTTATAATCCATCAATATGCCAACTACCGAACAATTTATTCTCGAATATCTTAAGGAAGAAATATTGGGTACAGATGTAGCCTGCGATACCGAAACTTCATTTGAAGGATTAGGGCTTGATTCTTATTCCACCATCCAAATGGTATTGGCTTTAGAAGAAAAAACGGGAAAATCTTTGCTCGAAAATGGTTTGAAGCAAATTCATATTCAAAATGTAAGAACTTTGGCAGCCTTTGTTGATGGCATCGTATGAGAAAAACTGTTTCCCTTTTCCTGTCTGCTATACTCTGTGTTGCTGGAATTGCTCATGGGCAAAGGGTTATTTCAGGCTCGATCATAAATTCCAAAACTAACGAGCCACTCTCCTTTGCGGCACTTTCATTAAAGAAAGCTAATTTAGGAACGGTGAGCAACGAGAATGGCGAATTCGACTTTTTGATTCCCGCCGATATAAAGGGCGATTCATTAGTGGTGAGCTATATTGGATATAAGAGCAGAGTAATGAGTGTGGATGCAATTGAATCGCCTATTCAAATTAAACTTGAAGCTCAGAGTTTTGCCCTGTCGGAAGTCGTTGTAAGGCCGCTTCCTCCCACTTATTATATACGCGTTGCGATGCAGAGCATTGGTAAAAACTATCCCAACAAGCCGTTTCAAACTGAGGCATATTACCGAGAGCGTGTGAAAGAGAACAAGGTTTATGTGGACGACATTGATGCTGTATTTAAGAGCTATTATCCGCACTATGTGGCTAAGACAAAGAATCAGCATCAGTTAATGCTTTACCGAAAGGGCGATATTCATAAGTTTCAATTTATGAAGTATAAAATCGAAAAAGAGAAGTTGAAGGAAATGAAGCAGGCCAAGAAAGACGGAACTGAATATACCGATAAGGATATTGCCGGTTTGTTTGGTGGCCCCGAAAACACTCTTGATATTGATTTTATTCGTGATAAGGAGGCTTTTATGGACACCACAGCTTTCAATAAGTTCAATTATAGTTTTGGGAAACCTACTACTTATGATGGAAAAGAATTAATGGTGATTAACTTTGAATCGAAGCGGGTGGTGGATTATCAGCGGATGGTGGGGAAAGTGCTTTTGGAGCCGGGTTCGTTGGCAGTGGTGATGGTGGAATACAAATCAGATTTTGTGGTGCCGCTTTTACTGCGACCCGTTTTGTTTGCCTTGGGTTATTCGGTGGAGAACCCAAAACTCGAAAAGAAATACAGTTACCGTGAAATGGGTGGCCGGTGGTATCCGCAAAACATAGAATATGTGGTAGATGTTGGACTAACGAAGCGGCACTTGTTTAAATCAAACGAAGTGGCCGAATTTCATGTAGAGAACAGGTTTATGATTAACAAAATCATTACTGATAAGCCCGCCACCATTGACGCTGCTAAACGATTCAATGGTGAAAAAAAATATGAAGAACAAATCTTCAACGATAGCGGGATAAGCTGGGGCGATGTGAATATAATAAAGAAGTAGCTTTCTTATCCCAACACAAAGCTCCGCATACTTATGCTCGACACCTGAAGTTCTTCAAAAATGGTATTTAGCTTTTCTCCTTTATCCGCAGCCCCCAAAGTATATAGTAAAGGCAGATAATGGTCGTGAGTAGGGTGAGCTTTGATGGCTAAATTAGCGTTCTGTTGGAAGTTTACTAATTGCATGTAGTCGCCAGATTCGAGGTTTTTCTTTACAAAAGAGTCAAACTCTACAGTATAATCATAAGGGGCGGGATTTGGAGAGTTGAAATTTACTTCCCTAAGATTATGCACCACATTTCCACTTCCCATAATCAATACTCCTTTTTCGCGAAGCTTTTTAAGCTGGGCGGCCAATTCAAAATGCTTGGCCGGCGGAGCAGCATAATCAATGGAAAGCTGAAAGCAGGGAACGTCTGCCTTAGGGAAAATATGTTTCAGAATGGTCCACGCTCCATGGTCGAGGCCCTGTTCGTGGTTTTCATGAATTTTGATGGAAGATACCATCGCTGCAGTCTCACGAGCCAAAACCGGATGGCCGGGTGCAGGATATTTTACCTGCGATAATGCCGGAGGGAACCCTCCAAAATCGTAAATAGTCTCTGGGTTAGGATTTACTGATATTTTGGTGTTGTGCATCGTAATCCAATGTGCTGACACCATTAAAATGGCTTGTGGCTTTTCTATGCTCTCGCCCCATTTGCGAAGCGTTTCGGTAAAGGGGTTTTGCTGAATGGCATTCATCGGGCTTCCATGCCCAATAAAAACTACGGGCAACTTGCTCGACTTAGCAAAATTTCCGGCAATAGATTCAAGGGCATTCAAACCAAAAGGTGAAGTAATACTCATAGCAGAAAGGGATTTAAGAAACTGGGAACGGGTCATTGGGAATCAAAAGTATTCAACTTTACTCTAATATACTATAATTCCTCGATAATAGAGTGTACCTTAATTGTTGATCTAGTTTTTCACTAAAACTGCTCTATATGTTTGAGTTTGGCTAGTGGACAGCACATTATAAATGCCGGCAACAATGCCAGAGATATTTATGGTTTCTTGGCCATTCTGCGTGTCTTGTGACAGCACGGTTTGCCCTAGACTGTTAATAATACTTATGGTTCTTGATTGCGGTTTGTCGAATGTAAGGGTGATGGTTTCCTTACTAGGGTTAGGGAATAGTGCAAGCCTTGGCAAAGTAGCCTCATTTATATCTGTTAAGTTGCTAAGCTTTATCACCCAATAATCAGAACCTCCGTGATTGTTTGTTACCTCTCCGTTATTAGAAACCGTATATCCAGCAACTATATATCCTCCATCGGTGGTTTGCTGAATGGAAGTCCCAAAATCACTTTCCGTTCCGCCTAGACATTTTTGCCACTTTATAGCTCCTGCTGTATCGAGCTTCACCACCCAATAATCATAGCCGCCATGGTTGCCGCTTACATCCCCGTCGTTGGAAGAGGTAGAACCGGCAACTATATAACCTCCGTCGGTGGACTGCTGGATGAAATAGCCTGGCTCTGCTTGGGTGCCGCCGAGGCATTTTTGCCATTGAATGGTTCCGCTTGAATTGATTTTCACCACCCAAGTATCAATTTCTGGCGACTGGCTGTGATTGTCGCTTACATTCCCGTTATTGGAAGACGAGTATCCTACCAGAATATATCCCCCATCATTGGTTTGTTGAATATAAGTACCTGTTTCTTCATGTGAGCCGCCATAGCTTTTTTGCCATTGTATTGCTCCGGAAGTATCGAGTTTTACCACCCAATAGTCAGACCCTCCATGGTTGCCGGTTACATCCCCACTATTGGAGGAGGATGCCCCTATAGCTGCATATCCTCCATCGGTGGTTTGGATTACGGAACCTACGAATTCACCACTATATCCACCAAGGCATTTTTGCCATTGTATTGTGCCGGCAGTATTGAGCTTCACGACCCAATAATCAGTTCCACCATGAAAGCCGCTTACATCTCCGTCATTAGCACTTGCAATTCCTCCAACAATATATCCTCCATCGCTGGTTTGATTTATGGAATTTAAGTAATCATCGCCTGTGCTACCGAAGCTTTTTTGCCATTGTATTGCTCCTGTGGCATTGAGTTTTACTACCCAATAATCCCATCCTCCGTGATTGTTGGTCACATCGCCATCGGTGGATGAAATATATCCGGCTACTATATATCCACCGTCGCTGGTTTGCTTAACATTACCTGCATATTCATCGTTTGTGCCGCCAAGGCATTTTTGCCACTCAATAGCACCCGTGGCGTCTTGCTTTACAACCCAGATGTCGGAATAAGAATACCAAGTGGAATCTGTATAAAGATAATTGCCATCAAAATCATAAATATCTTCATAAGTGTACCCTCCGTTAAAATGCAAGCCACTTACATCGTTGTCGGTTGACGCGGCAATTCCTACAAAAATATAACCTCCATCAGAGGTTGGTTGAATGAATCCTCCTGAACCTTCACGATCTGTACCTCCAAGGCATGTTTGCCATTCAATATCTGGATCTTGTGCTTGGCAATGGGTTGTTGATAATTGGAAATTAATAAGGAGCAGAAAGAAGAGAGATAGTTTATTCATTTTAAACAAGGCAATTATTTGCAAAGTTACACCCTTTACACGCGAATAAACATGTTTTTCGTTGATAACATTGACGGTTCTAAGGGCAAGGTTATCTTAATCTATGTATAAATTTAGTCTGTATTCTTTAAAAACACGGATTTCATTTCCTTGCATATTTTTATGACCCATCCCCCTTACTTTTGCCCTTATACAATGACACCAGAAATTACCAAAAAAGCTCAACAGTGGCTCAGTTCAGATTATGATGAAGCCACCCGCAATGCAGTAAAGCACCTTCTTGATTCCGACCCAAAGGAACTTACCGACTCCTTCTACACCCAGTTAGAATTTGGCACCGGCGGCCTGCGGGGGCTGATGGGAGTGGGCACAAACAGGATGAACAACTACACCGTGATGATGGCTACTCAGGGATTGGCCACTTATATCAATCAGCAATTTCCAAACGGGAAAAGCAAGGTGGCTATTGCTTATGATAGCCGCAATAACAGTCCGCTATTTGCACGAAAAGCCGCTGAAGTATTAGCTGCAAACGGGATTGAAGCCCACGTTTTCGCTGAACTTAGGCCTACGCCTTTGCTTTCATTTGCTGTGCGTCAATTGGGCTGTCAGGCAGGAATAGTGGTTACGGCATCGCACAATCCCAAGGAATATAATGGCTACAAAGTGTATTGGGACGATGGCGGGCAAATACTCCCTCCCCACGATAAAAATATTATTTGGGAAGTGGAGAAGATTAAAGGCATTGCCGATGTGAAGAAAAATTTTGATTCCTCCCTGATTAAAACTATTGGACCCGAGGTGGAGGAATTGTATCTTCAAAAAGTAAAAGCCCTTTCGTTGGCTGCCGATGCCGTGAAACGCCAAGAGAATCTCAAAACAGTTTACACCCCCATTCACGGAACGGGCATAACGCTTTTGCCTAAATGCCTCGAGAATTTTGGTTTCAAAAATGTTACCATTATTCGGGAACAGGCCACACCAGATGGCAACTTCCCGACCGTTGTGTCGCCAAACCCCGAAGAAAAAGCTGCAATGGATATGGCCATGAAAAAAGCAGATGAAATTGATGCCGATTTGGTGCTGGCCACCGACCCCGACAGCGACAGGGTGGGTATTGCCATTCGCAACGATAAAGGCGAACTTGTCTTGCTCAACGGCAACCAAACGGCTATTCTATTGATTAATTTTCTTATCCAAAAGAACAAAGAAAACGGCACGCTGAAACCCAACCATTATGTGGGGAAGACCATTGTTACCACCTATATGCTGGACCACATGGCTACCCAAAACGGCTTGAAGGTTTACAATACGCTGACCGGGTTTAAGTATATCGCTGAACTTATCCGCAACCTCGAAGGGCAGGAAGTATTCCTCGGTGGCGGCGAAGAAAGTTATGGCTACCTGGCCGGAGAGTTTGTTCGCGATAAAGATGCCATCCTTTCCGCAACCCTCATTGCCGAAATGTGTGCATGGGCTGCCGATAAAGGGCTATCGCTTTATTCGATGCTGAAAGGTTTGTATGTGGACTATGGTTTTTATAAAGAAAGCCTGATTTCCGTTACCAAAAAAGGGATGGACGGTTTGGCTGAAATAACCGCCCTGATGGATAAATTTAGAAACACACCACCGCAAAGCCTTAACGAAACAGCAGTATTGCGGATTAAAGACTATAAAACCCAGAAGATACAGGACACTGCAGGCACTATACTTGGTCATACCCAAATGCCCAAAAGCAACGTACTTCAATACGAACTGGCCGATGGTTCTCTGGTTACTATCCGCCCCAGCGGCACCGAACCTAAGATAAAATATTACTTTTCGGTGAATGTAGATTTGAAGAGTTTGGGAGAATATGAAGCGGTGAATGCAGTCTTAGAAGCCCGGTTGCGGAAATTGGAAGAGGAAATGAAGGGGTTTTGATTAGGCTAAATTAAATTCCCTATTAAACACTTGCTAATGCTTAAACACATCACCCAAATACTTCTTGCCTGGCTTGTGTTCGTATTGCTGAATTCCTTTTCAAAAATTCACTCTCCCCGCAGTTTCTCCAATCCGGTAGGAGACAGCGATGAAGTATTTGTGGTGAAAGAATTTCAGGATTTTCCCGACAGCGGTTGCGTATTTAAAGGCAATTTGAAGATTGGAGAAACTACCAAACCTGAAGAATGTGGTTATAAAAATACAATTGAAAAGGCTAAGAAAAAGGCTCGCAAAGCCGGTGGAAACATTGTAAGAATAACCAGCCTTAAAGAGCCGAATGATGGAAATGCCTGCTTTCGATTAAAAGCCGATATCTATTATAGTGAAGACCCAAAGGCAGTAATAGCAAAAATGGTTTCGGTGCAGGATTCCATCACTAAATCTAAATTTCCTGAAAATCCTCAATATGCATTGTTGTATTTGTATAACAAGAATGCAGCCTTTGGAGACTCGTTTATGGACCTAGATATATATGATGAAAATACAAAAATAGCAACGGTAAGAAACAGTTCGAAATATGCAATAAAGCTATATGAAGAAGGCGAAAGGAAGATTTGGTTCAACTCTGAAAAATCTGATTCCGTTAAGATTGATGTAAAATTCGGACAGGAATATTTTATGGAATTTGGTTTAAGTTCAAGGGTCGGCACCGGTTTAATGTATGGCACTGTTGGAACTACTTTAATGCAATCTTCAATACTAAGATTTAGATATAAAGAAAGAGGAAGGAAGGAGTTCCAAAATTTAGAATCAAAAGAGTAACAACCTTCATAGCCTTTCAACAGCACCTTCAATATGCTTAGCTACTGGGAAAGTAAAAGCTTCTTGTTTCACCCCGATGTGTTGATTGTCGGTGGGGGAATTGTGGGTTTGTCGGCGGCTTTGTGGGCCAAGAAACTAAACCCTCAAGCATCGGTATTGCTTATTGAACGCGGCAATTTGCCCTCGGGTGCCAGCACCAAAAATGCAGGGTTTGCCTGCTTTGGCAGCATTGGAGAACTAATTGATGATTTAAAAGCAAGCCCCGAAGCCGAGGTATTGGCTTTGGTTAAAAACCGTTTCGAGGGACTTAAACTTTTACGAGAAACCCTAGGCGACGAAGCCATAAACTATGTTCCCTGCGGCGGCTACGAGTTGTTTCTTGAAAACGAAAGTCGGCATTTTGCAAAATGTTCTTCACAAATTAAGGCATTCAACGAAAAGATACAACAGCTTATGCAGCTCGAAAATACCTATTCGGTGGCTTCCGACCAAATCAGGGAGTTTGGCTTTTCGGGCGTTAGGGAATTCATTTTTAACCAACACGAAGGAGCTCTTGATACCGGAAAAATGATGCGGGCATTGTGGAAGAAATGTGTGGAAATGGATGTTGTGACCCTAACCGGCATTGGAGCGGAACAATTAGAAACCGGTAATGATTCCATTATTGTGAAGCTTTCGAACGGGTATCAAATTAATGCATCAACGGTGATTGTTGCCACTAATGCTTTTGCCCGCCAACTATTACCTGCTTTGGATGTGAAACCCGCCCGTGCTCAGGTTTTGATAACCGAGCCCATAGAAAAGCTCCCCTTTTCGGGAGCGTTTCACTTTGATAAAGGCTATTACTATTTCAGGAATATAGATAACCGAATACTGCTTGGCGGAGGGCGTAATTTGGACTTCGAAACCGAAACCACTTATGAAATGGGCCTCACCAACCTTGTTCAGGAAGAGTTGGAGCATTATCTTCATACCCTGATTCTTCCCCGCCACAATGCAAAGATTGCCCAACGCTGGAGCGGCATTATGGGTTTGGGCGAAAACAAAAAAACAATACTTGAACGCTTGGATAAAAACCTCGTGGTAGCCGTCAGGATGGGTGGCATGGGGGTTGCCTTAGGCAGTTTGGTGGGAAAAAGGGCGGCGGAGATGATATAATCCTACCCTATCACTACCCTTTAATCTCCATAAAAGCCCCCTTCTTATTCAGGTTTATCACTGCCTGTAGTTTTCGAAGCACATTTGTTCCCAATACGCCATCAATAGGGTCTTTCCCCATAGAAGCATAGGATTGATTAACGTGGGACAAATCCATCAATACCATGTGGAACTTTTTTAATTTAAGGTCGCCAATTTCCAGTGATTTAAGTTTCACATAATGGCTTTGCATAGAGTTTGTGCCAAGCCCGGTAGATAGCGATTCGTTTTCCTTTGGTTTTTCGTCAGTGGAAAAGGACTTGAATCGCTCTATGTCCATAACAGAATGCGTTGCACCGGTATCCACCAAAAAACTGGCCTTTAGCCCGTTTATTTTCAGTTTAAGAAAATAATGATAGCCGTTTTTTTCGTGTTCTACCTCTACGAGCTTTAGTTTTTGCTTCATACGAATGATAGGAAATGGTCATACACCGGATTAGCCGGAATAAGTTGGTCTTTAATAGTGTGGAAAAATTCGGGATGCCATTGCACCGCCACCACTTTCCCTTCTTCTGCACCCTTCCAAGTAAAGGCTTCCACCAAGCCATCAGCAGGACTTATAGCTTGCACTTTAAGGTTTTTGCCTAAATCTTTTACGCCTTGATGATGAACCGTATTTACTTGTGGTTTGGAATATTCGGTGAAAAGCTTCGCAAACAGTCCATCGGGCGTAAAACTCACCGGATGGCAAATCTTATCATACAATTCAGCACTGCGGTGAGCGGAAATGGTCGGAATTTGCGTTTGCAAATCTTGATACAATGTTCCTCCAAAGTATGCATTCATCAACTGAAACCCGCGGCAGATAGCAAATACCGGTTTGTTGTTCTTAATAGCGAAATCCATAATCTTCAACTCATAGCCATCCCGGTGGGCATCGCCTTTCCAACGGCCATCGAGAATGGGCGTTTCGCCGTAGGTTTCAGGTGCCAAATCAGCTCCTCCTTGAAAAACAAAACCATCCATCTGCGAAATGAAATCGGTGAACTGCTCTTCATCATCCAAGTCGGGAATCAAAATAGGCATATACCCTTTGCGAGAAAGGTATCGCGACATATCCCGCTCAAAGTATTGCAGGGTTTTATGTCCGTGGGCGGTGCGGGCGGAATCGGGGTAAATAAAACAAGCGGAAACGCCAATAAACTTCATTGGCCAAAGGTAGTAAAAACTGATTCTAACTGTAAATCCCGCCGTTTACATTTATCACCTCGGCCGTAATATAGGATGCTTCGGGAGAAGCTAAAAACCCAACTACAGCAGCTACTTCTTCGGGTTTACCAAAACGGTTCATAGGTATCATCCCCTTTAACTCAGCTTCGGGAAGTTCGGCAGTCATATCGGTAGCAATAAAGCCCGGTGCTACTGCATTAACGGTAATATTTCGTTTAGCTAATTCTAAACCCAAGGATTTGGTAGCACCAATAATTCCGGCTTTTGCCGCAGCATAATTCACCTGGCCCGGATTACCTTTTACTCCCGCCAAAGAAACAATATTTATTATCCTACCATAGCGTTTCCTAACCATGCCTTGCAGCAAGGGCTTGGTAACATTGTAAAAACTATTCAGGTTTGTATTGATGATTTTACCCCAATCCTCCTGCTCCATTTGAACCATTAGCAAATCGCGGGTAATGCCGGCATTATTTACCAGCACCTCTACAATGTGTTCGGGGTGAGATGCTAACCAAGCCTCCAAAGTAGATTTAGTATTTTCAAAATTGGAAACATCAAACTGCAGAACTTCTCCATCTCCCCCTTCCGTTCTTATCTCGTCTAAGGTGATTTGGGCTTCATCAATTTTGGAATTAAAGTTCACCACAACATAGTAGCCCATCTTGCCCAACTTTCGGGCAACGGCTCGCCCTATGCCACGCGAAGCTCCAGTTACTAGTGCTGTTTTCATACGTGTTGATTAGGTGATTATTGGAATTTTGTTTTTAAACCCCCTCCAACTCCCCCTTTAAAAGGGGGAGAGCAGCGGAAACTCTTTCTTACAGCTCCAAATCGTTTTCTTTCAAATAATCGCTAAGCTTTTTAATCTCTTTGTATTTGGGCGAATCGGTAACAAATTTATCCGAAACACTTCGGATATGGTCATACACCTTTCGGGTAAGCGGCGACATCTTTTTGTCCGATTTCAAAAAGTCAATTGCCTGAGCAATGGCCATCATCTCAATAGCCAACACATCAAAGGTGTTGTCGATTACTTTTTTGGTGATAAGGGCAGCATTAGTCCCCATGCTCACAATATCCTGATTGTCGTTATTGCAGGGAATACTGTGAACATACATTGGGTTGCTGAGTGTTTGATTTTCGGCAGTAGTGCTGGTCGCGGTAAACTGTATGCCTTGCATTCCGAAATTCAAGCCCAGTTTGCCCAAATTGACAAAGGGGGGTAAAACGTTATTCAGTTTATCGTTCACCAAAAAGTTAAGTTGACGTTCGGCCAACATGCAAGTTTTGGTAACTGCAATCTTCATTTTGTCCATCTCCAATGCCACATAATCACCGTGGAAATTTCCACCGTGATATACATTCTCGCGTTCGGCATCTATCACTGGATTATCATTCACCGAATTCAATTCATTCACCAACACCCTTTCGGCATATTCCAAAGTGTCCCAAACGGGGCCTAAAATCTGGGGAACGCATCGAACAGAATAGTATTCCTGCACTTTTTCCTTGATAACATCCACCTCCACTTTCTTATTGTAAAGATGGTCGGGACGATGCTTAACCAATTTGCTTCCGGCCAAGAGTTTTCGCATTTCGGCAGCCACATTTGCCTGACCGTTATGGCGTTTAGTGTCGTTTAGTTCAAACGAGAAGTGGTCATCATAAGCCTGCACAATTTCGTTTATGATAGCCGAGGCTACAATAGAATAGTGCATAGCACGGCGAGCTAGTTTCAGGTTTATAAGTCCAATACCCGTCATGGCCGAAGTGCCGTTCATGAGAGCTAGACCCTCCCTTACATGTACCTTTAGCTGGGTAATGTTGTTAGTTGCGAATACGCCTTTTGTTTCTTGAATTTTACCATCAAAAAGCACTTCTCCTTCGCCAATAAGCCCCAAGGCCAAGTGAGCCAATTGCACCAAATCGCCGCTGGCACCTACTCCCCCATGTTCGGGAATTGCAGGAAGGATGTTTTTGGAAAGCAATGTGGCCAACAGTTCCACTGCGTCGGTATGAATGCCCGAAAAGCCTTTTAGAAGTGTGTTGAGCCGAGCTAAAACAACAGAGCGGAGATACAATTCAGGTAAGAAATTCCCAGCCCCTGCACTGTGACTGCGGATTAAATTATATTGAAGTTCCTCGCGGCTTTCGTCATCAATTTTGAATTGAGCCATGGACCCGAAGCCCGTGTTGATGCCGTAAATGACTTTGTCTTGCGAAAATTTCTTTAAAAAGGCATAGCTTTTCTCCACCTTTTCCTTGGCTTCTGAAGAAATTTCTACTGTATCTCTATTTGATATTACTTGAAAAAACTGTTCTGCACCAAGTTCGCCGCTCCCTATTCTCATATCTATTTGTTGACGGATATATCCGTTTATGTTTTTCTGAAAAATCTAATTCTAAATCCTTGATTTTATAGATAAGTCCTGATTTTCAGGACTATTTTTTATAAAGGCGGCAAAGATACATTTTGTGTTAAATATTGGTAACAACAGAATTAGGATTTTATCAAATTCTTACTAAAGTGTTATCAAGTGCCAATATAATTAAGAAAACCTGTACCTTTTCTAAAACAAAAACTACCTCTTAAAACGATGCTTTCGCTTTAAGGGGTAGTTAGTTACAGCAAGTATTTTCTAATATGCAAACACGGCATTATTAGCTGTGCCATTGAAATCCCAAGCTACTTTATAGCCATAAGCACAACCCGATGCTGAGGCTGCTGTGCCATCTTGATTTACACCAAGGGTAAGCGTATAATTAGCATTATTTACGTGGCAAACCAATTCACCTGATTTAAACTTCCATAACCCGCAGGTTGTGTTGGATTGGATGGGGGTATTGTAATAGGTTGTGAAAGGTTGATTTATTCGGGTTAGTCCCCAAGTGTCGGTGTTGGCAAAGCCATTAACGGTAGTATCGCCATAAGCCTTGAAGTTAATTGCACCTGTAGCTGACACATAACTCCATTCCGACCTGCGTGCACTGTTCCATATGGCTTGGCCATTATTGTTGAATTTCACATCAACGTTGAAAGCTCGTTCTTGATAAGTAACAGGATTTCCATAATACACTTGAAGCCAGTCTAAGCCATTCACATTCTTAAGTGTTTTAACACCGTTAAACATGATATATCTTCCGCTACTTATGTGTGTAATTTTATAATCGGTAAAGGTTTCAGTAATTACCGAACCAGCATCGTTCCATTGTTGTCCAGTTGTAAGTTGTACTTTAATATTTCCTGACCTTTTGTAGGCAGAATTCAAGCAAGTGGCCACGGCATCATTGAAGCTAAAATAAATGATTTTATCATTCGCTCCTGAAACTGAATCAATGGTACACCCGCAAATAGTTGTTGCAGCTATTTGAAAGCCTTCTTCTGTTTTGTTGAACGTTGAATTACCCCTCAAAACGCTATTAATGTCATTGTCCGCTTGGTCCATTTGGCTTTTGTAATCATTACCATCTTTATTTTGTTGATCCACGTTAGCATCTAGGGTGGAGTCTGTAGTAGTTGTTGTTGGTTTTTTGCAAGATGTCATAACACCAAACATTAAAACAGCCATTATAGAGGCTGAAATAACTGAAATTTTCATTTTAAGAATTGAATTTTAATTTGATGGCAAAAGTAAAGCATTTTTTAAACACCAAGCAGGTTATGCTATTACTTTTTATTACTCTTGCTATTTTTAGCCGCAATTGGAAAGCAGGACACCAAATTATTATGTGTTACGCCACTAATTCCAATTCGTAAATCTTCATTAGTTGAGCCACGGCATAATCAATTTCAGCTTTTGTGGTGAATTTAGAAAACGAAAATCGCACCGATGGCCTGTCGGGGTTGGCATTAATTCCACGCAAAACGTGCGAGCCAATTTCGGTTCCGCTACTACAGGCACTTCCGCCCGAAGCAGCCACTCCGGCAATATCTAAACTAAAAAGAAGCATTTCGGCTTTGGAGGTTGGGGGAAACGAAACATTCAAAACCGTGTAAAGCGATTTGCCTTTTGCGTCGCCGTTAAACTGCACATCGGGAATATTGGCCTCTAATTTTTCAATCATATAGGTTTTAATTCCCTGCACATAATCAATGTGTTCCTGCATTTCACGCATGCAAATTTCGAGGGCTTTTGCCAATCCAACAATCCCATACAAATTTTCGGTACCGCCTCGCATATTGCGTTCCTGTGAGCCGCCATGAATCAATGGTGTTATGCTTACATCGGAATTTACATACAAAAACCCAACACCTTTTGGCCCATGAAATTTGTGTGCTGCCGAATTAAGAAAATGCACCTTCGTTTCTTGAAGATTAAAGCCATAATGTCCGATGGTTTGAACGGTATCGGTATGAAAAATGGCCTTGTGCTTTTCGGCTAATTCCGAAACGGCTTTTAAATTCAGCAAATTTCCTATTTCGTTGTTGGCGTGCATCAGCGATATAAAACTTCGTTCGTTTGCGGTCAAAAGCTCTTCGAGATGAGCTAAATCTATATGCCCATCGGCCAACAATTTCACAAAACTAAGCTTTATCAATCCACGCTTTTCCATAGCTTCGAGGGTATGCACCACAGCATGATGTTCTATGGGAGAGGTGATGGCGTGGGTTATCCCTAAATCAAAAATACTGCACTGAATAGCCATGTTGTTGGCTTCGGTGCCGCCCGATGTAAAAAATATTTCGGAAGGAGAAACGTGCAAATAATTGGCTACCGTTTTGCGGGCTTGTTCAATGGCTGAGCGGGTTTTACGGCCAAAACCGTGAATTGAGGAAGGGTTGCCAAAATGCTCGGTCATGTAGGGGAGCATCGCTTCGAGCACTTCTTTGTCGAGCGGAGTGGTGGCGGCGTTATCTAAATAGGCTTGCATTTTTAAATAGGAAGCAAAGGTAGTAATAAGAATAGAGTAGTGAGAGGTTGCCGCCGGATGGTTCTCTACCCAGACAACCCTACGACATTTCGGCCAACTCGGCCTTCAGCTTCTTGGTGAGCGAATCACATACTAATCTGTAGGAATCGTCAATCCATTCCCGAACCAATATGTCGGCCACCGAACCGTCAAGCATCACCGTGTTCCAGTTTTGCTTGTTCATGTGATAGCCGGGCAAAACGCAGGGATACGTTTCCCGCAACAAAATAGCTTTTTCAGGGTCGCATTTCAGATTTACCGATGGGTCAATACTATCTAATCCCGTGAGGGCAAACATTTTCCCCATCACTTTAAAAACAAGGGTTTCGGGGCCAAAGGGAAAGGTTTCTTCCACGCCCGGCTTTGCAAGGCAGAAATCACGCAGTTGTTCTAAATTCATTTTTCAAGGCATTATCAATTTCGTTCAATTCCTTATACCAATCTTCACCAAACTTCCGAATCAGGGGTGTTTTCAGGAATTTGAATACCTGTACATCCAATTTTTCGCCACAGTTGCATGCGGGTTTGCAAATATCCCACTCATGAAAATTCACAGCATCAAACCCCTCATATTCCGTTACCCTAACCGGATATAGATGGCAAGAAACCGGTTTCTGAAACTCAACTTTACCAGCTAACCAAGCCTTTTCTATAGCACACGACGCTTTTCCGTCGGCTTCAAAAACAGTGTAAGCACATTCCCGTCCGGCCACAAGCGGCGTGCCCAAATCGCCATCCTTATCGGTAACCGAAGTGCCAAGTTCTTCCACTGTCTTTATGCCCTTTTCGTTCATAAAGGGTTTTACATCTTCATAAATTTCTTCTAAAACTAAGGCTTCTTTTACCGAAAGCGGTGCTCCCGAATCGCCAGCCACACAGCATGCACCTTTGCAGGCAGCGAGGTCGCACACAAACTTTTTGCTTAGAAGTTCCTGACTTACAATAGTATTTTGAATGGCAAACATTTGGGCAAAAATAGCCTTTTGGCAATGTTTTTTGGTTTTTTAGCGATTATTTGATGCTAATGGTAGCTACAGCGACTTAATTCCAACTATTTTCGCCCTTCAATTTACAAATGAAAAAACACCTTCTGCTCATTTTAGGCTTGTCGGCATCCTTAGTTTCGCAAGCAATTTCGCCCGATTCGCTCACAGTTAAAAAGCCAAAAGCTAAACCACAGGCTAAAGAACGCACTTTTTTGACTTACGATTTCAATTTTCTATCCAGTTCAGGTTCGGGGATTAAAGTTTCACCTATCCGTTCGGGAGGTGTTACTGCCGCTGTGTTTTTCGACAAACCACTTGGTCGTTCACCTATCAGCCTGGCCATTGGAGTTGGCTTTTCTTCATTCAATATCCACAGCCGTTCGGTTATTGCTTCCGACTCCGTAGGGGCAAATTATTTTATGAAGCTGCCCGATTCAATGAACATCAAACGCAACAAACTTTCTTTAAACTATGTGGAAGTTCCTTTTGAATTGCGTTTCCGCTCAAAACCGAACGCCAAGAATCAAAGTTTTAAATTTGCTGTAGGCTTCAAAGTTGGCTATATGCTTCAAAGCCACTGGAAATTTAAAGGAGAAGATTTAAGCACCGCCGCCAAAGATGTTATCAAAACCAAATCTTTCGACATCAACAATATTTCGCCTTTCCGCTTCGGGCCAACTGTTCGCGTAGGCTACGGAATGTTTAACGTTTACGCGTTCTATTCTATGCAGGGAATTTTCAACGATGTAAATGTGTCGAAAGGCCAACCCAACCCACAAGGTTTAACATTTGGAATAGCAGTAACCCCGTATTAAGCTTCCGAACACGATTTTTAAAAACCCCGAAACAAATAACATTACTGGTTATTTGTTTCGGGTTTTTTGTTTCCTGATAAGTTTTATTCTGCCGTCCCATTCGTTCAAATTTAGCCGTAGTGTTGCAATATTTTGAATCCTGCATACTTTTGTCTGATAAACACCCCAGCTATTGCAAACACTTTCGTCAGAAAATCCTCCTGATTTCTCGGTAATAGTGCCGGTGTATAACAGTGCATCAACCCTTGAACGGCTTTTTAAAGAAATTGATAAAACCTTCAAAAAGGAACATCAAAGCTACGAGGTAATATTTGTAGATGATTTCAGCGTGGATGGTTCATTGGCTAAATTGAAAGAACTTCAAAATAAACACCCACATCAGCTTAATTACATCAGCCTAAGCCACAATCACGGCCAGCATATTGCTACTTTTTGTGGGATATTGCACAGCAAAGGACACTACATTATAACCCTCGACGACGATTTAGAAACCCCGCCAGCCGAAATTCAAAAACTTATTACTTGCCTTTCAGAAACTCAGGCCGACTTAGTATATGGAATGTCGGGCAAAGCAAATGGGCAGGGAAACGGAAAATTGGTTAGGGATGCTGGAGGTTTTTTATTCAAAAAGATTTTAAGCAAGGGAGCCGAAGTGAATGGCAAAGGGTCGTCGTTCCGTCTATTTAAAGGCGATTTACGGCAAAAGCTGGCCGCCATAAATTTTGAGTTTATTTTTTTGGATGAAATACTGCATTGGCACGTTTCCAAAATTCATCACACCGAAATAGAAACAGCAAAGCGGATTGCAGGCCAGTCGGGATATTCTCTCTTTAACCTGATTAGTATCTCTGCCCGAATTGTATTCAACTATTCCGATTTCCCGATAAAACTAATGATTTGGGGTGGAACATTTTCGGCAATGATATGCTTCGGCTTGGGTATTTATCATGTTTACAACAAACTGTTTAATGATGTTCAGCTTGGGTTTACATCCCTCATCACCTCCATTTTTTTTGGCACGGGTATTATTCTGTTTGCTTTAGGAATAATAGGCGAATATCTTCGGAAAATCTATTTTCTGCAATTGGGTAAGCAAAACTTTAAAATTAAAGATTCCTCGTTTTGAAGATAGTATTTCAGGGCATTTCGCTACATCTTGTCAGTCAGGAAACCTTAGAAGACTTAAGGCAAATTAGAAACCGTGCTTCTGAAATGGGTTTTATGATTGACCGAAATCCTATTAGCAGCGAAAGTCAGCAACGGTGGTATAATAATTTAGATAGAACCCTAAATTTCTTTTTCCTTATTGAATCGGGCGGCGAAAACATCGGCGTAGGACACATTACGGCTATAAACTACCAAGCTCAAACTGCGGAATGTGGACTTTACCTCACAAACGAGCAGTATAACGGCACACAGGTTTCTGTGCTATCGTCCTTGGTGTTGCTGTTTTTAGTGTTTGAAATCTTCAAACTCGAAGAGCTAAAGGCAAAAGTTTTGGTGGAGAACACCGTTGCGAAAGCATACAATATTCGTTTGGGTTTTCAGTTTATGGGTAATATTGATGCCGATGCAATCTGGATGACGTTAAGCAAAGAGCAATACCAAAAGCAAAGCAAAAAATTACTAAGTAAATTGCTAAAAAATGGAGTAATTCAAATTGGTGATAATATGCAATCGGATAATCCTACATTATGGAAAGCCGTTGAATTATTTCAAATTAATACCGATTCGTCGCAAATCGAGCTTGAGGTTCATCAAGGTAAATAAAGCCGGGTTGTTTGCCCAATACCAATACCGCAGCGGAAAGCCCTTCTCAAAATAGGGAAACTTTTTAATATCAAACCTTTCCCAAAGTTTCGGCTTTATTTTCCGAAAGAATGTTTTACGATTGTGCCAGTATAGCTGCTTATCGCGGGGCTTGAATATTTCCATACCCAAATGAAACGTTACATCCTCATTGGGAAATAGTTTCGGATTATTGGCAAAGCAGAACAGATTATGTGCTACCGTGGCTTCCACAAAGGGAATCCCAACACAAATATCTTCCATTTCAAACCTCTTTTGCATTCCGGACTTAAACACAAAGCAGTCGAATCCGGGATGGGTTTTGCCCTTTAGTTTATAAAGTAATGGTAAATCAGCTGCGGTGTAAGGCTTATACGGAATCCGGCGGCGGTTAATTATCAAAGTATCGTAGCCTTTCTTAATTTCGTCAAATACAAAGTTGTAAAATTCAGGCTTTAGGGCTATGTCTATATTGGTGTATATAAAGTAATCGGCCTCCAAAGTATTAAAGATGGAGAACAGTTCAGCAATAAATGGCAGTTGTTTTAAGGTTGAAAATTCGGGTTTATCTTTTACAGATTGCCTTAGCAGCGGTGCAGAAAGAAAATCAGCGGGTGTATCTATCTGTTCATTTTCAAACTTAGTGAAATAAACCTCAACCGCACCTTTCCTTGAAAATGCTGCCTTTGCCGCTTCTACTGAGGCAAATGTTAGCTTTTGCGTAATGTCGTTTTCAGAATTCGCCGCCGAAGCAAAAGGGTTTATTAAATGTATAATCTTCATTTAGAATTGCAAATGTATCATTTCGGTAGGTTGGGGTTTGTTAGAATGGCGTTTTCTTAAAACAACCTTTCATTTTTACAAAAAACATCAAAATCAATCCTCAGTCGAACATTTTTGTTTTTTCATCGTTACGATTGCCGTATTCAAAAAATCGTACATTTGTCCATTCAATTCATTGAAGACTAAGGCTTACATAGTAGCATTTTTTTGCTTTTTTATCATTTCGGTAAAGGGCTATGGGCAGTTGCAAGCGGATGTATCCCAAACACCAACCGATTTAGTTCAGAATGTGCTTTTAGGAGGCGGCGTAACAGCAAGTAATATTACATATACCTGTGGTTCAACACAAATGGGTTATTTCTTTGGAAGTTCAAATTTAGGACTTTCATCTGGTATCATAATGAGTACTGGGTTTGCAATAGATATTGTAGGCCCAAATGATAATTTAGCGGTGTCCAATCTATTGTTGGGGCCGGGCGATTTTACATTAGACGCCGTTGTAGCTCCTTTAACTACAAACGATGCTTGCGTTTTAGAGTTTGATTTTATTCCACTTACCGACACTGTAAGTTTTCGATATGTGTTTGGTTCAGAGGAATACGCACAGTTTGTAGGTACAAGTTTTAATGATGTCTTTGGCTTTTTTATTAGTGGTCCCGGAATTCCAGTTCCAACCAATATTGCTATAGTGCCTGGAACAGTTTCTACTCCTGTAAGTATTAATAATGTAAATGGCACAACCAATTCAGCATATTATGTAAATAATGGAGACTTGGCGGGTGTCCCACAAGGGCAGACTGTTCAGTACAATGGGTTTACTACTGTGCTAACAGCAACCTCTACGGAAGTTACACACTGCGAAACCTATCATATTAAATTGGCCATAGCCGATGTTGGTGATGGTGCGTACGATTCCGGTGTTTTTCTTGAGGCTGGCTCATTCTCATCTGGTACAGTAAGCCTTTCTTCTCAAGCCGATTATTCTTCTTCCTTAAACGATACTGCCCTTTTTGAGGGCTGCGGAAGTACTAAAATTATTTTTGAACGGGGCGGAAATACTTCAGAACCATTAACCATTAACTTTAATGTTACGGGTACCGCTACTCAAGGGGTTGATTATACCCTTTCTTCTACAAGTGTTACTATCCCTGCAGGTTTCAATATTGCATCTATTGATTTGAACACGATTTATGATAATGTTTCCGAGCCACTCGGCGAAAGTGTTACAATCACTCCAGTTATTACTTTCTTATGTGCTGCCCAAACACCCCCGTCTATCACGCTTACCCTCGCCGATCAGCCCCCATTATCTGTAACCACATCACCCGACTTCACTACTGCCTGCCCGGCACAAACCACTTTTGAGGCTTTCCCTCAGGGCGGAATTCCGGGTTATGTGTATGAATGGAAAGATAGCACGGGCACAGTTCTCAGTACGCAAAGCACCTTAACCGCTTTTCCACTTCAAACAACGCATTATTCTTTAACTGTTACTGACACCTGCAAAAACCAACAGGCGACGGCTACAGCATCCGTAATTATTCCAGGTTATACTCCGATGCAGTTTGAATTGGCACAAGCCAGTATTTGCAAAGGCGACACTGCACGATTAGTTGTTAATGTTACCGAAGGTAAAGCTCCTTACACCTATTTATGGCCAAGCACAGGCAGTATCAATAATTTCACTTTTGTAGCTCCATCTGTTTCGGGTAGCTTTACTGTCCAAGTAACCGATTTGTGTGGAATAGTAGATAATGCTTCTTCTCGGGTAAGTGTGGTTGGTCCCAAAGCCCAATTCTCTTCCAACCAAACCGCCGAACGCGATTTTGTGTTTACCAATCAATCGGTTGATGCCATATTTTATTATTGGAATTTTGATGATGGCGACACTGCTCAAACATTAGATGCAGCTCACTCCTTCCCTGATTCAGGTTGGTATAATGTGTTGCTAACCGTAGAAAACAGGGAAGGCTGCTTCGATACAGCAAGCTTACTGATTCACGCTTTCCCCGATTTGAATGTCTATATTCCCAATGCATTTACCCCTAATGGCGATGGAAAGAACGATTCATTTTATGCCGATGGTGAAGGATTCGCTACCTCGGATATGAAAATTTACGACCGCTGGGGACAGGAAGTATATCATGCCGAACATCAGGCTTGGGCTTGGAACGGACAATCGAGAAGCGGTGTAAAATTAGAAGGGATGTATTGTTACGTTTTTGAATTCGTAACGCCGCTTGGCAATGCAGTCAAACGCATGGGGCATGTTATGGTGGTGAGGTAAGGAATCAACAGAATTCGAACTGACGTTAAACTAATGAAAATTATTCGATTTCCATTTCCTCCAAAAGCTTCCAACTAATTAGTTGAACGCAACCCACGAAGTGGCTCTTTGACACAAATAAAAAATAAAGCAATAGTCCAAAATCCCTAAGCCCGGAACCCTCTACGGTAAATGCTTGAGAGCATTCCCTGATCCCCGAACCCCTTCAAGCAATTGCTTGAGAGCATTCCCTAATCCCTTAATCAGTTCAAGCAATTGCTTGAGAGCAATCCCTAAGCCCGGAACCCTCTCCGGCAAATGCTTGAGAGCAATCCCTAAGCCCGGAACCCTCTCCGGTAAATGCCTGAGAGCAATCCCTAAGCCCGGAACCCTCTCCGGCAAATGCCTGAGAGCATTCCCTAAGCCCGGAACCCTTTCCGACAAATGCCTGAGAGCATTCCCTAGGCCCGGAACCCTCTCCAGCAAATGCCTGAGAGCATTCCCTAATCCCGAAACCCTCTCCGGTAAATGCTTGAGAGCAATCCCTAAGTCCCGAACCCGTTCAAGTAAATGCTTGGAAGCATTCCCTAAGCCCCTAATCCGTTCACGCAATTGCTTGAGAGCATTCCCTAGGTCCCGAACCCGTTCTAGCTGATTCATTTGTGAAACAAAACACAAGTTGACTCAGGTTTGCAACCTGAGTTTTTAGGTATGAAGGTGCGAAACATCCTTCGAAACACCTTCCACTTTTTATTCATAGAAAATTAACAATGGGAAGCCCTTTTCTTCCATACATTTCAATTCACGGCAGGTATATATTGGCTGCAAAATTCAAAACTCCATTTAATTTGCTCAACCCTATTGTATATGCATAGGTATGCAATCGGGGTTTTATGCTAAGAAGAACGAATACCTGTTTTATGGGTTTTTAAACCCAATCTTTTTGTAAGCCGATGCCTTTAATGAAATAAAACTATCTTCGCCCTATGGAAAAAAGCATCGAAGAACTCGAACGCCAATTCAACGAAAAAATAGAAAAAGGCATAAAGATTGAACCCAAAGACTGGATGCCAGACCGCTACCGCAAGCAATTGCTGCGGATGATGAGCCAGCATGCACACAGCGAAGTGGTAGGAATGTTGCCCGAAGGCAATTGGATTACCCGGGCTCCCAGCCTGAAACGCAAAACTGTTTTATTGGCCAAAGTGCAAGACGAAGGTGGTCACGGACTCTACATTTATTGTGGAGCCGAAACCTTGGGCGTGGACAGAAGCGAAATGATTCAGCAATTGCTCGATGGAAAAGCCAAGTATTCCAGCATTTTTAATTACCCTACCGTTTCCTGGGCCGATATTGGCACAATTGGCTGGTTGGTTGACGGGGCCGCAATTGTAAACCAAACCCTCTTAGCTAAAGGTTCCTATGGCCCATACAGTAGGGCAATGGTAAGAATTTGCAAAGAAGAAAATTTCCATCACCGTCAGGGCTACGAGCTTATTTCAACCTTAATGAGTGGCACACCCGAACAGCGAGCCATGGCTCAAGATTCGTTTAACCGCTGGTGGTGGCCTACTTTAATGATGTTTGGCCCATCCGATGCTCATTCACCAAACAGCGGCGAGTTGCTGAAATGGAAAGTGAAACTAATGACGAATGACGAATTGCGTCAACGCTTTATTGACCGCACCATTCCGCAAGCCGAAGCACTTGGAATTACTATTCCTGACCCCGATTTAAAGTATAACCCCGAAACCAAGCATTACGAATACGGCCAACCCAATTGGGAAGAGTTAACCAACGTAATTAATGGAAATGGGCCTTGCAACAAGCAACGCCTCAATACCCGAATTGAAGCAGAGGCAAACGGACAATGGGTGCGTGAAGCGGCCGAAGCCTATGCTGCAAAACGTGCAATGAAACAGGCCAGTTAACCCCACAATGAAAAACAACCTTAATCTATACGAAGTTTTTATACAACCCAAGCCGGGTTTACCTCACCAACATGTTGGCAGTGTTCATGCCTCGGATTCCGAAATGGCCCTTCAAAACGCCCGTGATGTTTATACCCGCCGCGAAGAAGGTCGGAATATCTGGGTAGTGCCTTCGGTGCATATTGCAGCCAACTCGCCCGAAGAAGATGGCTATTTCTTCGACCCGGCAAACGATAAAATCTATCGGGCACCGATGTTTTACAATACCGGAAACATTAAAATGTAAGGATGGAAGTAAAACAAAAAGCTCTTTTCGATTATCTGCTTTGGTTGGGCGACAATGGGCTTATCCTTGGACAACGCATTGCTGAATGGTGCGGCCACGGCCCCTATTTGGAAGAAGACATAGCCCTTACTAATATTTCACTTGATTTGATTGGTCAGGCTCGTGCTTTTCTTTCCTATGCCGGAGAGTTGGAGGGAAAGGGCAGAGATGAGGACAAACTGGCTTTCTTTCGCAACGACAGGGAATTTAAAAACAATCTTTTAGTAGAAGAGCCCAATGGCGATTTTGGTAAAACCATTTTACGGCAATACTTTTTCAGTGTTTTTGCTGAATTATTGTTTGAAAAGCTATCCGCATCAAACGATGAAAAATTAGCTGCTTTGGCTGCTAAATCTTTAAAAGAAGTAAAATACCACAAAGTGCATTCTCAAAAATGGTTACTACGCTTGGGCGATGGTACCCCTGAAAGCCATTCCAGAATGCAAGCCGCCTTGAACGAAATGTGGCATTTAACGGGAGATTTATTTGAGAATGCAGAAAGCGACAACCTGCTTTTTTCTGAAAGGATTGCTTTTGATTTAGCCGAAACTAAACCACATTGGAGCAAAGAAGTGATTTCCGATTTATTGGAAGCAAGCCTTCAAATTCCAACAAACGCATTTATGCTCAAAGGCGGGCGAAACGGTTTTCATTCCGAACATTTAAGCCACATTCTCACAGAGATGCAAGCACTGCCACGGGCGATACCCGAAGGAAAGTGGTGAGGTTGAAAACTTATTCATAATTCTGACTTATCTACCTTTGTCAAATGTAGAAACAAGGGTATTTCTGCTAATTTTGCCGCTTCTTACGAACACACACAAATGAAATTTATTGTTTCCAGCAACGCACTTTTAAAGCAATTGCAATCCATTGGGGGCGTTTTGAACTCCAGCAATACAATCGCTATTTTAGATAATTTTTTATTTAAAATTGATAAAGGTGATTTAACCATTTCGGGTTCCGACCTCGAAACTACCATGACCACTACCATTCAGGTAGAATCAAAAAGCAAAGGCTCAGTAGCTATACCGGCACGTTTACTTTTAGATACATTAAAATCTTTCCCCGAGCAACCGCTTACGTTCAGTGTTAATGAAGACAACTGGGGCATTGAGATTTCGAGCGATTACGGGAAATATAAACTTTCCGGCCAAGATGCTCGCGAGTACCCTGAAATTCCAACTTTAGACAGTACTACCTCCACTACGCTTTCTTCTAAAGTATTGTCGGAAGCAATTACCAAAACGATTTTCGCAACCGGTAATGATGACCTGCGTCCTGTAATGTCGGGCGTATTCTTTCAGTTTTCACCCGAAAATGTTACATTCGTAGCTACTGATGCACACAAACTAGTTCGCTATCGTCGTTTGGATGTAAAGTCTGAGCAAGTGGCATCTTTTATCCTTCCCAAAAAGCCATTAAACTTGTTAAAAAGTACATTGGGGAATGATGATTCGGAAGTTCAGATTATCTATAACGAGAAAAACGCCTTTTTCAAATTCAACAATTTAGAACTGATTTGTCGTTTGATTGATGGCCGCTACCCCAACTATGATGCGGTTATTCCTTTGGAAAACCCGAATAAACTCACCATCGACCGCTTGTCATTTTTAGGGTCTATTCGCCGAGTTTCGATATTCTCAAACAAAACAACACATCAGGTTCGCTTAAAAATTACCGGAAACGAATTACAGGTTTCTGCCGAAGATTTGGATTTTGCAAACGAAGCCAACGAACGCCTTACCTGCCAGTATGAAGGTACTGATATGGAAATAGGGTTTAACTCTAAGTTCTTAGCCGAAATGCTATCTAACTTACCATCAGAAAATGTTAACTTAGAAATGAGCGTTCCGAATCGTGCCGGAATTTTACTTCCCTCCGATAGCACTTCGGAGGGCGAAGAAATTTTGATGTTGGTAATGCCAGTAATGCTTAATTATTAAGCTTCGATTTTTAGGCCGCTTTGACCACCGTAAAACTTTCGGGCAATACCGATGTTTTCTGCTTGCATAAGCCGGAAGCATTTGTGTTAGATAGCCATGTTGAAGGCTACATGATTAACGGAATTGACGTAAAAGATGGCAATACTGTTTTTGATGTAGGTGCAAATATTGGTGTGTTTGGAGTACGGATGTTGCAACGTGGTTCAAAGGTAAAAGTGTTTGCCTTCGAACCCATTCCCGACATTTTTGAAGTCCTTACAGCCAACAGCAAAAAGTATGATAGCAAACGCTTGATTCCATTAAATTGTGGTCTAAGCGATACTAAGGGCGAGGCCACTTTTACCTATTATCCACACGCTCCGGCACTTTCAACAAGCAAGCCCGAAATGTGGGACGACGACCCCAATATGTTTAAGAATGCCGTTGAAGGCAGCATGAAAAATGCCCCTAAAGAAATGTGGTATGCCAAATTTGTTCCATCCTTCCTTTCCGGCATTATGGCAAAATTTCTTCGGTCTGGCGGGAAAGAATTTACTTGTCAATTACGCACTATTTCATCTGTAATAGATGAATATAAAGTGGATAAAATCGACTTACTTAAAATAGACTGCGAAGGTGCTGAGCTTAGTGTTTTATTGGGTTTAGAAGACCGCCACTGGCCGCTCGTTCAGCAAATGGTTGTAGAGGTGCACAACACCGAAGGCCGTTTAGACACCATTAAGGCAATGTGCCTAAAACATGGAATAACCAATTTAATTGCCCAACACGAAAGTGGATTTGAGGACACTAAATTGGTTAATTTGTATGCGAAGAGGTAGGTGTCCTTTAAGCAAAACCAAAGCCCAAAGAGGAGAATTAGTGGAATAGTCGTTACTGTTTTCCATTTTACATGAATTTCCTGCAATTCAAAATTGAAATATCTTTGCTTAATAATTTTCAACCATGCAAACCACAGAACTTTCCCCTTTAGAATTACTTCATAAAAACAATTCATCCGATTTTTTACCCCTTAAAGGCACCGACCACGTTGAGTTTTATGTGGGAAATGCCAAACAAAGTGCATACTACTATCAAGCTGGCTGGGGATTTGAACTAGTCGCTTATGCAGGTCCGGAAACCGGCCTTAAAGACCGTGCGAGTTATGTGCTGCAACAAGGTAAAGTTTGGTTGGTGCTAACCACTTCTTTCGACCCCGAAAGCGAAATTAGCCAGCATGTTCGTAAACACGGCGACGGCGTAAAAGCCCTCGCTCTTTGGGTGGATGACGCAGAAAAAGCTTTTGAAGCCACCACAAGTCGCGGTGCCGTGGCTGTTCATCCGGTTAAAACTATCAAAGACCAATGGGGCGAAGTAAAACTGGCTTCTATTAAAACATACGGCGAAACCATTCACACGTTTATAGAACGAAAGAACTATACCGGTGCTTTTCTTCCGGGGTATCAACCGAAAGCGAGTGCTTTCAAGGCCGAAAGTGTGGGTTTGCAATTCATCGACCATTGTGTTGGAAATGTAGGCTGGGGCGAAATGAACACCTGGGTGAAGTTTTATGAAGAGGTCATGGGCTTTAAACTACTTATCACCTTCGATGATAACGACATTGGAACGGAATACACCGCACTAATGAGTAAAGTGGTGAGTAACGGAAACGGTTATGTAAAATTCCCGATAAATGAGCCCGCCGAAGGGAAAAAGAAAAGTCAGATTGAGGAATATATTGATTTCTATGGTGGAGCTGGGGTGCAGCACTTGGCATTAGCAACAGATGACATTATTAAAACCGTTACCGAACTTCGCAAACGGGGTATTGAATTTTTGCAAGTTCCCGAGACTTACTATGAAGATTTGCTTTCTCGTGTAGGGAAAATAGACGAAGACATTGCAGACCTGAAACGCTTGAATTTATTGGTAGATAGAGATGAAGAAGGGTATTTGTTACAGCTTTTCTCAAAACCGGTAGAAGACCGCCCAACCGTTTTCTATGAAATCATCCAACGCAAAGGAGCAAAATCGTTTGGCAAAGGAAATTTCAAAGCTTTGTTTGAAGCTATTGAAAGAGAGCAAGCCTTGAGAGGAACGCTATAGAAACCACTGGATAATGTTGGGAAAAGCCACCTCCAAACATTTTTAGTAGAAATAAAACATTTCCGCTATTTTCGCACTGGCTTGATTTTTGAAACTTTAACCAAATTATGAAAACTATTCTGTTTTATGTCCTGTTTTTGGTTCAACCCATCATCGTTGGTTTTGAAATTCACGATGAAATTGCTTCCGCTATAAAATCAGGCAGCGGTGAAAGTGTTGCAAAATTTTTTTCCGGAAATGTTGACTTAACCATTATTGATAAGGAAGGAAACTATTCTAAGCAACAGGCCGGTCAAATCTTAAAGGACTTCTTCACCAAACATCCCGTTAAGGATTTCAGAATTCTGCACCGTGGTGAAGCAAAAGACGGCTCTAAGTATGCTATTGGGACGCTGAGTACAGCTAACGGCAACTTCCGTGTTTATTTCTTGGTAAAAAAACAAGGGGACAAAATGCAGATGCAACAGTTGCGTTTCGAGAACGAATAAAATTCTTGTGCTTTCTCAGGACTTATCTATTGACTTAATCCGCTTAGCCATAGCTGAAGATATTGGCGATGGTGACCACAGTTCATTAGCCTGTATTCCTCTTAATGCAAAAGGTAAAGCTAAACTATTAGTTAAAGAAAATGGCATTTTAGCTGGCATTTCGGTGGCTCAAAAAGTAGCTGAACTGATTTCAGCTGATTTAAAATTAGAAATCTGCTTAACGGATGGAGAGGAAATAAACCCTGGCGATATAGCTTTTTGCCTTTCAGGCCCTGAGTTACAAATTTTGCAATCCGAAAGGCTTATTCTTAACTTTATGCAGCGAATGAGCGGCATTGCCACTTTCACTAATCGATTAGTGAAAATGGTTAGCCATACTTCGGTTACGCTGCTCGATACTCGCAAAACCACGCCCGGGCTTCGATGGTTTGAGAAGGAAGCTGTACGAATTGGTGGAGGACAAAATCACCGCTTTGGCTTGTATGATATGGTGATGCTGAAAGATAACCATATTGACTTTGCCGGAGGAATAGAAAAAGCAATCCAACTAACAAATTCCTATCTTCAAACTAAAGGTAAAGACTTGAAAATTGAAGTAGAAGTTCGCAATTTTGAGGAACTGGAAACGGTTTTAAGAACGGGTAATATCCATAGAATTATGCTGGATAACTTTTCCCCCAAAAGCATTAGAAAAGCCATAAATATTATTGACAAACGCTACGAAACTGAGGCTTCAGGCGGAATAAACGAAAGCAATTTAGAAAGCTATGCCGAAACCGGGGTCGACTATATTTCCATTGGAGCATTTACGCACCAAATTAAGTCGTTAGATTTATCCCTAAAGGCGGTGGTGGGCTGAAAACCTTGCTAAACAAAAAAGGCGATTTCTTTTAAGAAATCGCCTTTTTTGTTTATGTGAATTTGCACTCAAAACTTCAAACTATATTGCAAAGCCCAAACACGAGGCGGCATCATCACCAATGGGCGTAAGGCATATTCTCTATTAAGAAGATTGTTAACAATTAAAGACAAACGGCTGTGCTTATCAAAATCATAAGCTATGCGTAAGTCAACAACATAATCTCCATTGTTGTGATTTTTGCGATAGCGGGTTACGTTTCCAAAACCGGAACCATTGTTATACGATTCAAATATTTTGTCAACATTCTGCATAAAACTATTGAACCGGAAACTGCCTCCCACAAGAATGCCTTTCCACTTAAACTCAAGGTCAGCCTTAACTAAGTGCTGAAAACGATATTTCAAGATATTGTTAGTAGTGTCTGAACTTGTATTAATGTAGGTTCTATTGGCCACAGAATCATTGTCAAAAATATAATTAGGCTGCAATGCAACAGGCAGCATATAGGTATATCCGCATAAAGTATTAATTTCCACCTTACCTATTTTCCCTCCGCCTAAGAATGAAATATCAACTCCTGAAGAACGGGTATTACCTACATTAACTGAGCGAAAACCAAGCCCACTCAGCCCTCCGGTTGAGGATGTTGCTCCCCAAAAATTGAAAATAAATTCAATGTTATTTTTATACTCTTGTCTAAAGTATGCAAGATCCAAATATCCCATAAAGTTTCCAATTTTTATTCCCTGCTTTATTCCTGCTTCAGCGTTCCAACTGGTTTCCGAACCAAGAGTTTGATTAGGGTAAATACTTACTGGGCCAATATTGGTATTAATATATTTTTCTGAAATTGTTGGGAAGCGGAAGCCTTGCCCAAAGGAACTTCTTATGAAGGTATAGGTGAAAACTTTAACATTTAAGCCAGAACGGAATACTGGTTTACCTTGACTGTTCTTATTAATTGTAAAGTACTCATATCGCATACCTGCATTTATCGTTAGCCTATCCCAAAATGTTTTGTCGAGCTGTAAATAGCCAGCCAAATTACTTGCTTTGCTTTTACCTGATTTGTCCTCGTTGCCTGAATATAAACTCGCTTCAGCTATAGTATATGTCCCCATAAAGCCCGTTGTGAGTGTAAAATCCTTTACACCGTAGTCGTCAAAACGTTGCTGATACTGATAATCGGCATAAAATAAATCTGATTTATTGGCTCTATTACCAGAGTTAGCATTATTCACATGAAACAATCTAGTACGTAATCCGTGTTTTGCTCCTTTCTTTCCAAAGTAGGTAAGAAAGGGGTCAATATTATACGTTGTTTGTTTGGTTTCTGTTACCGAGTTCGACCCAGCACGATATAACCCTGTGCTATCATTGTCCCATAGTAAAGAACCACTCGAATGGCTATACATAAAATTACCGTTTACACCAATTGAAAGACCTTCAACTTTTTTAAATCGGTAACGAAGATTCATATTTACCCTCCCCCGACGCTCATAAGACCCTTCTTGACGAGTTAAGGTAGTATCTATTTTAGTGATTTTGCCATTTGCGTCTCTTACTTGTGTGGTGTCAACTGCATAAGGAATGCCTAAAATGTATTTATCATTAAGGTTTGAGCCCGGCCCGATAAACCCTTGGTCATAAAATAAATTTCCGCCTAATACAAAATCCAATTGTCCAATTTTACGAGAATGCAAAAAATTCAAATTAGATTGGATTGGGTTCACCTTTCCATAATACAAATTGTCTTTTGATTTAGGAGTATCATAAAATCCGGTAGCAATAGAGATTTTGGTTAAAGGCACATCTCTTGGGTATGCTGTGCGGATGTTTATCACTCCATTTAAAGCAGCAGAACCGTACAATACAGAAGACGCCCCTTTTATTACTTCAATTTGTTCTACGTTTTCTACGGGCAAAAAGCCCCAACTCGGCCGACCTGCATCACCTGAAAGCAATGGCAAATCATCAACACATACTAATACCCGGCTTCCCGCACCAAAGCTATATCCGCTTCCTCCTCTTATTTGTGGCTCGTTGTCTACAATAGTTACACCAGGTGTTTGTTGAACAGCCTGATCCATAGAGGTGGTGTTTTTATTCTCGATAATGTTTGGCTTAATTACCTCCATCGAAACGGTTACTTTCTCTAAGGGCTTGGCGAACTTACCTTCCGAATAAACAACCGTTCCCAATTCTTTTGAAGACGTTTCTAAGGTTATCTCCAATTCTACGGTGCCACCTTCTTTTACATCCACCGTTTTCTTTTGTTCAGCATAAGAAATATTGCTAAAAACGATAGTTTGTTTTCCCGCCGGAACTTTCATTTCAAACTGCCCATCGAGGTTGGTTGCAGTGCCCTTTGTCTTGTCTTTTTCCCAAACTACGTTCACGCCGGGTACCGTTTCTTTCGTTTTTCCGTCCTTTACTACTCCCTTTATAGTACCCGTTTGGGCGGACGCAAAAAAGTAAATTGCTGAAAAGCAAAAAGTTAATACTAAGCTGTTGGTTCTTTTCATTTAAATAATGTTAAATTTGTCGGCCACGAAAATAGTATAATTCCTTTCGCCCGTTGTTAAGAGAACATTTATTATTCAAAATTGCCATCACAATGCTTGATGGCGTCGGCCCGATTTTGGCTCGACGACTCATTGCATATAGCGGAGGGGTGGAGGCTGTTTTCAAACAAAAGAAACAAGCATTACTTAAGGTTCCGGGTGTTGGAGCAGCAATTGCCGATAAAATTCTTAAGCAAGATGTAATGAAGCGTGCCGAAGCGGAGTTGGTTTTCATGGAGAAGAATCAGATTGAGTCCTTGTATTTTTTGGATGAAAACTATCCACGCAGGCTGAAAGAACTTGACGATAGTCCGATTTTGATTTTCTGCAAAGGCAAAATGGATTTGAATGCCCAGCGGATAATCAGTATTGTGGGAACTCGAAAAGCTACCGACTACGGCAAAATGATTACCGAAAAAATTGTGGAAGGTTTAGCTCCTTTCCAACCCTTAATATTAAGTGGCTTGGCTTATGGAATAGATGTGGTAGCTCATCGGGCCGCTTTGAGCCACAGTTTGCAAACAGTAGGAGTTGTTGGTCACGGCTTAGATATGCTTTATCCATCGCAACATAAAAGTGTTTCAGAAAAAATGATGCATAACGGGGGGGTAATCTCAGCTTATGCCAGTAGAACAAAACTCGACCCCAGCAATTTTCCGGACAGAAACAGGGTAGTTGCCTCCATGACCGATGCTGTGGTGGTGATTGAAGCAAGCAAAACGGGTGGTGCCTTAATTACTGCAAATCTTGCTAATGAATATAACCGCGATGTAATGGCTGTACCCGGTAGGGCTAACGATATTTATTCTGAGGGCTGCAACAGTTTGATAAAACGGACGAAAGCTCATTTGGTAGAGTCTGCCGAAGATGTATGCTATATTTTAGGATGGGAATTGGATGGGATTAGCGGCAAAAAGAGCGTTCAAAAACAACTATTTATTGATTTAACTTCTGATGAACAAAAACTAGCCGATCTCCTGCAAAGCGAAGGCACACTTAATATTGATATTATCTCTATCAAATCAGGGTTTACGCTTAGCCAATCATCATCTACTTTATTTGGGTTGGAAATGAAAGGCGTGGTAAAATCTATGCCGGGAGCGAAATACGCTTTAACTTAGTGTAACCATCTGCGTCATCAGCTTGCCATTATGTTTCAAACTCCAATTCACGCATTGGCTTCGATACAATGCCAACAACGCCTGAAATAAAAATAGTACTGAATCCGCCTATCACTACCGAGGGAATTAAACCCAAAAAGCGAGCAGCAACACCACTTTCAAAAGCCCCTATTTCGTTTGAAGTTCCTACGAAGATATAATTGATGGCACTCAATCGTCCTCTCATTTCTTCGGGGGCGAATGTTTGCAGAATTGTGCTTCGGATAACAACGCTCACCATATCGGCAGCACCACTCAATATTAGTAAGGCACAGGATAGGTAAAAGTTTCGGCTTAGAGCAAAAAGCACCATACTTAATCCAAACAAACAAACTCCTGCTAAAAGCTTTTTACCTGCATTTTTCTTTAAAGGGATTAGCGTTACTACAAATCCTGCCAATATTCCGCCTACGGAAGGCATAGCTCTTAGTATTCCTAAGCCTTCTGGGCCGGTATGCAGAATTACATCGCAAAACATTGGCAATACCGCCACTGCACCACCAAATAAAACTGCCAACATATCTAAGGACATGGCCGGAAGAATAATAGGATGGTTAAAGAAAAAAGTTAAGCCTTCTTTTACCTTAGTTAATGCAGGTTCGGTTGTGTCTGATGCAGCCACCGGGTTAGCTCTTATCAGAAAATAACTTAACAGACTTATGCTAGTGCAAACGCAGGTGAGCAGATAGGCACTTGTGCAGTCATACATTCCGTATATCACCCCACCAATTGCAGGGCCAAGCACAAATGCTGCTTGCCAAGTGGTACTGCTGATGGATGCTGCTTGCAGCATTTCATCTTTTTTGATAAGCTGATAGCCCAACGCAGCACGGGCGGGTGATGAAAAGCCCCGCAAAACTCCAATCAAACTAATCACGGCAAAGATTGCCCAAAGTCCTGAACCGCTAATCCAATTGGAAGCAAAAGTGTTCAGCATTAGTAAAGAAAGGCTGCAAACCAAATAACCCGACACGGTATATTGCATAATGCGTTTCCGGCGGCGGGTATCGGCAAAGTGGCCACCCGGAAATGTAGAAATAATAAACGGAATGGCTTCGGAAAGACCAATCAAACCAAGCCAAAGTGGGTTCTTAGTGATTTCATAAACCTGCCAACCTACAGCCACGCTTTGAATCTGAACCCCAAGCGTTAGAAAGAATGAACCCGAAAGAAAATTCCTGAAATCGTGATGAGAAAGAAGGGAGAATTTGCTAAGAAAAGCTTTCAAATTAGGCTTGAAAAGTTAGATGCCAATATTTGCCGAAAATCAATAGTCAACTAATTCCCACACATTATTGCTATAGCCTTTCAGCACATCTCGCCCATTCAAGAAGCCTAAACCAACTAAAAAAGAAAAGCCGCTAACAACGCCACCCGATAACTTAACCAATTCGGCAGCCGCAGCCGCAGTTCCTCCAGTAGCTAAAAGGTCGTCGTGAATCAACACATTCCAGCCCGGCTTAATTGCATCGGTGTGAATTTCCACTTTGGCACTTCCATATTCTAATTTATACTCGTAACCAATGGTCTTGTAAGGCAATTTCCCCGATTTCCGAACAGGGATAAATGGCACTTTTAATTCGGCAGCCAGCAGCATTCCAAACAAAAAACCCCGACTTTCTACCGCAGCAATAGCGTCAATCCTTGTGCCTTTTAGCTGTGAAGCAAGTTCTAAGGTAATTTCTCGACACAATGCTGAGTCTTGCAAAATGGGAGTTATGTCTTTAAACAAAATACCCGGTTTCGGGAAATCGGGCACATCGCGAATGGCGGTTTTAATTTTATCGGTTATAGTCATCGTTGCAAATATGGCAAGTTTTTTAAACTACATCGAAGATTTCAGATTTTATTTATCTCGGGTTTAGAAATTAGCTGGAAACAATAATTTTCATTTCCATTTATTCCTACTTTCGCTCTATGACCGAGCAGTTTCTATTCTATATATGGCAATATAGGCTGTTCGACCAGCAGAACCTGAGAACCACCACGGGCGAAACAATTCAGGTTTTAAAACCCGGCGAACTAAACTCCAATGCCGGACCCGATTTCACCAATGCTCTAATTAAAATTGGAGACACTACTTGGGCCGGAAATGTTGAAATTCATATAAATGCTTCGGACTGGGATGCCCACAAACATAGCGGGAACAGCAACTACGATACGATAATCCTGCACCTTGTTCTTGATAGCGACCGCATAATCCACCGAAAAGACGGCGAGGCCATACCAACGCTCGAACTCAAGCAAAAACTGAATTGGGGCGTGTACGAAAACTATACTTCGCTGCTTAAATCTCGCCAATGGATTCCTTGCGGAGCTGATATTGCTCGTGTGCCTGACTTGAATCGAAACCTGTGGCTGGAACGCTTGTTGATTGAACGAATGGAACGAAAGGCTACAGAGATAGCCGCTTATTTGTTGCTGAACAACAACAATTTGGAAGAAGCGTTTTACTTCCAATTAGCCAAGAATTTTGGCTTTAAAGTGAATTCCCTGCCTTTTGAGATGTTGGCAAAATCCACGCCCCTGCAAGTAATAGCAAAGCACCGTTCCTCTTTGTTTCAATTGGAAGCCTTGCTTTTTGGGCAGGCGGGTTTGCTCGACGATGAAGCGGAAGACGATTACACCGAACAACTACAAACAGAATATCATTTTCTGAAAAGCAAATTTAATCTCTCCCCTATTCCCGGTCATTTATGGAAGTTTTTGCGGCTACGTCCCGTTAATTTCCCCTCGGTAAGAATTGCACAGTTTGCAGCCTTGGTCCATCAATCTAATGCTTTGCTTTCTAAGATTTCAGAAGCAGCAAAAATGGAAGACTTGGAAGATTTGTTCAATGTTTCCACATCGCCATATTGGGAAACCCATTACCGATTTGGGAAACCTTCACAACAACGGAAAAAGACTTTGGGTAAAATGGCGTTTGAGAATATTGTTATCAACTCCGTGGTGTCGATGATGTTTTTATTGAGCAAGCATCGCAACGATGAAAGTTATGCCGAACGGGCTATGCTGTTTTTGGAAAAAATTTCTGCCGAGAACAATACTATTCTTTCAGGTTTTGATTCTTTGGGAATAAATGCCGGAAATGCCGCCCAAGGGCAATCGCTTATTGAGTTAAAGAATAACTATTGCAGCAAAAAGCTTTGCCTAGAGTGTGGGATAGGAAAGTGGCTGCTTAAGTAAGGTTTGGAATAAAATCTGAAAAATGTTTTTTCTAAAGGGAATTGGCTTTACATAGCCCTAAACCACTAAATCTAATTTCTCAAACACCGAGTTGTTGCTAATATATTCGGGAACCATTTCTTTCATTTTACCAACAATTAAATTGTTGTTTTGGGTAGGAAAAAGCTCAATCAACCGGTCTATATTTTCAGCCACCACAGCAAATTCGTATTCACGAACTGTAGCTTTCATTATTTTGGGATGATGGGTGGGAAGGGTGTTTTCTTGGTCGTTGAGTAACTCTTCGTACAGCTTTTCGCCGGGTCGAAGCCCACTGTAGACTATTTGGATGTCTCTGCCGGGTTCGAGGCCGCTGAGTTGAATCATCTTTTTGGCTAAATCGGCAATACGAACAGCTTCGCCCATATCAAATACAAATATTTCGCCGCCATTACCAATTGCTCCTGCCTCTAACACCAACTGACAGGCTTCGGGAATAGTCATAAAGTAACGGGTTATGTCGGGATGGGTAACTTTTACCGGCCCGCCCGATTCAATTTGTTTTCTAAAAATAGGAATTACGCTACCGTTAGACCCCAGCACATTGCCGAAACGGGTGGTGATGAAAAGGGTGTGATTCGGTTTTGATTTCTGCAATTCATTGTTCAAACTTTGCACATACATTTCGGCAATTCGTTTGCTGGCACCCATTACGTTTGTGGGGTTCACAGCCTTGTCGGTGCTGATGAATACGAAAGACTCCACCCCGTATTTTACAGCCAAATCGGCAACGGTTTTTGTTCCTAAAATATTGGTAAGAATAGCTTCGCTAGGGTTGTCTTCCATTAGCGGGACGTGCTTGTAGGCCGCAGCGTGATAAACCACATTTGGCCTAAAAGTGTTGAATACGTTTTCTAAACGCTCGGAATTTCGAATGTCGCCAATAACCACCTCAAAATTAGCATAGCCATACATTTGCCTAAGTTCCTGCTCTAACTCATAGAGTGGTGATTCAGCCTGGTCGAATAGAAAAAGTTTGGAGGGATTAAAGCGGGTGAGTTGCCTTACGATTTCTCCACCAATAGAACCCGCTGCACCCGTAATGAGGATCATTTTGTCTTTTACCCGGCTTTCTATTATAGCCATATCAAGGTCTATGGGCTCACGTTCGAGCAGCTCCTCAATCTTTACTTGGCGGATTTGATTTACACTAAGTTCGCCATTAAGCCATTTAGCCACCGGCGGAACGCTAAGAACTTTTACATCGGCTTTCAGGCAGGCGTCTATAATTTTATTCCGCTGCATGGTAGATAAAGACGGCGAAGCTATAATGAGCAATTCTACTTGCTTGGCATTAAGCAGCGACTCCAAATCATCTTTTGTATCGAAAATCTTTACCCCTTCAATATCTTTACCCGATAAGCCGCCTTTATTATCTAAAAAAGCCACTACTTCATGGTTTTTCTTTCGGTCTTGTTCCAAGGTGCGTTTAGCCGAAATCCCTTCTTGGCCCGCACCGAAAATCGCCACGTTTACTTTGTCTTTCCTGAGGTTCGACACTTCTTCATAAATGACTTTTATTCCCATTCGGTAACCCGTGCTTAAAAAGCCCGACACCAAAAATTCGATTATCAGGACACTGAACGGAATATTGTAAATCTGTAAAAAATTGGGTAAAACCATATTGGCAATTACTAACAGAAAACTGCCTGTAGCCAATGTGGAGAAAATTCGCATGGCATCCTCGGCACTGGTGTAGAGGATTATTCCGGCATAGGTGCGAAAGGCTACCAATAAGGGAATGCGAACCAACATCAGCACCAAAAGTCCGTTTCTGAACTTCAAAGCATCGGGAGGCGGAACATGAAAGTTAAACCTTAGCTGATAGGCTAAAAGAAAGGAAAGGACTACAATTAGCACATCGGTAAGGAAAATCACCCAACGAGGCAAAAAAGCACGGCTTCTGTAAATCACGGAGCAAAAGTAAGGGTAATTTGGGCTGGGAAGTTGTTTGCAGATATATGCCTAAATCCTGTAATTTCAATAAATCAATAAAAAATTGGGTAACAAATTTTGCAAAGAATGTATATTCTAAATTTTTCTTAATATTACCGCCTGTTAATATCCTTTAAAATGAATAAATCTTTATCTTTTCTCAGCCTGTTCCTTATTGGGAATTACGCAGTTATAGCCCAAACGGCGGGCACTGCAAACAACGGTAAGTTAGACGATTTGACCGAGCTATCTACCACCTACAACGTGCCATTTACCATGCCGGACGGGGTAAAACTCTACACAGACATTTACATGCCGATCTTGAAAGATTGCCTGCTGGTGGATGTAACTATACCTGTGGTGAATACAAATCTCACAATCCAGTTGCTGCCGAAAGGAATGCAGTTAATACAGTATGACAAAGTAAAAATTAACGGGGTAGAACAAGACAATCCTATTCCTCAGCAATTGCCTATGGTGTTTAGCCGCACACCATATAATAAAGGTGATGGCACCAATGTGGAAGGTTCGGTAATTGCTCTTTTGGGATATGCTTATGCCGTGCAGGATATGCGTGGACGCTACACAAGCGAAGGGGTTTATTTGCCATTGATGAGCGATAGTTGGAAAAAATCTCCTTATCACTCTTATCAACACGTTTTAGATGTGATGCCTCCAAACAGCCCTTCAAACGGAAACGAACATGAAGACGGCTACAATTCCATTAAGTATATTACACAAAGTCTGTTTCGTGATTTCGACCGTAACAACGATGGTATAAATGATACCAATGGACTTTGGGTTGATGGTCGAATTGCCATGTTTGGTGCATCGGCTTTAGGATACAATCAATACCAAGCTGCTGCTGCTCATAAAATCAATGACACAGAGTCCGGCTTAAAATGTTTGCTACCGATTGTAGCTCCTAACGAGTTTTTTAAATCTACCGGATTTCACAACGGAATTCTTCGCGACCGCTTAGTTACCGGATGGCTAAAAGGACAGATTTTCACAGGTACAGATGATGACAGAATACCAGAGGACGAAGCTTATGCAACAAATAATGATGACCCAGCGGGAACAGGATATTTTAAAGCTGTACAAAATAATATTCACTCATCGTTTGATTATCACCTTCCAAACAAATTTGTAGCAGCAAATTTAGCTATCGACCACTTTGTAGAAGTACAATATACAGATGCAAACGGGACAAAGAGTAAAGCCGGCTACTACCCAAGTGCCATTGGCCGTAAGGATATGGACTGCAGCAGGGCTTTTGTAAATCCAGCAGGAGAAGGAGATATTAATGGAACTCATTCCCGATATGAAAATATGGAAGTTCCGGCTTATCACCTTAGTGGATGGTGGGATATTTTTGTTGATGGCCAAATCGAAACTTGGTCATTAATGCGTAAACATCTTAACCCGGCTCAGAAGAACCGAAAACTTCAAAAAATTGTAATTGGTCCATGGGCTCATCAAACTATTGGGCAAACCGTAACCGGAGATATGCAATATCCCGACAATGTAACAGATTTGATTGGACTAAACTTTGATGATTTCGACAAAGGGCAAGATATTCCAATTGGAAAAGCATTGAAATCTGAGTTGATAGGCTGGTATCGTTATAACTTGAACTATCAACCGGAATATTACCTGGGCGAACCCAAAGCTATTATTCCTGCAAGTAAAGTTTGGACAAATATTTCAAATAATGCGTTTATTAAAATAGATGTTCGTATCCCCGCAGATGAGGTTAAACTTACTTACAGACAATTATTGTCCATGTTAAATGGCTCAGGTGGCTTAAATGGCATTACTGTTAGTATCCGAACCATTACCGACCAATCTTTGCTTGGAGGAGGTATTGATACATCCTTTAATAATGTAGCCTTTGATGTGCCTGCATCTGCTTTTGGAGGCGGAGTTGTAGCTGGTTTAGATAATGTTCAAATCGACAGTATTCCTTACCGCGATTTCTCTAATACAGCCGATGTAGCCAATGTGCGTTTTTATGTTGTTGGTCCAAATGGAGATGGAGTGGCTGAAAATGCCGGAATGGGTAACTATTGGTTCCCTGCCGACACTTTCCCAATTCCTGCTCCTTTTGTTACCCCAGTAAAATGCTTTTTGCATCCGGATGGGAAATTTGATTTACCCTCAAGCGTTAGCAAGCCCACTAATGTGAATGATGAATTTAATATCTATGTACACGACCCAGATGACCCGTTACGTACATGTGGAGGAGGAAACATGATTGAACAAACTCCTGATGGCACACGCGACAGCCAAGGTCAAATGGATTTTACATCGGCTCAAAACAAACCATTTTGTTTGAACCGCCCGGGTATTTTAACCTTTACTTCAGAAGCTATTCAAGATTCTCTTTGTATTATTGGATTCCCAACAGCTACAATTTATGCAAAGACCAACCCAGGAGGTGCTGCAAATGGAGACTCTACCGATACTGATTTCTTTGTGCGGATATTAGATGTATATCCCGACGGACGTGAGTTCTTCGTGGTAGAAGGTGGTGTAAATGCACGTGGTCGTGAATATGTTCGGGCTTTAGTTGATCATCCCGAAATGGATCAGGATTATCCTTTCCCTATCGATAATCTTCCTTTCACAAATATTGAAACTGGTAAGATTTATGAATACAAATTTAAGATGCTTCCACTTGGATATACTTGGGGAAAAAACCACAAAATGAAAGTATTAATCAGCAGCAGTAACTACGACCGCTTTCAGGTTAATCCCAATTTGCCAATTAATGCGGGTGAGTTTTTCCGCCGCAAACCGGGTGATGGTCAAACCTATGTATTTAACGGTGTTGAAATGGCTCCTCGTGTGGCAGTTCAACGTATTGCATTTTCTGCGGAGCACGCTAACAATATCGAACTTCCTGTCTATACGCAACACTATGTGGACGCTCCGGGAAAATATATTACAAATTCAGGATTTGATGCTATGCTTTTCCCGAACCCAACTGCTGGAGATATTGAAATCTATCCTAACAAAGAAGGGCATTACAAACTTTCAATTATGAGCATTACCGGACAAACTATTTTCAGTGAAGGTAATTTCACCGACCATGCTTCGTTTGATGCTTCTAAACTTAATTCCGGAATTTACTTTGCTGAAATAAGCAACGAAAAGACCGGCGAACGCATCACAAAGAAGTTCACTCGACAATAATTGATTTCTCCATTTAAGAAAGCCCCGCTTATTGAGTTAAGCGGGGCTTTTTGTTGTATTTTGGCTACTACAAACAATAAATAGTTTGTAGTTTTGCCTCACGATGAAATCAATAAAACTAGCAGGAGCACAAGGTTTTTATGGCGATAGCCCCATGGCCGCTACTAAAATTGTGATGGAGCAGGGTGCCGATTACTTGGTACACGATGCCCTAGCCGAACTCACACTTTCTATTCTGCAAAAAGATAAATTAAAAGACCCAACCAGAGGCTATGCTTTAGATATTGAATTGTTGGCCAATATGGTTTATCCGGCAGCATTGGCCAAGGGAATGAAAATAGTAACTGATGCCGGCGGATTAAATCCTGCATCAGCAGCACAAAAAGTGTCAGCAGCTTTGGCCAAGAATGGCTTGAAAGAAATTAAAATTGCCGTTATAACTGGCGATGATTTGCTCGGCAAACTTCCTGAAATGCTAGAAGGTGGCGAAGTGCTTGCTAATTTAGATAACAATATTCCTTATTCCGCCGAAAAGCACGAAGTAGTAAACGCCAACGTGTATATTGGTTCGAAATGTGTAGCGGAAGCCCTTAAAGCCGGAGCACAAGTAGTGATTGCCGGGCGTGTTGCTGACCCATGTTTGTTTCTTGGGATATTGGTATATGAATTTGGGTGGAACTTGGACAACAACCCTTCTCCGTCTGACTTGGATAGGTTAGCTTCCGGCATTACGGTTGGTCATTTATTGGAATGTGGTGGACAAGCTAGCGGCGGAAACAGCTATGCCGAATGGCCTATGGAATATTCAATTAGTGATTTAGGGTATCCTATCGCCGAAGTGTTTGAAGACGGTACGGCAGTTATATCCAAATTAGATTCGCAGGGAGGAAAGGTTAGCCGAAACACAGTGAGGGAACAATTGGTTTATGAAATTCACGATCCGGCAAATTATATAACGCCTGATGTAATTGTGGATTTAACTGAAGTTAAACTGGAGGAAATTGGAACTGGGAAAGTTAAACTTTCGGGTGTAAAAGGAAAACCCCGCCCCGAAAAACTCAAACTTTGCCTTGGTCAAATGGAAGGCTTTATGAGCGACCAATTATTCTTTTTCTCTTGGCCTTACGCTTATGAGAAATCGCAAAAATTCATTTCAGCAGTTAACGAAATATGGAGCAAGCTCCCCGTTCAAATTGAGCGGAAGGAGTTTCAATTGATAGGTGTAAACGGCATTCACGGTTCGGCAGCACCCTTGCCCGATAAAGAAACCTTAGCAAACTTAAATGAAATAGGCCTTCGCATAGCTATTAAGCATTCTGACACCCGCACCGGAAAAATCGCTTTTCAGTCTATAATATGTTTAGGATTAAACGGCCCTCCGGGCTTAATAGGAATACCTGGTTGGGGAAAGCAGGACAGGCAATTACTCAGCCTTTGGCCTACACTGATAGAAAGGAAATGGGTAGATGAACATTGGGAGATTTTGGAGAGTTAGGGGTTTTAGAGGATACTTTAATCGATGGATTATCTTACTCATAAGAAACAATCGAACCCCACCCTGTCAGTATATTTGAGTACCCCAAAAACTAAGCTGCCGCTTTCTTTTCCCGATTTAGCTCAATCGTTTTCACGGCCTTCTTAAATAGATGACCTTGATCTTGGTGCAACTCCAACTTTGGAAAGATGGGTGAACCTGGACTAAATATCACCGCATTGGCTTGTGAAATAAAAAAGTGCGATAATTCTACCGCTTCAATCGTAGTTGAGGCTCCCAAAACAATTTTAGAATAGTCTAGTAACTTAAGCATTGTTTGGCTGGTGTGGTCGCCAATGCATATAATACTTACAATTTTCTCGGTGATAGTTTTGCTAAGTTTGTGCAATCCGTTTATATCGTCCGATTCATTCATAATCCAAACCACTTTCTTTTCCGATATAAATTTCAAGGCATCTAATGCATCCTTGATTGACGTACTAAGGGAGTCGTTATAATAGGTAACACCATTTACGGTGGCTAATTTTTCGCAGCGTGAATGGCCGGAATACACATCAGAAATACTTTCAGATACGATTTGATTATGAAGCTGCATAAGCAACGCATCAAAATCGTAATCAGCTTCTGATAACATATCTATTTCGGTAGCGGCGGACATAAGTTTACTAAACAGGCATTTAAGAGGGGGTAAACTTAACAATTTATTAATTAAAGCAACAAACACCCGCTAAATAATTATTTACATACTGTGAATGCCGATTTGGTGTCTACTAAAAAAGGTAAAAGTTTTTTTTGAAGTTTATAGTACAGATTGAAAAAATACTACATTTGCACCCCCAAAGCAGAAGTAGCTCAGTTGGTAGAGCACGACCTTGCCAAGGTCGGGGTCGCGGGTCCGAGTCCCGTCTTCTGCTCTAAATAAAAATGAGTTTGAGCAAATATCTCAAACTCATTTTTATTTAACGTTTTGCCTAGGTGGTGGAATTGGTAGACGCCCCGATTAATATCGGGGTAATCTTACGAAACCTAACTTTGGTTTGTTTTTGTTCTTTGCCTAGGTGGTGGAATTGGTAGACACGCAGGACTTAAAATCCTGTAACCTTGCGGTTGTACGGGTTCAAGTCCCGTCCTGGGTACAAAGCCTCGATTTTATCGAGGCTTTTTTTATGTAACCTATGGCCAATTCCTTTTTTGTTTATGAACTTCAATTATTAAATCTTCACACAAACATTCTTAGGTTCTGTAAAAAACTTCATCGCATCCCAGCCACCTTCGCGGCCAATGCCAGAGTTTTTTACACCGCCAAACGGGGTTCGTAAATCCCGAAGTAACCAGCAATTAATCCAAACAATGCCCGATTGCAATTCGGCTGCAAACCGATGTGCTTTGCTAAGGTCGGTAGTAAATACAGTAGCCGAAAGTCCGTAACCGCAGTCGTTGGCTAAGTGCAAGGCTTCGGTTTCGGTTTCGAAAGGCTGAATGGTTACCACCGGCCCGAAAATTTCTTCTTTATTGGTTTGGCATTGAGCCGGAAGCCCTTCAATAATGGTAGGTTCGATAAACCATCCTCCCGAATTTTCACCTGTCAACACTAAGGCATTTCCTCCTAAAATCACTTTACCGCCTTCGGTCTTGGCAAATTCTATGCAATTCAATATTTTGTCGAAATGCAGCTTTGAAACAATAGCACCCAAATTCTTGGTTTCGTCTGACGGAATGCCCACGGCCAATGATTCCGCTCTTTTCACATAGGCATCTTTAAACCGCTCATAGATTGATTTCTCCACATATACCCGCGAGCCACAGAGACAGATTTCACCTTGGTTTGTGAATGCCCCCCGAACGCTTGTAGCAACGGCCAAGTCGAAATCGCAATCGGCAAAAACTACAGTGGGATTTTTTCCTCCCAATTCTAACGACAACTTCTTGAACCGAGGAGCAGCAAAGGCAGCAATTTCGGCACCTGCACGGGTGCTGCCGGTAAATGAAATAGCTTTTACTTTCGGATGTTCTACCAAGGCCTTGCCAGTTTTCGGGCCGGTGCCGTGCAGAATGTTCAACACCCCGGAGGGCAATCCGGCTTCGATACAAATCCAGCTCAGTAAAAATGCCGTAACAGGCGTTACTTCGCTGGGTTTAGCAATTACGCAGTTTCCGGCGGCTAATGCAGGGGCTATTTTCCAAGAAAACAAATATAAAGGCAAATTCCAGGGCGAAATGCACCCAACAATTCCGATGGGTTGTCGCAGGGTATAGTTCAGCGTTCCGTCTTCCATAGGGTGAGCCTCGCTGGCAAAATGCATGGTTGCCGAAGCAAAGAATCGGAAGTTTTGAGCCGCACGGGTAATTTCCGCACGGGCCTGTTTTATGTTTTTGCCTTGGTCACGACTTTCGGCCTGAGCCAGTTCTTCATTCTTTTGGTCAATTAATTCGGCGATGCGGTTTAATACTTTGAATTTGTCTTCTGCTGAAGTGATTTTCCAGCCATCCAATGCTTTTTCAGCAGCCGAAATAGCTAACTCTAAATCTACGACATCCGAATCAGGGACTTTGCCGTATTCTTTTCCGGTGGAAGGCTCGAAGTTGGGAAGATATTGGCCGGAAACAGGTGGTGTTAATTGGCCGTTGATGTAATTGAGGATTTTCATTGTGAAGGAGGATGGGGAATTGGGTTTAAAAAAGCTCATCGCTATAGCTTTATCCTATCCCAAAGTTTCAGCAAAGTAGAGTCAGCTTCAGTGTTATATTTATGCTTTGCGATATTCTCAGCAACATAATTAAGGCGGGAATCTGGCAGGGGGTGTGTGCTTAAAAACTCCGGCATTTCACTTGGGTGATTCTTCGATTCTGCTTTCAGTGTTTCCATCAGGTGCAACATCCCGTTAGGGTTAATACCTTTTCTATACATTAATTCCAGCCCCATCAGGTCGGCTTCCGTTTCCAAATCACGACTATAGGTTAGGGTTTTGATTTGGTCGGCATTTTGAACCAAAACGGCTGCCACTCCGCTTATATCACCCAGAATAGCTGAAAAGAACACATAATTTGCCAAATTTGTACACATCGTGCGGCTGGTGTGACGACAGGTAATGTGTGAGCTTTCATGAGTCAATAGAGCCGCTAACTCTTCGGGGGTCTTCATCCGGCGGATTATTTCGTCATAAACTACAATGTTTCCGCCAGGCATAGCAAAGGCATTCACCGTTTTGTCTTTCACCACCGTTATATAAAAATTATAGTCTTTGTTATCGTTGATGTGCCGGAATAGTTCGTTCACAGCTTCGGTGCGTTCAGTATCAATTTTCCATTCTCCTTTCATGGCATCAAACATCTGTTTCCCGATTTTTTCTTCCATTTTTATGGGAATGTGCTTTCCTGCATAGTTGCCAATGGCCGGAATTCCATAAAAATAGAAAAGAACAACGCCTAAAAGGACTAAAACAAATATCCCCAAAAACAATAAAACGGGGGGTGAAATAAACTGCTTGCCGGGAGAAGGGTGTAAATGGCTTTTCGGAAAATAGTCGAGCAGTACATCATTTAGCGAAAGGTCTGAAGTGGTGAAAATGCCTCCATCCGAAAAACTCACCACGCATCGAGCTGTAGGCTTAGCTACACTAATGTTTTCCACATTCCATACCCTTTCCCTGTCTTCGGTTATCAGCTTTACGTTGTAATAAGTAACCTCTAGTTGAGCATCAGTGCCGGGTTGGTTGGGCGGTGAGTATGTGCCTGAGAAGGTTTTCATAAAATGTTTAGGCAAAATTATACATTTGAACCATAGCCTTTAGATAAACAAAAAACCCACCAATATCTAAAAAGTATTGGTGGGTTTTAAAAAGAATTATTGTCGGTTAATGATGTCCTTCGTGGCTTTCTCCACCTTCGCCGTGTTCGCCGCCACCATGTTCATCGTGAGCTGGGGCAGGAGTTTTAGCATTAAGTTCTTTGAAACTGGTTTCTATTCCGGCCCTGTGTTCTGAACTGTAAATGGCTTCATCTAAACAGATGAAAATTAAATAACCCACCAAAACAAAATACGGCACTAAAATAATGGCACGAAGGTTTTTCTTTTCATCACCAAGGTGCATAAACACCATTACAATGTAACCGGCTTTGAAAAGTGTAAGCAAAATGAACACCCATTTCAAGGTTTCCTTCAGTTCTACTACACGGCCAAATTTGAAACCTAAACCCACTTCCACCATCGTTACAACCGAAAGCAAAGCAAGTACCCAGTATATTTTTTTGCGAAGTGCTTTTCCGGCAGCTTCATCGTGGTGAGCATCGAGTGAATACTCGTAAATGTCGTCTCTAACTAAACTCATTTCTTAAAATATAAATTGATGGTGAATATTAAATTAAATAGAAGAAGGTGAATACGAATACCCAAACCAAATCCACAAAGTGCCAATAAAGTCCTGATTTTTCAACCATTTCGTAGTGGCCTGTTTTTTCAAATTTCCCGCTCCACACCATCAGGAAGATGATAAAGTTAATCACCACTCCCGAGAAAACGTGGAACCCGTGGAAACCTGTAATGAAGAAGAAGAAATCGGCAAATAAAGGATGGCCGTATTCGTTGTGTGAAAGATTTGCTCCGTGAACAATTGTGTTAACCCATTGGCCTAAATCTGCATCGAAAATATCGCGAAGAGCACCATGAGCCGTTCCATGAATGAAATGATACCACTCCCAAGCTTGTGAACCAACGAAGATTAAACCACCAATGATAGTCCAGAACATCCAGAAAAGAACTCCTTTTTTGTCCATTCTATGGCCAGCCTCAACAGCTAATACCATAGTAACCGAACTGGCAATAAGCACAAAGGTCATAAAGGCAACATAAGCCAATTCAATATGACCCGAGTAAAACGGGAAGTGAGTAAACACATCACCGGCTACAGGCCAGTTGTCGGCATATTTATGGCGATAAAAACCATACGAGGTCAATAAAGCTGAGAAAGTGAAGGCATCGGAGATGAGGAAAAACCACATCATCATTTTGCCATAACTAATTTTAAAAGGAGAAATTCCGCCGCCCCAAGTGCTGGTTCCGGTGGGTTTGTGTACTGCTTCGTGTCCGTGACTCATTGCTTAATTGCTTGTCTTTATTGGGTTTCGGAAATTAATTTATGAATTTTTAGCTACCTGAATTTGGCCGCAATATTAGTAGATTTAGTTAATGAAATATAGAAAGCCAAATAAATAAATCCATAAAACATCAAGAAAGTGCCAATAGATGCTGCAAAGTTCTAAATCTAAAAGGCTTTCTGGGGAATATCGCCCTGCGAACGCTCGAAAAATGAGCAGAATCAGATATATTAAACCACCCAAAAGGTGAATCAAATGGAGGCCCGATAACACATACTTGAAACCACTTGACATATTGAAAGAATTTTTGAGCCTTTCGTCAAGTGGGGTTTGAAGTGCCAAATCTGCTGCACCATAATAATGTCCATTGGCATAAATCATTTCTTCGCCCCGAAACAGAATTTTATAATCGAGGCCGTTTACTCCTTTTAAATGAGATAAATTTTCTCTAAAGAAATTGCCAGAATCAATCATTTGCCCCCATCCTTTAAATTGAGTATATGAGAAGCCAAAGCCCAAAATTAGGGTGGCAATCAACCCAATTTTTAATCCCACATTATTTCCTTTTCTTGCACAACTAAGAGCATACACGAGAGTTGCACTGCTAAGGATAATTATTCCTGTACTTATCCAAAATAATTGTGGCAATTTAGTCTGCACCCAAAATGAATCACCCTGTACTACGACATAACCAGAGGTAAGTCCCGCAAACATCATTGAAATACTCACAAGAGCCATCCACATCATGGGTTTGGCGGTTTTCGCCCGGCGTTCTTTCTTTTCGGCTTCTGGAATCATTTTTAAAAAATTATATCTTATCTAATAGTATGGCAAGTTGAACAATAGGGAGATAGAAAAACGAGCCGAACATAAGTTTCCGGGCAGCTTCATTGCTCTTTTCTTCATCTACTAAGGGTTGCGACGAGAATTTGTAAAGTTGCTGAGCCTGATAAACGAAAATAATTCCAACTAGTAGAATAATGATGGCTGAAATGTTTCCGCTCATTTTAAAGGCAACGGGCAAAAGGCTTACGGGGACTAATCCAATGGTGTAAACCAGTGCCTGAAACGCACTGCGGGAATCTTTACCGCCGGGCGAAGGCAGCAGTTTGAATCCGGCTTTGGCATAATCGGAATCTAATCGCCAGGCAATAGCCCAAAAGTGAGGAAACTGCCACATAAACTGTATTCCGAACAGAATTGCAGCCTGAACACTAAACGTTCCAGTATAGGCAACATATCCAAGTAATGGCGGAATACTGCCCGGAATTGCTCCAACAAAAACCGCAAAAGGAGTAACCCGTTTTAAGGGTGTATAAACTAAGGAATATAGCAGCAAAGCCAACAAGCCCAGAAATCCGCTTAACGGATTCATAAAATGATACAAAATAAAAATCCCTGCCAACCCTAGTATAGATGCTATCACAAAACCTTCAATTTCCGTCATACGATTTTGTGGTAATGGCCGATTTTGAGTGCGGCTCATCAGGCCATCTAAATCTTTTTCGATTATTTGATTAAACCCGTTTGAAGAGCCTGTAACTAAAAAACCACCTAACGTTAGCCAAAACAGTTGCATAAAATCTACTTCTTTGGCAGCAATTCCATAGCAAATAGCCGCAGAAAACACAACCAAAGAAGCCAACCGCATTTTGGTAAACACAAAATAGTCGGTTATTTTTGCTGAAAGGCTGAAAGCTTGCACTGCTTGGGCTTGGTTATTCTCCAATTCTGAATTTGGCGGCGAAAGTACGGATGTATTTTCAGTGGCAATAAATGGAATGAACAAATTTCCCAGGTCAAATTCATTTCAATTCCAAAACTCACCCAAAGCCGTTCGTAATTGAATCCCATTTACCTTTGTGCTTAATCTGAAATTAACAGAATAATACTTTTATCCAACGCATCATATTCTCAAGCCCATTATTTAATGTACGAAAAAGCCTTTCAACGTGAAGATTTAAGCCGGTTTTCATTTCTCATAACCGGCGGTGCGGGTTTCATAGGTTCTAATATAATCGAATATCTTTTAAAGCACAAAGCCGGAAAGGTTGCAGCTTTCGATAACTTGAGCGAAGGCCAGTATCGCAACCTTGAAAAGTTTAATGCAAACCCAAGTTTCCAATTTATACAAGCCGACCTTACCGATTTTGGTGCTTGCTTAAAAGCCACCGAAGAAGTTGATTTCGTAATTCATCAGGGGGCTTTAGGTTCGGTTCCTCGCAGCATTAAATATCCTTTGGCTACCAATGCAGCCAACGTTTCAGGTTTCTTAAACATATTAGAAGCCTCCAAAAGAAATAACGTAAAACGCTTTGTTTATGCCAGTTCCAGCTCTGTTTATGGCGATAGTTTGGAGTTGCCCAAAGTGGAAGAACGCATTGGCAGACCGATGTCGCCTTATGCTGTTTCTAAATTAGTGAACGAACAATACGGAGCGATCTTCCATAAGACATACGGAATGGAGATAATCGGATTGCGATACTTCAACATATTTGGTCCGAATCAAAAACCCGATGGGGCTTATGCCGCTGTTTTGCCTTTGTTTATGAAATCTATTTTAGACAACAGTTCGCCATTTATAAATGGTGATGGTTTGCAAAGTCGGGATTTTACCTTTGTGGAAAATGCGGTGAAGGCCAATATTATGGCCACTTTCACCAAGAATAGTGAAGCCTTTGGACAAGTATTCAACATTGCGGCCGGAGAACGCTATACCGTGAAAGACCTTTTCGATATGCTGAAAGAAATTTCGGGAAGTTCATTAGAAGCCAGCCATCGCGAAGAACGGCCCGGTGACATCCGCGATTCGCTTGCCGATATTTCAAAAGCCAGACGAATATTGGGCTACGAACCCGAAGTGCTTACCAAGGAAGGTTTGAAAATCACTTTCGATTGGTTTAAAAAACGATATGCCGGCGGTTAAAGCCACGATTTTTTAATGGCGGCCAAAACTATTTCCGGCACTCAATTAGATAAGGCTCTTGCTTTGGGATTTTACCGAATGCAGCAAGAACTGTTTACAACCCCGTTTATTATCTCCGAAGATGGAAACATTACGGAAGTGTTTTGGCTAAGGACTATCCTAAATGAGTGCACCCCACCCAGCCAACATCCTGTTTACAAAAAGAATAAGCACTTTTCGGTTACATTTTCCAAAGCTAAAATCACTGCTGAGATAGAAGATTTATTCAGGATTTACAGAAGAAACGTAAAGTTTGACGCTCCCGAGTCAGTTCAATCATACCTCTGCGGCGATTTAGAGCGGAAGAATGAAGCCTTCGATAGCTACACAATTGAAATTCGGGATGGGAAACAATTAATAGCCATTGGTTATTTCGATAAGGGCAAAAAATCCATTACAGGGATTATGAATTTCTATCACCCTGAATACAAAAAATATAGTCTGGGCAAATTCTTAATGCTCTTGAAAATGGAATATGCCATTAGCCAAGAAATGGATTATTACTACACAGGCTATATAGCCATCGATAACTCCCGTTTCGATTATAAAGTATTTCCGGATACTGATATAATAGAAGTATATCTGCCCAGTAAAGACAAGTGGATTCCTTATCCTAAAACAGGAAAGGAGGGTTTAAACGAGTTTACGTTTCTAAGGAATCTGGAGTTATAAATCTCCGACAGAGAGAGAACGTCTATTTCCCTTCAATAAAATCTATAATCTTTTTATCGTCGGGAGCTACACGGCTTTCATAGTGAGCCACCCATTTGCCGCTGTCGTCCACCAGAAATTTATTGAAGTTCCACGACACCTTAGCATCATCAACTCCATTCTTGTCTTTTTGGGTTAGCCATTGATATACGATGTTTATGTCTGAGCCTTTTACACTGCTTTTATCCATAATCGGGAAAGTAACGCCGTAGTTCTTTTGGCAGAAAGCCCCAATTTCATCATTCGTTCCGGGTTCCTGTCCCATAAAGTTATTGGCAGGAAAACCAAGAATTACGAAATTCTTAGCACTGTACTTTTTATATACCTCTTCTAATTGAGCATATTGTGGCGTATATCCACATTTGCTTGCGGTGTTTACAATCAATACTTTCTTGCCTTTTAGGTCAGAAAATTTGAACTCTTTGCCTTCGAGGGTCTTAAATTTCAGGTCGTAGAATGACATTTTTTTTGCTGTTTGTGCGTTTATTGCTGTGGATAAAACTAAACTTAGAATAAAGATGCTGATTTTGTTACTCATTATTAATTGTTTTTTAAGGTTTTCGTGAGATCGCTTTGCTAAGTTCATTTTGTTTTGATAAGAATACAATGGTTTCGGAGAATTGTTTAAAAATTGAAGGATTAAAAGTACAGCTTTCTATGAATTAACAGTCTTAGCGGTCATTTCTTTAAGAATGCCATAAGCCACCGGAATAAGCGATACAGCAATAATTCCTAATGTGATAAGTGAGAAGTTGTTTTTCACAATATCAAAACCGCCAAACATTACGCCGCACCAAACGAAGATGTTTATCCAAAGCAAATTTCCAATAATACTGAATGAGATAAATCGGGGATACTTCATACTGCCCACACCTGCCACAAAAGGAGCAAAGGTTCGGATAATGGGGGTAAACCGGGCAATAATAATTGCCTTGCCGCCGTGCTTTTCATAAAAAAGTTGTGTTTTGGTGAGGTATTCCATTTTTAGAAAACGGATTTTCATGTCAAATACTCTCGGGCCAATGTAGTTGCCCACAAAATAATTGGTTTGGTCGCCCACAAAGGCCGCAATAAATAGAATAACCACTAAAAACACCGGATTTAATTGTCCGGCACCGGCCAAAGTTCCGGCAGCAAAAAGAAGGCTATCACCCGGCAGAAAGGGTGTAACTACTAATCCAGTTTCGGCAAAAACAATGAGGAAGAGAATGGCATAAGTCCAGTTTTGGTATTGGCTTACGATATCGAACAAATGCTTGTCGATATGGAGAATAAAGTCGATGATGGAATGCAAGAAGGGAGATTTTAGTATTTAGTAGTGGGTAATGAGAATGTGATGAATCCTAACTCACATTTAGTGATGGGTCAATGTCGCGTTTCCAGCCCAATATTCCTCCTTTGAGGTTAATCAGGTTAGTGAATCCCTGACTTTCAAGATGCTGAACCACATTGCCCGAACGCCCGCCGCTACGGCAATAAATTACCACTTCTTTGGTTCGGCTTATATCGTTTAAATGGTTTGTTATTTCGCCCATCGGAATAAGTGTGCCACCAATACTGGCCGCATCGCTTTCGTGAACCTCACGAACATCAATTAATTGGAAGTCGTGATTTTGATCAATCCACGTTTTAAGTTCGTTTGCAGAAATTTCTTTCATTGCTTTTTAATTTGCTGCAAAGAAAACAAGGAATAGGCAAGTTTGCTGTATAATTTTTCAGTAATGCCTGTTAAGTATGCTTCAAAATCCAATTGCTGGTAGCCTGCATCACTTCGTTTCTCATAGTATCGTGGTGGCTTTCGTGAAACTGTCCTTCCCAAAACTTGGTAGTTATTTCGCTTTTTACCTTGGCCGAAAACTGTTTAGTGCCTTCGGAGCTTATTAAGCTGTCCTTTGTACCGTGGTATATATATAATGGAAGCTCGAAGTCGGCGGCGTTTGCTAAAGCCCAATCGGCAGCTTCAAAAACACCTAAGAAAAATGCAGGCGTAATAAAATCATGCACCAACGGGTCACTGGTGTATCGCTCTACCTCTGCCTTTATGCTACTTATTGCAGAAGCATCTAGTTTAGTATGCTGTTGCAATCCGGGCAAGATGTTCTTCACCAATTTCCCCAACGCTATTTGAATTGCCGGTGGATCAAAAGCTAATTTAAGCCAAGGTGCTGAGGCAATTATCCCCTTTACTTTAGGTTTGCGGCGTAAAGCATAGTTCAGCACAACGTTTCCCCCCATGCTATGTCCGAAGATAAATTGAGGGATGTTTGGAAAAAGTGTGTCGGCTTGCTTTAAAGCATCAGTAACACCTTCGAGTAATATTTCATAAGATGGCGTGTGTCCGCGTTTGCCGCCCGATTTGCCGTGTCCGCGATGGTCGTAAGCCAACACGGCTATATCATTTCCTGCCAAAAAAGTTGCATATTCAGCAAACCGCCCCGAGTGTTCGCCCATTCCGTGTACCAATACCATTACAGCTTTGGGGTTTTCGTTCCACCAAGCTTGTCCGTAAATATCTATTGCATCGGGAGCTTTCCAGCTAAGTTCTTTGTGGTTCATAGTGTTGAATTTGGGGTCAAACCTAAATGTTTTTCAGCTTCACAGTAAATCTAATAGTTGCATTTTCGCTATAGCTACCGCAGCTATCAATAACCAAAGACATATTTCACCAAAGAAAACGCTTTTTATTTGCATAAAGAAATTGCCAAACATAAAAGCAAGTGGCACAGCCAACATAACGCTGGCTGAATTGGACCAGTTTTGTGTTATTGCCACAATTAACGAGGAAACCAACAGGCTGAAAAATACAATGGTGAGATATTTTTGGGCTTTAACTTTTCCGGTACTCATTAACCCAACATGCACAAACAAAGAAAGCAACAGAAACAGGCCGCCGATAAATAGAAAAGCTATGTTGGAATATGTAAATTGAAATTTCCAGTGCCAGTCTAATATACCTTCTAAAAATATATAGTGTAGTTTTTCGATGAGACGATTATCAAAATAGTAATAGCTAAACAGATAAACGTAGGGTAGCAAAAGCCCGATAATGGCTATGCACCACTCTCGCCAATTAAACGGCCGAAGGATAGCCAAGGCAATAAGCAAAACAACAAAGTACATTAGTAACGGAAAATACACCAACGACCCAATGGAAAGAAGTAAAGCACTGAGGAATACCCGACCCTTACCTTTTTCTTCACGATACGTGTCAAACACAAACCACCAACTTCCTAAAATGAATAAATTACCAATAAGTGCCGGATTTAACTGATGATTATGGGGGAACACTGTAATGAAAAGTAGGTAAGCTAAAGCCGTAAAGTGGTTTGGCTTTGTTCGCATTTCATACGTTTCACTGAGGCCATTTGCTAAAACAGCTCCACCTAAAGCGGCTATTATGGCAATAGCTAATGCTAAAACTTTAAACTGTGAAAACAACGTTACGAACCCGCCATAAGCTATCATTTGCTTGGCTGGAATCTCAATAAAGAAGGGCACTTTCAAAGCCGGATACCATGCCAAAATTCCCAGCAACAGCAAAACAAGGTAGGCTTCTACCCGTCCTGATTTGAATAATTGCAGCATCTAAAAGATTTTGTTTCTCGGCTTTGCGAAGGAAGTTCAAAAATATATACTTTTGCGGCAATAAATTAAAAATTACTCACAAAATGGATTATTTATTTCGCCCTCTTGGTAAACTCATAGAAGCTTTTTTCCCTTTGATTAAAGCGTGTGGCCCATCATACAATTTGATTATGCTTGGCGTTGGCTTTGTGGGTTGCGTAGTTTGGGTTGCTTTAATGGCCAAATACCAAAAAGACGAAGTGCCAAATCGATAAGGTTGGTTTAGATAACCGTTTCGGTTTTTCAACATATTCAAAAAGGCTATTTACCCCAAGGTAAATAGCCTTTTTTGTTTAGGTCTCTGTTATGTTTTTAATGCAAAGTTTTTACTACCCAACAAACTCTACACTTCGCTTAATAAACTTCGTTAGCTCTTCGCCTTTTAGTAACCCTTGCGATAATAATGCTAAGTCAGTAAGTTGTTTGGCCGTAGCTACCCGTTTGGTGTCATCGGTTTCCTGCACCAGCTTATTCACTAAGGGGTGGTTTCCATTCACAACCAAGTTCATCATTTCGGGGAAGTTGCCCATAAAATTCATTCCTCCGCCACCACCACTGGCTTGCATTTCTTTCATTCTGCGGAAAAACTCGGGACGCGTAATTATTACCGGCAAATCTGTTTCGCTTAACGATTCAACCTGCACCGAAAAAGAGGTTTTATCTAAGGAAGACTGAAACAAATCGGAAAGGTTTTTCTTTTCATCATCCGATAATTTAGAAGGAGTGGCATCGTCTTTCTTTATCAGATTATCTATTGTGTCGCTGTCGATACGGGCGAAAGAAACATTCTCCAACTTCATTTCTATGCTTTGAATAAAGTGGCTATCGAGCGAACCACCCAATTCCAAAATATCATACCCCCGCTCATTTGCATTCTCTATAAATGAGTGCTGCTCGGTTACATTACCGGCATAGAGATAAATAATTTTGCCTTCTTTGTCGGTTTGAAGAGCCGTTACTTTCTCTTTGTATTCCTCTAGGGTGAAATATTTGCCTTCAGTATTTTTCAGCAACATAAATTTCATCGCACGTTCATAAAACTTTTCGTCGGTAAGTAAGCCATACTGAATAAAGATGCGGATATCGTCCCATTTCTTTTCAAAATCTTCGCGGTTTGTGCGGAACATTTCTTCCAACTTGTCTGCCACTTTCTTGGTGATGTGCCCGCTGATTTTCTTAACGTTTCCATCGCTTTGCAAATAGCTACGGCTAACGTTTAGCGGAATATCGGGCGAATCGAGCACACCGTGAAGGAGGGTAAGAAAATCAGGAACGATACCTTCCACCGAATCGGTTACGAAAACTTGATTGGAGTATAGTTGAATTTTGTTTTTCTGAACCTCGAAGTTATTGCGAATCTTCGGGAAATAAAGAATTCCCGTGAGGTTGAAGGGGTAATCCACATTGAGGTGGATATGAAAAAGAGGCTCCTCGCCAAAGGGGTATAATTCATTGTAAAACGCTTTGTAATCTTCATCCTTTAAGTCGGCAGGTTTGCGAGTCCAAGCGGGTTTGGTGTTGTTTATTACAGTTTCGTTAAACTTGATTTCAACAGGAAGAAACTTGCAATACTTGGTAAGAATATTCTGAATGCGACCTTCTTCGGCAAACTCCAATGAGTCATCAGCCAAATGCAGAATGATGTCGGTTCCGCGGAAATCTTTTTCAGCTTCGGTGATGGTATATTCGGGGCTGCCATCGCATTTCCAGTGTGTCGCCGGAGCGTCTTGATAGCTTTTGGTGATAATTTCTACTTCCTTAGCCACCATAAAAGCAGAGTAAAATCCAAGACCGAAGTGGCCAATTATGCCTGCATCGGCTTTGTCTTTATATTTTTCTACAAACTCTTCTGCACCCGAGAAAGCAATCTGATTGATGTATTTTTCAATTTCGGTGGCTGTCATTCCTATACCCCGGTCGCGAACAGTGAGTGTCTTTTTGTCGGTGTCGAGCAATATTTCGATAGTGATGTCGCCCAGCTCGCCTTGTATCTCCCCAAGGCTGTTCATGGCTTTCAGCTTTTGGGTAGCATCAGTGGCGTTTGCAATAAGTTCACGTAAGAATATCTCGTGGTCGGAATAAAGGAACTTCTTAATTATTGGGAAGATGTTTTCGGTTTGAACGGATATTTTGCCTTGCATTGGTATTGGAGTTTAGACTTTAGATATAAGATTTTAGACAGTTGGGGCAATTTCAATGAGTGTGCCAATAGGGGACGGGCTGACATTTTGGCGAAGGGGAAATAAAATGCCCCACTACTAAATCTGTTCCCACTTTGTTTGAAAAAATATTTTTCTTTAAATACTATTAAGCCTTTTCGCTCATTCAATTTTACCTCTAGCAAGCAACGCTTATCTGCGTAGTTTCTTGCATAATCTCAACCGATGTTAAAAAAGAGAGATTGATAAATTCTATACAACGCTAAACGGCAAAAGTTGTGGTTACACGGTTAGTTACAATCAAGGACTAGGAGTTTTGTTACACAAATGATTTCGCTTCGAATTGCAGAAAGGAAAGAGATGGAAATTTAAGAAGTAGGGGAACGGAAAACACAAGTTTACCGAAGAAACTGGCCTAAGTGCAGGTATTGCTTGGCTTTCGCTATCTTCGCACCTTAGCACCAATGGCTCAGCAAGACGAATCGAAAACGAAACGACCACTAATTAACCGACTGAAAAGCAAGTACAGGTTGGTAATTATGAATGATGAAACCTTTGAAGAAAAGGCATCACTCACGCTGTCGCCAATGAATGTGCTCACAGTTTTTGGCTCGTTTACACTCTTTTTAGTGATTTCGATGGTGTATATAATTGCTTTCACACCTCTTCGAGAATACATTCCCGGGTATGCCGATATTGGAATGCGAAGAAAGGTGTTTTCGATGGGGGGTACGGTTGATTCGCTCGAACAAGAGATGCGAACGAAGGAAGCCTATATCCAAAATCTGAATTACATTATTTCGGGAAAAAAGCCACCACAAGGCGATTTAAGTAAACCCGACAGTACTCAGAAATACAACACTATAAGTTTCAAAAAAGCGGAGGAGGATTCGGTATTAAGAGCACAAGTGGCCGAAGAGGAAAGGTTGTATGGCTCGCGGGTAATGTTCGACAATGGAAGCAATTCGCGAAATAACGGAATGGCCGGGGTGTTCTTTTTCCCTCCCATAAAGGGTGTAGTTGCCACCAAATTTAACACCATCGACGACCATTTCGGAATAGATGTTGTTGCTCCGAAGGACGAAACTATCAAAGCTACTTTAGATGGCAAGATTCTCTTCAGTGGCTGGACATTGGAAACGGGCTATGTAGTGGTAATTCAGCACGACAACAATCTGGTATCGGTGTATAAACACAATAGCACACTGCTTAAAAAGATTGGAAACTTGGTGAAAGCCGGAGAGCCTGTTGCAATTATTGGCAATAGTGGTGAATTAAGCTCAGGGCCTCATCTTCACTTCGAACTTTGGCAAAACGGCACACCTATTAATCCACAGGATTATATGGCGTTTTAGTTAACTCTTCCGCCCGAAAGTAGTTCCGATACATATACTCAGCCTGCACGCCATAGCCGTAAGTAGTGAAATGGCCATCAATTGGGTAATAAAATCGTTTGGCTTTTTCTTTTGAGTTTTCAATACTGTCGTTTAGGTAAGGATATAGAGAAAGATGCCGGATATTGGTAGGGATTTTCAAACGAGCTAATATGTTTTGACCATCGGCCAGTTCATTCTCAAGAGGAAAAGTGATGAGCAGAAACTTGAAACGGTGCTTATCGGCAAGTGCTTGAAAGTGGTAGAGCTTCTCTGTCATTTTCGATAAAATGTAGTCTTCTACTTTATGTTGGTCTTTTTCGGGATATAGCATCCAGGTGTAGTGCATCAAATTCAAAAACACAAAACGAGCAAGGTAACTGGCCCCAAACAGAAACTCATACCAAGGGCCTGCAGGGTTCAGAATGTTCCCGTTGGCATCGGGCTTGGCATACACTCCCCGCGAAAGAATGTCGTTTATGTCAGTGGAATTCAGATTAAGAATAAGCAGGTCGGGCTTATATTTCAGCAGGCAATTTTCCAGAAAATCGTATTCACGAATCAAATCATTTCCGTGTGTGCCACAGTTTAAGGTGGTGTAAATGGTGTCGGCGGCTTTGGAGTTAAGGCGGTATTCCAATTGTTTTAGCCAGGTAGAATCCTGGGCTGTGCCCACGCCTTCGGTAAAGCTGTCGCCAATTCCCATTATGCGGTATTCGTTCGCCTTCTTGCTTTCTGAAAATTCCTTATCCCTTAATCCCAAAGAATTGTAAGTGTGCATATAATGAAATTCGGGTTTATTGAAATCTTCAAACCCATTTGGGGGATTCATGTAATAGTAGCCATTATCACAGGCCTTGCATTTCGAAAGACAGCACCAATAGGAAGAGTTGTAACCATCGCTTCCGTTGCGTTCGCCATACGAGGCTAAATTTGAAGCAAAGTTCCGCAGCACCAGCTCGCATAAGAACAATGCCATAACACCTGCCGATGCTAAAAGCACCAAGTTTCTACTAATTTCTATTGAGATAACCCCCCTGTTTTGAAGCATCCAAACAGTTCCAGCAATTATCATGAAAGCAAAAAGCACTACTGCAACAAAAGCCCACACATTGGTTTGGCGTTGGGTTTGCCAATGATAAACGCTTTGAATAAAGAACAAGGAAATGAATATGCAGAATACAGCGACTATCTTCCAAGGTTTCATGTTCCCTACTTGGTTTGAAGAATTTCCTTGCTAAGGTCAAACACCGTGTTTACGCTAATTTGCTGCATACAAATATTGTTGCTGCATGGCGAAAGGCGATTGTTGTATGCATTAAAGCACGGACTGCAGGGCAACTTTTTATAAACTATTTTTGTGCGGCTACACTTGGGGCCATACAATTCAGGGGTTTCGGGTCCGAAAAGAACAATTGAATTTATGGTGGTGAGCGATGCAAAATGTGCCGGACCGCTATCGCTCGTAACAAGCAGTTTGGATTGGCTGTAGAGCGTGAAAACATCCCTCAAACTGGTTTTGCCGCAGAGGTTAATTGCATGGGCAATGCCCAAATTGTCCATAAACCGGTTGGTGAGTTCGTGTTCGTCTTCCCGCCCGGTGAAAATGAAGAGGTGCCCGGGAAAACTTTCGTTCAGCCTTTTTACCAAGGCCTTATAGCTTTCAGCGGGCCATTTGCGAAGCGGCAATGCATCATTCAAGCTGGGGTTAATGATAATCCTGGGCTGGTTTTGTGTTTGATTCAAAATGGCATTCAGCCTTAGGGTATCTTGCTCGGTAGGGGTGAAAAGCACTTCGTTTTTTACCTCATCGTACTTTAAATTCAACGCAGGCAATTGCGATACCGGAGTTTCGAGGCATTTGAGCATTGTCCAACTGCTTTCGGCAAGGTGTACATAGTGGCTATAATTAAGGCGATGGGTAAACAAATCGCCACGGTAGTTTTGCGAGCCTTTGTAGCGATGATAGCCCACCCGCTTGGTGCAGCCACTTAGGTATGAAAACGCCGCCGAAGCACAGGAGAAGAACTCCAAATCAATAGCGGTATCAATGCGAAGGGTTCTGATTTTAACAACAGAATTTAAAAACCCCCTTGCGAAAGAAGTAATGCTTCCTTCGTATATAGTAATTATATTGGCCTCGGGCACCACCTGCATAAGTAGCAATAGTTCCTTGTTGCTGGCAAAAGTGCAGATGTAGATATTCTCTTTTCCGTAAGTTACTTCAGCCTCTCTAAATGTACTTAGATGCAACACAAAGGCACCCTGCTCAATAAACTTTACGAAAACAATTCTTTGGGTTGGCTTGACCGTTTTGCTTTCGCCAAACACCCTTCGCCAAACATTCCGATATATAGTTAAAAGGCCACACATCACTATTCCCAAGTATTTTTCGAGGAAAGAAATAGTGGTGTTGGTCATTTGGAACTTGATGCAGAAAGGGTTTTTGCAAAGAAAACAAAATTAAGGAGGATAATTGTTTTCCTTCTGTTTTTTCCAAGTAATCCATATTGAATTTTCTATTCCTGTATCATTGCAAGATTAATTACACTCGATTTATGAAAAGGATTTATGAAAAAGATGTTTTAGTTAATTTCTTAGGGTTTTGAAACAAGAAGAACACAATTCAATTATTGCGGCAATGAAGAATATGGCCGAAAGTGGAGTGCTTACAGTTGTTTTATTGACTTTACCCTCACTTCTTATTCTGTTCTTTTTACCCTTCACTTGGAACTTTCAAGATAGCTGTGCCTATTTCGACATTCCGATAACGTATAATGTGCCACATTATCCGGCCCTGTATCTACTATTTTGTCAAGGTTTTCTCAAACTATTTCAAGGGCATATAGCTGCCGTTTATTGTATAGTTTTTATTCAGCATATAATCTACACCGGGGGTGTTTACTACCTGTCGCGATTGTTCAAAAACTCAACGCACAAAAATATTTTCTTAGCATTAATGTGTTTTAACATCAATGTGCTTTCGTTAATTAATGGGATATTCCCCGAAGGGCTGTTTGCCGCTTTTCAGGTAGTATTTTGGGGTGCAATGTTTAACTTTATGTTTGATAAACCCCACCGAAAATGGCACATTCTTATTGCATGTATAGCCCTCTTTTGTTTACCAGCCACCAAGCATTTGGGAATTCTTTATTTTGGAATTCCTATCGTTATTTTCATGGGGGCTATCCTTTACAAAGGGTATTATAAAAAACTGAGTCAACTAAACAATTATACTCAGCTTGTAATTGCCACATCAGCCACTTTGTGCATATATATGATATTCAATTCGGCTTTGCTTTGGTATATAAATGCACCACACAAAACATTAATTGGACGACAAGGTATATATAGAATAAATGCTTTGCCATTCAAGGAATTAAGCGAACAGGCCAAAAGCAGTCTTATCAACCATTATACCCAGAACGACCCGGACACCATTATTAAACAAACCTATCAGCTTATATTCAATACTCGGCCTTACAATGAAACTTCCGACTCTTTAAATGCATATTTGCAACGGATAAGGAGCCCTCACGATGCAGATTACTATTTGAATAAGGCGTTCATGGATTATCTCTGCAATTTTGATAAAATAGCATGGCAGGCTACACTCGATGGGTTCAGACAAATGGAAAGGTTTGAAAACCTCGCCCCAACCATACTTTCAAACAACACGATTGATTATTTAAGAGAAGTCGAAGCAAGAAGATTCCCCGCCTCGTTGAGAAATATTTTGCCTAAGCTGATTACTCAAGCTCATATTGAATCCGTAAGGGGGTTTATAAACTCAGCCTTTTTGCGGCTTGTCGTCCGATATTCAATTGCAGATTTATGGGCTTGCTGTTTGCTATTGTTTATACTTTTCTTTTATAAAATTGGCAGAAAGGCGTGCTTGCTGTTTGCCACGGGTTTAGCCTTTGTGAAAATCACATTGTTGCTCAACTCTTTAGTTACCATATTTATTATTCGGTATGCTATAATGCCCTATATGGATACATATTTAATGCTTGTTCTTTTAACAATGTTCGCATTTGGAGTGTTTAAGCCTGATTTTAAGAGCGAACTAAATAAACAATAATTTTTTGCAGCAAAAACACGACTGTATTCATAGTGTATCATTGCGGTATCAAATTCTTAATATCAAAGAATGACAGCGGGCAAAACGGCAAATAGCTATTTATATTACCTCCCCTATTTGTTGCTTCTGCTACTGGGCGTTTATGCACGGGTGCAAATTCCTAATTTGGCTTTGCTGCATGGCGATTCGTGCAATTATTTATTACCGCCATACATTAAGCTTATATTAAACGAATGGCATAAAGGTGAGCGGCCAATGCCCTATTTACGTTTTTTGTATTACACCATTTCTCCGGAATCCGGGCTCAATTATGCAATTTTCTGGCAAAAGATTTTAGGCTTAACCGGAAGTGTGTTTTTGGTGTTAGCCTGGATAAAAGTGGTGAGTAGTATAAATCGCAACCTGTTTATATGGCACTTGGCCGGCTATGCACTTACTGCTATATATACGCTTCTCCCAATACAGATGTATTACGAACAGCTCATTGCTCCCGAATTATTAGGGATGACCGTGCTTTGCCTCTTGCTATTATGTTATGCTCATTTGTTTTATTCAAATTCAGATAGCTCATCTTTACCTTGGGTTTTAGGTCTTAGCATCTTTGTTAATCTGTTTATGGCCGGACCCATGCCAAAGTTTATGCTAATGACAATTGTAGGTGAAGTCTTGTTACTATTTTGGATTGGGAAATGGCTAAAGCGAAGCATTAGAACTAAACTCCTGGTGCTTGCAGTACCTCACCTTGTTTGGTTAGTCTTTATCTGGATTCCCGAATTTACAAATGAGGTGGATAACCCAATAGACGATCGCACTTTTATAGAGTACAAGCAAGTAACCTTTACTCATTTTGACATTTTGATAGCAGATAAAACCAATTTCGATGTGCCTCTCGCTATTCAAGACTCCTTGGTACATTATTTTGAAGAATCTAAAAAAACAGCTCCTCTGTTTTTAACCGGTTTTAGTAGCGATGATTTGATGTGGGGAAAGGCAAATGAAATTATAGGGCAATATTTGAATGATGACCACACGGCTTTGCACACATTTTACCGAAATTTGGTTCTCAAATTAGTAACTAAGTATCCTTTTCAAATGACTTATCACGTTTTGAGGCACCTGTGGGCATTTTATATTCCAACCCGTTATTTTTATATTGAAACCTATTTTGCTCAAGACTATATGCCAGTATTTGATATTTCAGGAGAACATTATAAGCGGTTTAAAGATAAGTTGTTCCTCAGCGTAGATATGTTCAATAGGGGAAAAATGTGTGAGCGAGCCTTAACTCAAAACATCCCCGTTTTAACCTCTTTGCTTGAAAAAAAGGACACTGCAGCTGTAATGCAGTATTTTATTCAATACACCAATGATATCTGTAAAAAAAACACTCCAGACACAAGCCTCTACAGTCATCCGCCACCACAAGCCAATTGGCATTTTGAGCATTTCCCTTTTAAATTAATTGCTTCGTTTAAGTATATGCGATGGTTTCAGCTTTCGTTCTTACTATATGTTTTCATTTTGGCTCTCTATTATTGGAAAAAGCGGGAACTTTTCGGAAATCCCTTTCTGCTATGGATACATGCTACACTGTTTATTTATGTAATCACCATTGGCATAGCTCACACTTTTGACATTACCCGTTTCATATCCTCGGCATTTCCCTTAATGCTATTTAGCGTCTTTTTGGCTTTAGCGTATGTTGCCTCAATGCTTGTAAATGAATTTTTTCAAACCAATTTGGGAAAGAAGTTTGACCCCTATTTTAGCTTTTTGAAATAAGAATGGAAAAAAGTCTCCGCTTTTCAAAAACTGCTTCTTGGCTTTTTGCTGGGATGATTTTTATACTTGCTTTAGAGATTGGTCTTCGAATAGCGGGTTGGCACCAAACGTTTTCTGAAAAGTATGGTGACCCTTATTCCTCTTTATTTGGCACTATTGATAAAACCTGGTATCATACCTACCGCCCCGGCGAAGTGAGAACCGATGGTGGCGATGAATTCTCCTTTTCATTTAAAGCCAACAATGAAGGGTTCTTAGACTCCGATTTCAGCACCCATAAAGATAGTGGCACTTTTCGAATATTAATTTTAGGCGATAGTTTTGTGCAGGGCATTGGGGTGAGGCAGGATAAATCGTTCCCTGAACAATTGGAAATATTGCTGAAAACATACTTCAACATTAGCCCCAAAATAGAAGTATATAACTGCGGAATAGGCAATAGCGACCCTATTTTCCAATACAAATTGCTTTTCGATAGATTGTTGAAATACAAACCCGACTTGGTTATTGATGTTATTAACGGCACCGACATCAACGACATAACAATTCGTGGCGGTTTTGAACGCTTCAAACCCGATGGAACATTAAAGTACAGCGACCCTCCCGGCTTTGAACCCGTATATGCCCACAGCTATATAGCCCGAACAGTTGTTCACGAGGTGTTACGCTATAACTGGATGTTTTTAAAGCCATCGGAGGAAGCCGATGCGAATGCAAATAGTTTAGATCAAATAAAAATGACCGTTTACAGAATGGACAGCTTGTGTTATACCAAAAGTGTTTCCTTTTTATTGATTACCCACCCATTGCGGTATGAATTAAGACCTAATTCTTCTTATGCCATCTCCACAGTTAATGATTTTTGTAATGAAGAACGCATAACCAATATTAACATTAAAGATTATTTTGATGCAAAGCACATTGATGCTTCCACCGCCGAAGCATTCTATTGGCCAAAAGACGGTCACTTCAAAAAAATAGGCTACAAACTCATGGCCGACATTTCGGCAGGGGCAGTTATAGAAGCAATATATAGAAAAGAGGACGATAAAGAATGAATAAGGCTGTGAACTATAAAAAAGGCTGGATCTTCAGCATCGCATTTACTTTAGTGTTGCTCGAAGTATTACTTCGTTTGGCCGGAGTTAATGAAACGTTTGCAGAACAGTCGGGTAAAGAGTATTTTTCCAATTATAAATATCAGGAAGTAAGCAAATGGCATGTTGGACTAAATCCGGACAGCAGTGGGGAGTTTAGCTACAAAGAGTTTTCGTTCCCTTTCACTACCAACGAAATGGGCTTGGTGGAAAAACCGCTTTCGGCCTTTACAAATTGTAGTGGGTTTAAAATTGTTACCCTGGGCGATTCATACACACAGGGCATTGGCACGGCCTACCAAAATGCTTGGCCACGTTTGCTGGAACGAAAAATAAATGAAGAAATTCCTCAAACCTGCCTTTTCAATGCGGGGCTAATGGGAAGCGACCCTTTTTTTGAATATGTGCTTTATCGCGATAAGCTTTCGCACACCAATCCCAATCTGGTTATATTTGCTCTCAACGCTACCGATATTGATGAGTTTATTTACCGAGGCGGAATGGAGCGTTTCAAGGCCGATAGCACTGTGAGCTATAATTCAGCTCCGTGGACTGAACCCCTGTTTCATTATTCATTTATTGCACGGGAAATTTGCAAAACGGTTTTTGATAAAGATGAAGAAGTGCTTCTTTCCGAAGAAGAAATAGAAGTAAAAGGCAATGACTTTGTAAAGCAAAATACCGAGAACTTCAGTCGGTTGAAAAAGACATTTGGCGATTCGTCAAACCTGCTCATTGTAATCTTTCCGGGGCCTTATGAATGTTTAGACCCCAAATACAGGCGTTCTCCGGTTGCTTATCGGATTCTTAAAAAGCTATCCGCATCGCTCATTGCCCAAAAGGTAGGCAGTATTGATTTATATCCTTTGCTTAAACAGGAACTGCGTAACAGTTCCGAAACGCAATATGGCTATAAACACGATGGACATTATAACCCTTGGGGTTACGAATTATTTGCAAGTCATGTTTTTAGGGAGATGAAAAAGAAATACCCCAATTTCATTAAGGTTGGGAATAGGTAATTTCCTGAGCCTCGTATTTTTGGGAAACTTCTAATCAATATTGTATTTACCGTTTTTAATCAGATTATCCCAGCCTGCCGGCTGGCACGAGTAAAATCGTACGTCCCATTCGTCATTCTACCGCAGGTGGAATTCACCCTTTTTGTTGAAAACGGAATTTAGTTTTGAACCCCTTTCAAAAGCACCACTACTGTTATTTTATACCACTATGCCGCCCCGAATATTAGGAGACCGTTGCAAAATGCAATTGGCATCATTTTTCAATATTTCGGTTATAATAATTCTTCAAACTGACCTAATTACAAATTCTTAGAATGATTTATTGGGGTTCGATTTCAGGATATAGTTTCAATATTTTGTTTTTTACGGTCAAAA
>CANJNG010000002.1 GCA_947475205.1 Bacteroidota bacterium
TAGCCATTTGAAGCTGTAGTAGATGTGATAGGATCCAAAGGGAATGAGCCGGCAGGAACAGCGGTTCCAATTACCCAATCACCTGAAGTGCCTGCAGCATGAGATATATCCCACTTAGCAGGAACAGAAAAATCATCTGTCCAAAATGGAGCAGCTTTAGCATGGCCTTCATTTTGTGTGCCTGTAGCCTTAGATGTCAAAAGTTTATTGTTTTCAAATACTTCTTTTACATTTCCTGAGATTGGCATTGCGTATTTTAAAGCATTTTGGGCTTGGCTTATAGTTACGCTCGCCAATCCAATGGCTAAAAACGAGTAAATTCTTTTCATTTTATGAATTAATAGTTATTAGACCGCAAATTAAAGCTAAGATTATCAATACACCAAATAAAACTTAACCAAAGCTATAGTTTTAAATCCTTTTAGAAATTCATTGCGGAAAACTCACACCGCCGAATGCCTTCTTACGCTGTAAACGCCTCGTCCTTCGGCTATTATTTCAGTAGGTTTGCTAACGTTATAGCAAATCATTCGAGTGAAAATTACGCGTGAACCGCTTCGAACAATGGAGGCTTCACAAATAATGTCCTCTCCTTTTCCGGGTTGGAGGAAATCAATGCGAAGGTCGATGGTGGAAAGTTTATCGTTGAACGATTTCATGGTGGTTAAACCAGCCGCCCCACCTGCTGCATCCATCACCGAAGCCAAAACACCTCCGTGAATGGCTCGTTTAATGGGGTCGCCAATGAGTTCAGGTTTAAAAGGAATAGTTACAATAACTAAGTTGGGCTTTACGTCAACCAATTTCAATCCCAAAATTTGATGAAAAGGAATAAAGTCTTCTAAAATCTGGCGGTATAAATCAACGGAGGCGTTTAGAGTTTCTGAATTAGGCATTGGATTATGGAATTATAAATTATATTTTTTGAAAACATTTAACTCCATTTCCCGATGCGGAATATCATCTTCCAAATATTCCCGTTTTGGGGTTCGTTTAAAGCCAAATTCTTCGTAGAACTTTTGCAAATGACTTTGTGCAGAGATAGTGATAATGCGTAAGCCAAGCGTTACTGTTGCATAATCAACCGCTTGCCGCATCAATTCTCGTCCGGTTCCTGTGCCACGCACCGATGGCGAATTTACCACCCGGCCAATTGATGCCGTTGCATAGGCTAAACCGGGTTTCAATATCCGGCAATAGGCCACGAGTATTCCATTTTCATCATAGCCTAAAACATGAACGGCTTCAAAATCTTTTCCATCGGCATCCTGATACGGGCAATTTTGTTCCAATACAAAAACCTCATTTCTCAATTGAAGCATTTCGTAAACGGCTTTTCCGCTTAATTCATCAAAGGTATTAAATTTCCAGTTTATCAAGGGTTTTGAATTTTTGAATAACTTTATCATATAGCCCAATGGCTAATAAACTTCCGGCAGAATCGGCAATGAGGTCATAAATATCGGGTGAACGATGGTCAAATATTGCCCCTTGCATCACTTCTAAAAGCCCACCATAAGCAACACAGAAAATGGTAGCACAGGCAAAAGCATATCGGCTTAGCTTTTCAAAATTATTTTGTTTCTGGAAACCTTCAATCACCAAAATATTTAGAGCGAAAAACAAAGAGGCGTGAATGAGTTTATCTAAGCTGATTAACTCCATCCAATGACTGCTGGGTAGTGACTTGCCCGGCACTCCATGAAGGAGCAACACGAAGGCTGCAAAGTTGAGCCCCCAGAAATTATGGTAGAAAAAAGAATGCTTAGCCAATCGACTTAGTGTCCAATCAACTCGCGGTATTGAGCTGCCGACAAAATATCGCTGCTATCAAGACTTCCTTTCACGGCAATTTTTATCATCCAGCCATCACCATAAGGGTCAGAATTTACCAATTCGGGTTTGGCATCGAGCAAAGGATTTACTTCCAACACTTCGCCATCGACTGGCATGAACAAATCTGAAACCGTTTTTACGGCTTCAACCGAACCAAATACTGCACCAGCCTCAACAGTTTCACCAACGGTATTAATATCCACATACACAATATCGCCCAATTCGCTTTGAGCAAATTCGGTGATTCCAACATACGCATTGCTGCCTTCTGTGCGAATCCATTCGTGGTCTTTGGTGTACTTTAAATTTTCGGGGAAAGTCATTATTTGAGGTTTTTATTTATGGCCACAAACGTAAAACAAAGTTTGAAAGGGCAATTTGGCTTTTTATCTAAATTAATAAATTTCTTACAAAAACCCATTTAAGTTTGCCTTTTATATAAATTCGGCCACTTTTTCAGTAAACCTCCCCCACTCGAGTATTACTATTCACATAAATATGCCATTTTTTTTAAACACGAAACTTAGTTTAGTTCAAAAATCAATACTTGTTTTGGGTTTGAATATTTTTGTTGTTTCAATAACTTCTGCACAATTAGCACCACGCCCGGGGCAACCGCCACCTAAAGCTGGGGCAGCCGACAACAAAGCTGCGAAAAACAATTATGCGTTTGGGAATTACTATACAGCTCTGCAAGAATATGAGGCTTTGGTTAAGAAAGAACCTGATAATATTGAGTATAACTTTCGTTTAGGTGTTTGCTATCTCTACACCAATTTTGATAAAGCTAAAGCCATACCCTATTTGGAATTTGTGGCGAAAAAGCCCAACCCCACCCGCGATCAAATTTATGAATTAGGCCGTGCATATATGCTGAATAATCAAATTGATGAAGCCATTCAGCAGTTTTCCATGGTTCAATCAAAGGTAAATCCGGCAAGTGAACCTGCTAAAATGATTGAAATTATTCGGATGATTGAAATGTGCGAGAATGCCAAGAAACTTATTAAAAAACCGATAAACGTTACATTCACAAACCTTGGTCCAAAAGTAAATTCGCCGTATGCTGACTATAATCCTTTTGCTCCCGATGAGGAAGATTATGTGGCCTTTAGCACCAAACGTAATGATGTGATGGGTACTAATATAGATTTTGATGGTTATAAATGTGCCGATATATTTTACTCTGATGTAAAAAAAGGGGAGTATGCAAAAGCAAAAAGCCTTGGTGCAACAATCAACACAGAGTTTGTTGAGGAAATTGTAGGGCTGAGTGCCGATGGTCGTTACTTGTTTGTAGGGATTGATAATATGGAAGGCTATGACGATATTTGGGCATCGGAAAAAAAAGGGAAATCCTTTCTTAAGTCGAAATCGCTTGGAACAACAATTAACAGTTTAGAATCTGAATCATCGGCCACAACAACTGATGGCGATGATATTTTGTTTTTCTCCCGCACACCTGAAGTAGAGAAAGTAGGATTTGGCGGAACTGATATTTTTATGGCTTACCGCTTACCCAATGGTGACTGGGGCGAGCCTCTAAATTTAGGCCCACAAATAAATACACCGTATGATGAAGATTACCCCAATCTTTCTGCAGATGGAAAGACTTTGTATTTTGCTTCAAAGGGGCATAATTCGATGGGAGGGTTTGATGTGTTTAAGTCCACTTGGGATGAAAAAAATAAACGCTGGAATCGTCCTCAAAATTTGGGATATCCAGTAAATACAACAGATGATAACTATACATTTTCCGCCCCACGAAATGGCCGCCACGGTTATTTATCAGCTTTGCGTAAAGATGGCGTAGGCGATTTAGACGTGTATATGGTTACGTTTAATGATGTGGAACCTGAATATACTACTTATGTTGGCGGTGTAACTTTTGCTGAAAAATCTCCACCAAAGGGCTTGAAAGTTTACATTTATAGTAATAGTAAAGGGACGGAAAAGCAATTTACAGAACACTATTTACCTAAAGACCCCACTTGGAAATTTAAAGAAGAGAAAGAATTGCCTGCTGCCGAACCGGGAATGAAGTATGATATTAAGGTGGTTGGGACTAATAAAGGTTCAGCGGCAACCTATCCAGTAGAGAAATTGCCCAAAGACCTAAAGGATTTTAAATGGATGGATACGAAAATCACAAAGGTGAAACAAGACCCCAAAAATCCACCGAAAGTAATGGTGGATTATTATCCTATTCAAGAACGCACAGAAGTTGATATGGAGTTTTGTGTTAGAAAACCCGGTGAACAGAAAGTAATTGCTGAAATTAAAACCAACAAACGAAACGGAAACTATGTATTGGCACTTCCTCCGGGAAAATATGAATTAACCATAAAAGCCAAAGGGTACAAAAATATCGTAGAGCCTATGGTAGTGTACGATAAAGGCGACTATGTTCCGCAAGTTAAAAAAGATATTACCTTGGTGGAAGATGGGCTGACGATACCAGCAGAGTAGATGAAAAACAAAATAAGCTATTTCAACGTTTTCTTCTTTAGCAATAAAGAATTCCCAATCACCATTAAATCAGAAAAGGCCATGGAAGCTGTGCCCACTATTGGGCTAAGAAAACCCAGTCCGGCAACTGGAATAGCGATAATATTATAGCAAAATGCCCAAAATAGGTTTTGCTTTATGGTTAATAAGGTTGCTTTGCTCAATAGAAACGATTCTTGCAGCTTTTCCATAAAGTTATTGGCAGTAATGATAATTCCCGCACTGTTAACTGCTATTGAGGAAGCTTCGGCATGCGAAATACCTACCAAGGCCGAAGCCAAAGCCGATGAGTCGTTGATTCCATCGCCAATCATCACAACTTTTTGGGTTTGGGAAAGATTGACTACAAACTGTTGCTTGGAAATAGGTGATTGACTATGGTGAACTTCCGAAATGCCTAGTTCAGCAGCAATCCTCCTGCAAACGGGTTCGCGGTCGCCGCTGAGTAAAATGGGTTTGAAGCCATTCTTTTTAAAAAACTCAATGGTTTCTTTTGCCCCCTTTCGCACCACATCCTGAAAGAAAATGGATGCAATAAGCTCCTTATTTTTAGAAAGATAAACCACCGGCACATCTTCATTCCCAACTTTAGTTCCTACAAACCCTGCAGAACCTAATCGAAAAATATTCCCTTCCTTATCTGTTCCACCAATGCCCTCACCTTTGTGTTCAGTAACTTCTTTAAATGAATAGTTTTCTCCTTTAAATGATTTCACAACTGCCTTGCTAAGTGGATGGCTCGACACTGTGCTTAATCCTGCCGCAAAATCCAATGCTTGGTCTTTAGATACGTTACCAAAGGTTTTTACTTCATTAATTTGAAGGTTTCCTTCTGTAAGCGTTCCTGTTTTGTCGAAGATAATCACTTTGGATTGAGCAAATTTCTCCAATACATCACCACTCCGAAACAGAATTCCACTTTTAGCAGCCCGTCCAATTCCCACCATAACCGCAGTGGGCGTGGCTAAACCCATAGCACACGGGCAAGAAATTACTAAAATAGCAATGGAACGAAGCACCGAATCGCGGAAATCGACCCGAAAAACAAAGAACGCCGCAATAAAAGTCATCACCGAAATAAATACTACGGTAGGCACAAACCACGAACTCACTTTGTCACCGATGCGTTGAATGGTGGGAGGATTCATCTGTGCTTCTTTCACCAAATTAATTATGTGAGATAGCGATGATTCGGAGTAATTCTTCTCGGCTTGCACCACTAAGTTTCCGGCAAACAGGATAGTTCCTGCATAAACTGTATCGCCAACTTTTAACCGGCGAGGTAAACTTTCGCCCGTTAAACTGGCTTCGTTGGCCTGGCCTTCACCCTTTGTTATTATTCCATCGCAGGGAATGTGTCCGCCTTCGGCAATTTGCACTTTGCGGCCCTTTTTTAGTTGGGAAGTTTTGATTTCTATCCAGCTTTCAATGCCATCGGTTTCTTCTAAAACAGTTACTTTTTCGGGAACGAGGGCTTTCAAATCTTGCAAAGCTGCTGATGTTTTGCGTGTGCTATTGTGTTCAATTAAATTACCCAGCATCACCAACGTGATAATGCTTGCAGCCGTTTCAAAAAATAAATAATTATGAATTTCGGGACTTTTCCAAAATATCACCATACAGCCCAAACTGTAAAAAAACGCCGCCGATGAGCCAGTAAATATAAGTACATCCATATTCGGAACGCCTATATTTAATGATTTTATGGCACTTCGGCCAAATACTCTCAGTCCAGTGAAATAAACAGGCAGACAAAGCACCAACTGAAAAACAGGATTCATCAGAAATGAATGCGGAAAAACCATACTTAATAATAATAAGCCGGTGAATGGTACAGTTATCCAAAAACTGCGTTCGGTGGCCGAAGCGTGCTTGGAATGGTCGTGGCCGTGGTTGTGTTCGTTTTTGGAATGCTTATGCTCATCAGCTGGGGCTTGGGTTTTATAGCCCATAACATTAATGGTGTCCACTGCCTTCTTAATATCTTTCTTGCTTCTTGCTTTGAATGCTATTTCGCCCGCTGCATAGTTGCCTTTCACCTCCTGCAAACCCATTGATTCGAGAGTTTTCACTATCCCCACCGAACAGCTTGTGCAGCTCATTCCATCTACTTCTAATGTAATTTTCTCCATGGGGTTAGATTTTGGGGTAAAGATAATGGCGATTGAAAAATTACAGCTGAAAATGTGAAATTTAGAGCGAGAGGGAATACCCTAATACCACAAGACAAATCACCGCTTCTCGTAACTTCTTCCAAACAAAATAAACATTCCAAGCCCAAACGGTTTTTGGCTTTTTGCACGCCGATTCAAATAATAATCTTTGCTGCCAATGCAAGTCCCCTTACATACATTTTTGGTAGTTAGAAAATTCTTGTTTGTTTTTTGAATGCTGTGTTTTCTTAATCCTATGTATGCCCTATCCACACATTTCTGATATTCATTACTCGATACAATCCCTAATTTCAAAGCCGAGGAAATGCCATAAGCAAACATAGCTGTACATGAACTTTCTATGTAGTTTTTGGGGTCAGTTGTACGAATTGGCAATTGAAACCAATGCCCCGTAGCTGTATCTTGTAATTGAGGCAAATTCACAACCATTTCTTTTAGATACGATGCAAGTTTTTCTCGTTTCGGGTGGCTTTTCGGCAATACATTGATAGTTTGAGAAAGCGTTACCACTACCCAGCCATTTCCCCGTCCCCAAAATTCCTGACTTCGGTGTTCTGGGTCTTTACTCCACCCAGCTTCTCCGCAAATGTTGCAGCGGCCCTTATCGTCATCATCCCAACCATGATACCAAAGCCCAAATTTCGGGTCGAGCAGTTTCTCTCGATGGGCATCAATTTGAAACACCAATTCATCAATATACTTTTCGTCATTCGTCAAAAGATACATTTCCTGCAAAAAAATTCCAACCATAAAAATGGTATCGTCCCAAAGTTCTTTGTAGTTAGCTAAATGACTAACCCCACCATTGGATGTTCGGTTGATTTTTTGGTATTGTTCAAATACCTTCTCTGCAATGGACTTATAGGTTGCATCGCCTGTTACCCTCGCAACAAAGGCCACACCTAAACCCGATGCCACAGCGTTTGGTGTTCGTCCGTTTGCTGCACCTTTTACTTTTTTAACGGCCCTTATCATATAATTCAAATACAATTTTTTGTCGTTTTCATTGGTGTTATTGTATTGCTCAGTAATAGCTTTTAGCAAAGCGGCACGCTGCCAACTCCATTGGTTTTTAAGTGGAGGCATATATTTCGTTCGAACATATATATCCATTGAATCAGTCCAGGTTTGGGATTGAGCAGTAATGAAACTCATAGCAAAACACAGAAAACAAAAGAATAATTTCATTTCAAAAAAGGAATAAAAAAAGCCCCCCGAATAATCTTCGGAGGGCTTAAAGTTAAAGGCAAATTTACTATTTATTAACTACAAATCGACTTTGTGTTCTGCTCAAACCCGATTCGAGAACCAACACATATAAACCATTGCTTAGGTTTGCATTGATTTTTACATCATGTTCTCCGGCGGCTAAATAACCTAAGTCCTGTGTGTGCAATACTTGACCAAGCATATTAAGCACCTTTACACGAGCGGTATTATTTTCTAATTTCTCAAATCGAATACCAACTTCGCCCGCTGTGGGGTTTGGGTAAACTGAAAGGTAAGCAATTGCTGTGGTCTTATCGTCAATGCCAACCGTAGCATCAACGTTAAAGTTATCTAACCACACATTATTACCTTTCCCAGTTCCATTAAATACGAATTTAAAACGAACATTGGGCTTTTTAAAAGTCGCTGGAACTGCAATAGTTGTATCTGTCCATAATAAATCATCGGTGGGAACATATTGCGTACCAAATTGTCCGGCATTAAATAAGGCCGGCCCTTGAATAGTTTTTACTGGTTTCCAAGATTTCCCGCAATCGTTTGTTGCAGTAATTACAAGGGATTCCTTAAGGTCTGAATTATTTGTAGCTACTGAATACTTGAAGTTTAATTTAATATTTGTGCAATAGGTAAAATCGAAAGAAGGAGAGATTAACTCATCGTAGACCCCTTCATCGCCTTGCCAATTGTTAAAGTAAACAGCATTTCCTCCACCATATCCACCGGCAGAATTAAGTTTCCAATAGTGATTATCGCCATATTTATCTTTGGCTGTCCATTGGTCAAATTGTGCTACATCTGCAAAATCATGATTGAATGGCACGCCGTGGTCGGTCCAAGCTGGTTTCACTTCAATATAATTTGCCCACGTTTTAGTATTTGAACCAGCACTGTTGGTGGTGGTTAATGAAACTGTGTGTGAACCATAGTTAGGAAAGGTAAATGTTGGATTTTCGAGGATAGATGTTGAAGGAGTAGCACCCGGAACTTCCCAAAGCCAACTTGTAACGGCTGCACGATTTGATTGATCATGAAACTTAATCTGGTCTCCGGCACAAGCAACAGTACGTTCAGCAAAAAAATCTGAAAGGGGAGCACATACAACCTCAACTTCTGGATGAGCTGTTCCGGTTAGTTCCAAGTTTGCAGGTTGCCAAAGATTGTTTCTACCCGAAACAGACGAATTTATGGCTGCTGTCATTAACTCGCACTGACCGATTGTAAAGTTTTTGTTACAAAACGAATACTCCATAAAGTTTTGAATATTTTCTACAATTATACCCGCGGTATCACAAAAAGTAGGATGTGCCAAATCGCAAGTAGTCCAACCTGGGCTAAGTGGCGTATCTGAAACTCCATCATCACCGCAAATATGCAAATTAAAGTCTCCATCACCCCAAACGTGCGAAAGGTTTAAATAGTGGCCAATTTCGTGAGTAATAGTTCTTGAAGTGTAAGGGCTACTTGTTCCAATGCTTCCAACATAAGTGTGCAAAGCAATAATTCCATCTTTAGTTGAGAATACCCCTGAAGTATTAACCGATGCTGGTTTGTATGCATAAGCAGAAGCCCCGGCAATCATATTATTTGCCACCCAAATGTTAAGATAACGGCTACGCTCCCAAGGATTAAGTTTAGTGTCATCCCCGGCAATGTTAGTTTTGTAAGAATAAATATGCTCAATACCGTTGGTGCAATTACCTTGTGGGTCTTTGGTAGCTAAGCGAAATTGTATGTTTGCTTTACCGATAAGGTTTTGAAATTCTGGAACTACATCTACTAAATCGGCATTAGCAGCCATAAAATCTTCATTGATTATTCGCATTACATCATGAATTTGAGAGTCATCAATATTTTCTGAACCATTATCGTGGATTATATGAAACACCATCGGAATTATATAAGGTGCAGGGTCGGCCTTGGCTTTGCCATTCTTAATAAAGTCCTTTGTAAACTGTTCCAACTCCAATCGGCTAGCCTCAGCGTTTGGGTTTAATAACTTTGCGGCATTATCCATTTCTGAACTTATGCAGGGTTTTGCAGTTTCTTGACCAAAGCCGAAAAGAGGAGCTAAGGCAATGAAAGCGGGAAGTAAAACTTTCTTCATTTCTGTTTTTTTTAAAGAGGGCAAATATATTACAGCTAATTAATATAATGTCCAAAAACTTTTTACTAAAATTTTCCTAAATCCACAGTTCATCCGAGGCCAAAATTGACCATTTGGCTGCAAGGATGTCAATAAAATCAATACTTTCGCTCAGCAAAAATTTATGAAAAAACCATTTCAAATTGCAGGAATCACTACCCTAACAATAGTGTTTTTGTTCGTCATAGTGCTTGTTTATCTCCCCCAAAACTATTCGATGAAGCGAAGCATAGTGATTAAAGCCAAAGTTTCAGACATTTTGCCCCAGTTAAACAATCTTCATAATTGGAACAATAACTGGAGTCCTTGGGTGAAAGCCGATTCAACATTGAAAATTAGCTATTCGAAGCCGGAATGCGGAAAAGGGGCAACAATGCAATGGACAGGCAAGCAAATGGGGAAAGGTGAAATAGCAATTACACATAGTAATACCGATAGCATAGCCTACACTTTGCATTTTACGGATTTTGATAGTTACTCTAAAGCTGTATTTATTCTTACGGAAAACGAAGAGGGAACAAAGCTGGAATGGATAAATAGTGGAAACCTGTCGTTTTTTCTACGATGGATGCAGCCATTGATGGAAAAAATTACGGCTAGGGATTATGAAACAGGCTTAGTGAATATTAAAAGCTATGTAGAAAGCCATAAGTCGAAGGAAGTTAGCACTGAAATGAAAATTGAAACCTCTCAAAGCACGGTGAAGCAAGCTCTATTAATAAAGGTAAGGTGCAATAAGAAAGAAATCGGCAAAAAGTTAGCAGAATCTTACAACAAGATTTTGGCTGAAATGCGGGTTCAGGAATTAACTATAGTGGGTTGGCCATTTGCAATTTATTATCAATATGAAAATGATTTATATGAATTTGAAGCAGGGCTGGCCGTGAATAAAAAAGGAATTTGTAAAACCGGGGTGCAATACAGAGAATTTCGCATTCAACCAGTTGTTCAAACCTTATATCATGGCTCTTATGATAGCACGGGCATTGCTCACACGGCTATCAAGAAATGGCTTCTTCAACACAATAAAAAAGTGTCGAATTCGGCATGGGAGTTTTATGTAAACGACCCAGAAACGGTTAAAAACCCCGCCGAATATCAAACTTTAGTGGTTTACCCGATGGAGAAATAAGCTATACTAATAACCTATTCAGGTTAATTTCCAATCGTTTACCCTCCAGGTGTGGCGGTTTGCGTTTTTTAACACCCAATTTTCGACTTGCTGCCTTTTCTTTGCTGTAATGAATTCAAAAAATCCATTTCGAACTCTCAAATACGATTTGCCGGCCTCGCTCGTAGTGGCTTTGGTGGCTTTACCGCTTTGTTTAGGAATTGCCTTAGCCTCGGGAGCAAGCCTTTTTTCAGGGCTACTTTCGGGCATAATCGGTGGGGTTATAGTTGGGGCCATAAGCGGTTCGCACATAAGTGTATCAGGCCCAGCGGCAGGTTTAACCGTGATAGTGCTTACCGCCATTACTACTTTAGGTTCATTTCCGGCTTTTCTTTTGGCAGTTGTGTTGGCAGGAGCAATTCAAATAATTTTAGGATTGATAAAAGCAGGAGCAATAGGTAACTTCTTTCCAACCACAGTTATTAAAGGAATGTTGGCTGCAATTGGCGTAATTCTGATAATGAAGCAAATTCCTCACGCTGTGGGTTACGATGCCGATGTGGAGGGTGATGAGAATTTTGAGCAACCCGATGGACATAACACCCTAAGCGAAATGCTTTACAGTTTGGATAATTTCTCTGTAGAAATAATCGTGATTAGTTTGATATCATTGGCTATTCTCTTGCTTTTCGATACCAAGAAAATCAAAGAAAGCGTCTTAGCAAATATTCCTGCTTCATTAGTAGTTGTGCTTGCAGGAATGGGTTTGTCGTTCTTTTTTGAAACCTGCGTTCCACAATGGTCATTACAGCCCGAACACTTGGTGAGTTTGCCTAAATCGTCAAACCCTTTGGATTTTTTCAACCATCTTTCCTTTCCTGATTTTTCTCAAATACAAAACAAAGCAGTTTGGGTTACAGCTTTTACGTTAGCTATTGTGGCATCCCTCGAAACCCTTCTCAGCATTGAAGCAGCAGACAAATTAGACCCTTTTCGCCGTTCTTCGCCCCAAAACAGGGAGTTGCTTGCACAGGGTGTTGGCAATATGGTTTCAGGTTTAGTAGGTGGACTACCCGTTACGGCAGTTATTGTGCGTACATCAGCCAATGTGGCTGCGGGAGGAATAACTAAACTCTCCGCTATCTTTCACGGATTTATTATTTTGCTGAGTGTGGTTTTCATTCCCAGTGTATTGAATCTCATTCCGCTTTCTTCCTTAGCCGTTATTTTGATAATGGTGGGGTATAAACTTACTAAACCTACTATTTTCAAGGATATGTATAAGTTGGGATGGGCTCAGTTTGTTCCCTTTATCGTTACTATTTTGGCCATAGTTTTTACCGATATGCTTCGGGGAATTGCTGTTGGAATGCTGGTTTCTGTGTTTTTTATTCTGAAATCAAACTTCCGGCGAGCGATTTTAGTAACGCAGGACGGCAACAACTTCCTCATTAAGTTTGTGAAAGATGTTACATTCCTTAATAAATCATACCTCCGCACCGAACTAAACAAACTTCCGAATGGTGCTAATGTGATTATTGACACAAGCCGCCCCGTTTTTGTAGATCACGATATTGAAGATTTGGTGGAAGAGTTTACCATTACGGCCCGCAACAAGGAAATCAATCTCGAATTTAAGAAAAAGAAAGAGGATTTTAACTTTTAAATCACACTCATTATGAAATCATCAGACCGTTTATTGCTCGAAAACAAAGCCTGGGCACAAGAAAAACTATTCATCGACAAGGATTTTTTCCGCCGGATGTCGAAAGACCAAACCCCGGAATTTCTTTGGATTGGTTGCTCCGATTCACGTGTGCCGGCCAATGAGATAACCAATACCGACCCCGGCGAAATATTTGTGCAGCGAAACATTGCCAACTTGGTAGTGAATACCGATTTAAACCTACTAAGCGTGTTGCAATACGCCGTAGAGGAATTAAAAGTAAAGCACATTATTGTTTGCGGTCATTACGGCTGCGGTGGCGTAAAAGCTGCCATGACCAAAAAAAGTTTCGGGATGCTCAATAAATGGTTGCATAATATTAAGGATATATATCGAATTCATAAAACCGAACTCGATGGTTTATCGGTATTTGAAGAACGCTTCGACCGCCTTGTTGAACTGAGTATCAGGGAGCAGGTGTTTAATCTAGCTAAAACCTATATTGTTCAAAATGCATGGAAACACCACCAACGCCCAACCTTACACGGCTGGGTGTATGATATGAAAGACGGCATTTTGAATGAATTGTGCCAGATGAAACACGACGACCCAGTGGACGAAATATTTAGATATGATTTTTGAGTTAGTCAAAGAAAATTGCTCCCTACTTCTCCTCACAACTAACTAAGTTATTTGAAACCAGTAAATCAAGCACTTCATTTGCATAAATTTTATGTGCTTTTGCATTGGGATGTTTTGGGTCAAATGGTTCGCAGTTATACCCCGGGGCATCAATATCAACAGAGGATAATTGAGTTAATGCACCCCTAGGCTTTAATAATTGAAAGACTGAGTCGCATTGTTTATCTAAGCCATAAAAAATTATTTGTATTCTGTTTTTTCTACAATATTCTATAACAGCATATAAGCATTGCATAACTGTTTTGTTATATTGACTTTTATGAATTTGTAAATCAAAATTATCATAAGCAGTGTTTGCTAAATTTACTATTGCAGACTTATCACGAAATGGCCAGTCTTCAACCCAATCTTCCCATTTTAGATAATCAATAATTAAGCTATCATTACTTGCAAGTTTAGCATAAGGATAGTTCAACGTAAATACTCTATTTTTCAGACTCTTCTTCAGCCCCCATTTGAAGCTGTTTAACCAACCTCTATCTAAAACTGTTCTCACATCTAAAAATGTTGAATAATTCATTATGGCTATTGATGGCTTATTTCCTCTCTCAACATCTTGTTTGAGTGATAAATACATTTGCACAAGACTATATCCCGGAACACCACGGTTACAAATTTGATAACTGGGAAGCATCTTTTGTAACAAAAACGGGTAATTAGAGGTATCGGAAACAGACTGCCCGAATGTATTAGAACACCCATAAATAAAAATTTTATTTTGCTGATTATTTCCTTCCGTAGGTTTATGGAGGTCTTCGTTTCTATTTATAACTCTATTACCATTAGCATCAACGTTGCAACTGAAAAACAAGCTATCACCAGAATAAAAATCAAATTTCCCTGTACCCAATTTCCAACCAAATATACTGTCTTTAATGAAAAAAGAAGCAGGCTTAATTACAGGCAAATATTTCTCGTTTCCATAATAGGCTGGTTGTCGACCAGATAGCTTCAAGCATATTTCAATGACTAAAATCATTAAAAAAGAAATGACTATCACTACCCCAATGTTTTTTTTCATGGTTTTTCTTTGCAACTAAAGAAGTGGCTCCTTGTTTTGGGATATATAGTTTTCTAATTTTTTGTTACCAAGAGCTTACTTAGGTAGGTTAAACGTAATGCACTAAACACTCCTCAAAAGTAATTATACTATTGGGATAAACACCTGAAATATGTTTTTTGAGTTGGCCGAAGAAAAGTATTTTTCGGATGCGGGTTAAATTTGACAAATAGTAGAATTAGCCTACACAATTCCTCACAATTTCATAACCCTTTCTTAACCTACAGTTTTGGGTTCACGCCGTCCTTTGCAAATTCAAAGGAGTAAAAATCGGTGTCAATAAACAAAGCAATTACAAATGAAATAGTAAGGCAAGGCACTTCCATTCCGAAACTTAGCCGGCAGTTGAATATGAATCAGGCTGTATTGAGGCGATTTATAGCTAATTCGCAAAAACAAGCCGACTTGCTATTGAAACTTTCAAAAGCCCTTAACCACAACTTTATGGAAGATTTGGCTAAGCAAATAGTGATTGAACCAAAAGCCGAACAAAACCAACCCAAATAGAATTATAGCCCCAAACAATCTTAACAAATGAGCAAAATAAAATTAGTAGTATTTGATATGGCCGGAACTACGGTGAAGGACAACGACGATGTTCACAACGCTCTTATTTCGGCCATGAAACAGTTTGGCTACCCTGTTAGCAGAGGCGAGGCAAACGATGTAATGGGTTATCCGAAACCCGATGCTATAAGATCATTGCTGGAAAATGTTGAACCCGACCACGACATAATCAGCACGGGGTATATCAACAAAATTCATAAGGTTTTTGTGGAAGAAATGATACACTTCTACAAAACCAGTCCTGAATTTGGCGGTACACCCAATGCGGAGGAAACGTTTTCAAAACTTAAAGAAAAGGGCATTATGATTGGTTTAGATACAGGCTTTTCTAAAGATATTACCGACGTAATAGTAGAAAGACTGGGCTGGCTAAAGGAGGGAAAAATAGATTTTGTGGTAGCTAGCGATGAGGTAAAAGCCGGACGGCCTCATCCTTATATGATTCAGGAATTGATGCGAAAAGCCGGAGTAGAAAGCTCTGACCAAGTGGCTAAGGTGGGCGACACAGTGGCCGATTTGCAGGAAGGCACGAATGCTAAAACAAAATTCGTTATCGGTATCGCATCGGGAGCATATACCCGTGCTGAATTGGAGGTTAGCCCACATACACAAATCATTGGTAATTTGCTTGAGGTGGTGGAGATTGTTAGTAGTAAGTAATAAGTAGCGGGTATTGAGAATGCCACGCTTCACCAATTTATCTCAATACCCACTACTCAATACTAAGTAGAATGAAAGCCATTCTCGCCAAGTCGCCCATCGCTTTGTCGGCACTGTATTCCGGGCTGGTGGCATTCTGCTTATATTCCTGTATGTATGCTTTTCGCAAACCTTTCACAGCGGCATCATTTGAGGGGATAGTTTATTTTGGCTTGGGCTATAAATCCTGGTTAATTATTTCCCAGCTCATAGGCTATACATTCAGTAAGTTTTACGGCATTAAGTTTATTTCGGGACTTGATACCGGGCGGCGATGGCTTACCATTCTTATGCTTATTCTTTCTTCCTGGCTTTGCTTGGGGCTTTTTGCCTTAGTGCCTCCCTCTTTGGGAATTCTATGTTTATTTTTAAATGGTGTGCCACTTGGGATGATTTGGGGCTTGGTGTTTAGCTACCTCGAAGGCCGTCGCACAACAGAATTGGCTGGAGCCTTGCTATGTTCCAGCTTTATATTTTCGTCGGGAATGGTGAAATCGGTTGGCAAGGGACTAATGAATAGCTTTGGGATAGGCGAATTTGCAATGCCCTTTGCGGTGGGCTTGGTTTTCTTAATTCCGCTAATTCTCTCTTTAATACTGATTGAACAAATTCCACCTCCTTCTGCACTTGATGTGCAATTGCGTTCGCAACGCAGCCCAATGAATGCTGTGGATAGAAAGAATTTTCTGCGTCAGTTTCTGCCCGGTTTGGTGCTGCTCGTAATTGCCTACTGTATCCTTACCATTCTCCGCGACCTCCGCGACAATTTTGCTGCCGAAGTGTGGAAAGAAAACGGGTTGGGCAATAGTGCTGTCATTTTTACTCAAGCCGAATTACCCGCTACCTTTATTGTGTTGAGCATAATGGGGGCTTTGATTTTGATAAAAAACAATCTCCTCGCTTTTCGCCTAAACCTCGGCTTGATTATTTTGGGGATGAGTATTTCCTTAGTTTCATCGTTATTATTTAAAACAGGAACTATTCCCGTTCAAACTTGGATGATACTTCTTGGTGTAGGGCTGTATATGAGTTATGTGCCATTCAACTGTATTTTGTTCGAGCGACTGATGGCTACTTTCCGAAGTAAAGGCAATAGTGGTTTTGCTATTTATATTGCCGACTCTTTTGGTTATTTGGGAAGCATGGGCATTTTGGTGGTGAAAGAAACGGGCGGATTCTCTACCTATTGGACAGGATTTCTCACCAATTTAGGTTTGTGGATGTCTATTCCAGGAATAGTGTGCATACGTTTGGCAGCATTGTATTTTGAAAGGAAACAACGCAGTAGTTACCCAATTTAACTCACATTTATGCAATGAAAGCAGCAGTTTACACTAATTATGGCCCTCCGGAAGTTGCCCAATTAAAGGAAATTCCTAAACCAATACCCGCTGCCGATGAAGTTCTCGTTAAGGTGTATGCATCTACTGTAAACCGCACCGATGCAGGATTTCGCAGTGCTGAATATTTCATATCCCGTTTCTGGACAGGGTTATTGAAGCCCAAGCATCCTGTATTGGGGTGTGAATTTGCAGGAAAGGTTGTTGAGATTGGGGAAAATGTAACCTCCTTCAAAAAGGGGGATGACGTTTTTGGCTTCAACGATATTACCTGCGGTGGCCATGGAGAATTCTTAACCATTGCCGAAACAGATGCCATTACCACTATGCCGATTGGCCTCAACTTTATTGAATCGGCTCCAATTGCGGAGGGGGCTCACTATGCATTAGGCAATATAAGAGCCTCGAAAATAGAACGCGGACAAAATGCCTTAGTTTATGGTGCTACCGGAGCAATTGGTTCGGCTGCTGTGCAACTCCTCAAACATTTTGGGGTAAATGTTGTGGCTGTTTCAAATACCAAAAATGTAGCCTTAGTTAAATCATTGGGTGCTGATAGTGTAATTGATTATCAAACTCAGGATTTTACCAAAACAGACAAAAAGTTTCAGTTTATTTTCGATGCTGTGGGCAAAAGTTCATTCAATCAGTGCAAGCCATTGCTAACAGAGAAAGGAATTTACATTTCCACAGAATTAGGAAAGAATGCCGAGAATATATTTTATGCACTTACTACTCCAATTTTTGGCGGGAAGAAAGTGCTATTTCCAATTCCCAGTATCAATAAACAGGACGTAATTTTCCTGAAGGAACTTGTTGAGCGTGGAGAATTTAAGCCCATAATTGACCGGCACTATAAATTGGATCAAATAGTAGAAGCCTATAAATATGTTGAAACCGGACAAAAGACAGGCAATGTGGTAATAATAGTGTCTGAATAAAAGCCCTTTCAAATCTCATATTCAAAGTCTAACATCTCAAGTCTAATATCTAAAATCCAATCCCAATGAGCAAAAACAAAGCAATCGTAATAGGAGCCGGAATAGTGGGTTTAGCCGCCGCCCGTGCCTTAGCCGAAAAAGGGTTTAAGGTAAAAGTATTTGAACGCAACGAGCAAGCCGTTGGGGCTTCAGTCCGCAATTTCGGAATGGTGTGGCCAATTGGTCAACCCAAGGGTAAGTTGTTTGATCGAGCTATGCGAAGCAGAAAAATTTGGTTAGATATATGTGCAAAAGGAAAATTTTGGCATCACCCAAACGGTTCGCTTCATTTGCTGTATCACAACGACGAAATGGCTGTGGCCGAAGAGTTCATGATGGCAAACCACGAAGAGCGGGGCTGCGATATAATTACGGCCAAACAAGCTTTGCAAAAAAGCACAATTGCACGAGCCGATGAGTTGAAAGGGGCTTTGTGGAGTAACACGGAATTAATTGTTGAAAGCCGAGAAATTATAGGCCAGTTGCCCGCCTATTTGGAAGAAAAATATGACATTTCGTTTAAGTTTGGAAAAGCGGTAACACGGGTAAAAACAGGAAAAGTGTTTGTGGATGAAAAGAAATACGAGGCCGATTTAATTGTGGTGTGTAGCGGTGCAGATTTTGAAACCCTGTATCCCGAAACCTTTGCCAAAAGTGGAATCACGAAATGTAAACTTCAAATGATGCGAACCGAGGCGATGCCAAAAGGAAATGTGGGTCCATCGCTTTGTGGAGGATTAACGCTAACCCACTACGGTGCTTTTGCCGATTTGAAATCACTTCCGGCTTTGAAGAAACGCTACGATAAACAATGGACCGAACAAGTGAAATGGGGTATACATGTACTGGTTTCGCAATCACCCAATATGGAACTCACGCTGGGCGACAGCCACGAATACGGTCAGGTGTTCGACCCCTTTGATAAGGCAGCCATAAATCAATTGGTGATTGATTATCTAAAAACCTTCACCAATTTAAAGGCTATACCTATTTCGCAATCGTGGAACGGTATCTATGCCAAACTGCCCGGCAAAACAGAATTCATAGCCGAACCCGAAAAGGGTGTGCATATCCTTAACGGATTAAGCGGTGCCGGAATGACCCTTTCGTTTGGATTGGCAGAAGAATGGGCGGAAGGGGCTGTATAAAGTTTAAAGTTTAAAGTTCCATCAGGCGGCAGCCAAATTAAAGTTTAAACATTGAACTTGAAACTAAACAATTTCTTTAAAGCAATGGCATCCTAAAACCAATAGCATAAGCAGTTCGGTTTCGTCTGCCGAATGGTCAAGAAGTGTTACAATGGCTTTAGGCTTTTCTGCACCTTCCACTTCGTAATTCAGCATTTCAGTTCCATCCTTATCAATGAAAGAGAGTTTTATTGCGGGAGTGTTTTGGATTTTGAATGAGTATTTACTGCCTTTCTTAAATTTAATACTACCGCTTGTACCCAAAAATTGTCTTTTCAATTTAAGTATCGCTTTACCCTCCTTTTCAATAACTATTTTAGCGTTCCAAAAACCTTCGGAGCGGATGAGGTAATCTTTTCAATCCCATACAAAAGACGATCGCGATTTCTTGTCATCTACCAATTCTAAGAGGGTGGCCGTATCGCTTTTAAGTACAATTCTCTTTTTCTTGAAGGTCCAAGTTCGGGCTTGGCGAAGGTGGCGATTTTCACCACAAATGTTGATGCTGAGAACCATACTTTGATTTACCACACTTGAGACAGTGGAGAACTGAACCGCCACTTTTGCCAAACCCGTGTTATGCCCAATGCTTATTCTCATTCGATTACGATTTTGTTTATTTCGTTCATTAGGCTGTCCGTTTCTGTCAATGCAACGATGATTTTTTGATAGTGTAATATATCATCAAATTCAAGAGTTCTTTCCTTTCTGTCTTTGAGCCATTTTTGTGCTGGTTGATAACCACCAATGTAAAACTCCCAAGCAACTTGCGGAACGTTGTCAAAGTACTGAGTGTCGTTGATGTACACTTTACCGTTTTCGTATTTTGGTTTTACAACTACATTGTTCCCGTCTTCGGGATATTGAGTTATGTATTTCTCAACTGTTGGGCTTTCCAATAAATGTATTTGCCGAATTTCTCCGCCTAATTTTACCAATTGCCAAAACGTTTCTTTGTCTTTTGGATAAGGCACTCTTGGGAAATCAATTTTTAAAAACTCTTTGTATTTCTCTCGGTATGTTGGGCTGTGTAAAACAGCATAGATGTAATCTAAAATGTCAATGGGTGCAAAGGTGTTTTTTGTTGTTTCTTTTTCGTTAGTGAAAGTTAAACCTAATTTCTCCGATATTTGCTTTACAATTTCTGAGTTTAGATTTGGTGTTCTTTCTGTTGATTGACCAATGGTTTGTTGTCCGTTGGTTTCTGGGTAGAGGTAAAGGGGGAAAAAATTACCTGAACCAAAACGACCTGCTGTCCCTGTTAAGTTTGATTCTATAATTGATTTTGAAAGAAAAATATACCTCCAATCAGAAACACATTGCCTAGATACAACTAAACAAATATTAGCCTTACCAATTATATGTTTTGAAACGGCATCTCTTAATCTATCAACTATATTTTTATCATTGTAAATAAATTGATTATCAAATGGTCGATAACCAATCGGGACTATTTTGGCAGCACTAAAAACTCCAATTCTTTTATCTTTTAATTGCCATTCAGAATTTTCATTTATATCATATTTCTTTAAAATATCTGTGTTTTCAATTGTTAAATTATAAAAATCAGAAATTCTATTTGATAAATTATTTTTTGATGAATCAATGCTTAAAGAATCTCTATGTGTCTGAATGCCTAGCGAATTAATCTTAAATAAATCAGTAACTGCAAATCCTTTATCGTAAATACTTTTAACACCAAAATCTTTAACAACGAAAAAGTAATCGGGTGCAACTATCGGAAGTTCTCTATATTCAATAGTTTTGATAGAATTGTCAAAAAGAAAATCATACTTCATTTCTCGTTTTCCGAATAAATCATAATGAAAAACTTTACCTAATTCGTTTGCCTTTTTCTTACCTGTTTTTACAAATAAATTGATAGAAACACCTTGCATAATGTCAAATACATTGACATCTATACTTCCATCAGGTGAAGTTTCTTTTTTCTTGGCGTTTCCGTGTAAATCTATGGTGTAAATTTTATCATACGTTTTTAGTAAATGCCAACGCATTCCACGAAAAGTAGGATTATCTAAAAATCCGTGAGGATTAATAAAAGCTAAAATACCACTGCCGTTTTTTTCTATAAAGTGCTGACCATAACGCAAAAACTTAACGTAATCGTCATTTATGAATTTTGAGTTTTGTTCTTTGAGTTTTTCTTTACCACCTGGTTCTTTTTTATAATCTTCCATTAGGCTCATAATCCATTCGCCTTTGTTTGCACTTTCTCCGCTGTATGGCGGATTTCCTATAATACACATTACGGGAGTATCACGTTTTATATGATTGGCTTCGTTGGCTTCTGTGCTTAACCAATTGGCAAAGAGAGTTCCTGTGTCTTGGTGATGTTCTTCTAAACTATTGGTAAGGTAAACTCTGAACCTTTGGTTTGTTGTTGGTTTGTAGCCTGTTTCGCTAAGTAGTAAATCTAATTGCAAATGGGCCATTGCGTAACTTGCCATTAGCAATTCAAAACCATTAAGACGAGGCAATAAATGCGTTTCTACATATTTGCTCCAAATGCCTTGTTGTCCTTCAAATTTTTGGTGAACGTGTTTTACTACTTCGGCTAAAAAAGTGCCTGTACCCGTGGCTGGGTCAAGTATTTGCACTTTGTGAACTTCTTGCTCAATTACTTTATTTAGCCCTTGTGCGTTTATTTTTATTTTGGTTTTGCTGTTGTCGGCAAGTCCATTGGGTAAATCAAATTCTGTTTTTAAAATATCGTCCACCGCCCGAACAATAAAATTTACCACCGGTGCGGGTGTGTACCAGACGCCACGAGCCTTTCGCAATTTCGGGTCGTACTCACTCAAAAATGTTTCATAAAAATGGATGATTGGGTCTTCCATTTTTGTTGACTTTCCGTAGTTTTTTAAAATTTCTTCAACGTTGCAAGCTAAAAATATTTCTACCAAACTATCTACAATCCATTTAATACGGTCGTCAATGTCAGGACCAGCAATGTAGCCAAACAGCTTGCGTAAAAAAGGGTTTGATTTTGGAATTAATTCAGCGGCTTCTTGTCGGCTGAAAGTGGGCAAAGTAGGGTCGTGCAAACGAGCGGCAAACATTCCGTACGCAATAGTTTGTGCATATACATCTGCAAAACCTTTGGGTGTAATGTCGTGAATAAGGATTTCCTTAAAGGCAGTCATCTGGTCTTTAAGGGTGCTGTCTTCTTGGCGGGTTGTGTCGCCGGTGAGTGCTTTTTCTATTACATCGGCCAAAAGGCGTGCTTTGCCCGCCATCATTTGAGCAAGTTTTGCCGAACTTTTAATAGATTGTGTAACCTCTAATGAAAAGTTGGTGATGAGGTTTTTGAACGTATCAAAATTCTGTGTCAGAGGCACAATACTGGTCGCAAATAATTGAGTGCCGCCCGCAGTGGGCGAATCTACAAACTGTGCAATTTCCACTGAAGTGAGCAATACGCCATCTTTGTAAAAGTAAAAACGGATATAATCTGTAAAGATTAGGTTGTTGAGAGAGGCTTTATAGCGGTCAAACTGTTCTTTATTTCCAGCTTTCTTTGCCCCTTCAAGGTCTTTGTCGCCAAGGTCTTTGGCCTCTATAAATCCAATAGGAATTTCGTTTCGGGTTAATATATAATCAGGTGCTCCGCACTGCTGCCGCTTTGGTTCGTTAGTGGCACGCACGTCAGGCAACATAGTTTCCAATAGATGCTGCAAATCGCCCCGAAATGTGTGTTCGGTGGCATTGCCCAATTTATAGCGTTTGTTTATGTTGTCTATGTATTGGCCAACTGTCATTGTTTTTAATTAAAATATTTAACTGTTCATTTTATGATTAAACATTTCTGTATTAATTGTCATTAGGATTTTGGTTGTTTCCCTTTATACTTTCTTTTACAATTATTCCATCTCCAAATACCACATATAACCACTTGCCGCCAATGCAATACTATCTGTTCTGCTTTCATAATATTCATAAGCTTCTCTATCCTTAGCTGCCTCTGATTCTTTTTTAATGTTTGGTAACATTGAATAAACGAAACATACCATAAGTAATAGGCAAATCACACCTAGAAATATTAAATTACCATTTGGGTTTTCTTTCACCATACAAAAATATAAAGGCACTAAAGCACCCAATAAACATTTAATCAAAGAAATACACAATTTATTAACAATCAATATTAAAAGTAATAAATAGTCTGCTGTTTAAATCATTTAATTATCAAAAAGAAAACTATGGTAATCAAAAAGAAAACCATGGTAATCGAAAAGAAAACTATAGTAATCAAAAAGAAAACTATAGTAATCAAAAAGAAAACTATAGTATTCAAAAAGAAAATTATAGTATTCAAAAAGAAAACCATGGTAATCAAAAAGAAAACCATAGTAATCGAAAGGAAAACCATGGTAATCGAAAAGAAAACCATGGCAATCAAAATGAATTCCATAGTAATCAAAACAATTACCATAGTAATCAAAAAGAAAACCATAGTAATCAAAAAGAAACCTCAACCTTTTAAATCGATACCTATTGGCATAAATATGATGGTTAAAGTATTCAAATAGTAATTTACTGTAATGCCTATTTTTGTTATAACAAAGAAAGTACAGCCTATTTAAGTAGGCAGCATGGCGATATTTAATTACCCAATCATGCATCAGAATTGAATGAATGATGTCACAAAAAATCAAATTTAAGCATAATAAAATACATGGGCAGCTATTAAACACCATGTTAGCATTGTTGATAACCTATTTAGTTTTTAAATTAAATACTTGGAAACTTCAATACTGATGCAGTTTTCGATTGTGTTATGGTGTTGTTAATAAATTGTGCCAATTATTTTAAAACGCTGTTTATGCTGTTTAAAAAACCATAATACTTTTACTTCATAATTTATTATCGGGAATATTCCACAACCTTTAAACAATTTAAAATACATTTAACCTAATTTACCATGAGTGCAAATAACATTTGGAAAGTAGCCCTTAAAATAAAATCAAAAACATTATCGCAACTGATTACAGATAGTGGTTCCACCGTAACTGCCATGACCGGTAATGCTAATTTTTTAGCACCTAACCCTTTGCCTTCAAACCCTACATTGGCAGAATTTGGGGTTTTGGTCGTTGCCTTAGATACTGCGTATAAATTGCCAAAAGGGAGTCAGCGAACTATTGCCATTAGAAATGCCCAAATTCCCTTAGAACTTAAGTGGACATTATTAGGAAACTATGTGGAAAATGTGGCAAACCTCCCAGATAATGTTGCCTTTGGTGATGCAGTTATTGCTAGTGCAGGTATGGAGGTTGCAAAAAAAAGCAATGGCTTTAAGGCAGAGGCTTTAATGGTGAAAAATCATGCTTCGGATCCAGGCTCGGTATTGGCTCGCGATAAAAGGTATGCTTCAAACACGGTGTATGTGTGGCGGTTTCGCAAAAAAGGTGAGGTGAACTGGAACATGGCTTGGTGTGGCACTGCTGCCAAATTCACGTTTGAAAATTTGCAAAGTGTGGCTACCTATCAATTTCAGGTGGAGCATTTCTTTGTAGACGGAACTACAACGTTTAGCCAAATTTTGGAATTGCCGGTGCTTTAAATAGCTGTAAGTAATGAGTAAAGAGTAGTAAGAAGCCATCCGGCGGTTGCTACTCACCACTCTTTACCCATTACTCATTACTCACTACTCTTTACCCATTACTATCCCATGGAACTCTTCAAAACCATAAACCCCTACACCCAATTGGGTATTGCACAGGTTCAAGGCTTGAGCGATATTGCCGCTGTGCTAAACAATCCCTTTCCGGTGGATGTGCTTAACAACACGGTTTATGTCTTTGTGGCCACCAATTACATGGGAGGCACGCCGGGTGGGGTGCAGGAAATGCTGCTGAAATCAATCATTCCTGATGTGGCAAATGCATATTCCTACAACACTCCTCTTAATTTCGACGAGGCTCAGCAAGGCTTAATTGCCAACCTGTTTGCAACCCTTAATCAGGCCGGTGCCGACCCCGATTCGGTGAAGCTTTGCTTGCTGAATGCAGAAACCGCAGTGGCAAAATCGGGGCTTAATTCGGGCTTGCAAATGCCCCTGCTCATGGCCATTGCTGCCGCCTATGCATCGGTTGACTATTGGAAAACCGAAATAAACAACAACTCTTCCTCTTGGTATAGCTATGGATACTTCGACCCCAACCCCGCCGTAAACATTGCCAATATCTCTAAATGGGTATCGGCCTCGGCTAGTGGGGTGCTGGGTGGTTTTTCAAAAGTGAAAACAATCAATGGTGGACTACCCGATACCGACCCGGCTTCGCTGTTTATTGGTAGCCTCTTTGGTGGCATTGGCCTAGCGGCTGCCAAGGTGTTATATAAGTGGGGGTAATTAAAGATTTTTAATTGTTAATTGTTGGCGGCCCTTGTGGCCGCCCTTTTTATTTTTATGGGATTGGAATTAGAATTTTTGTAGTTTTGGGGAGGAAATAAACCCTTACTTTGTCAGGCATATCTAACATACTTATAGCGGATAAGCCTGATGATATCAGGGGTATAAGTAAGTTAGGTGTCAGGCTATGGCGGCAGTGCAAAATTTGACCGGTAGTGCTTAAGAGAACATTTGACAAACGATTATAACATAAACGAAAACAAAAAAGAATGAAAACAAAACTACTTTTAATCATTATCGGGCTAACAATTTGGACAGCCGGCAAACTATTCTCACAAAGTTGGGTGCCTGTTGGCACAGGCACAAACAATAGAGTTAGTGCAATGGCCGTTTACAACGGAGAACTTTATGCCGCTGGTTGGCTAACCACCGCAGGTGGCTCTTCTTCAAACTACATTGCCAAGTGGAACGGTTCAGTTTGGACATCTGTCAGTTCTGGACTTGGTGGTTATGTTAATGCTTTAGCAGTTTACAATGGAGAGCTATATGCTGGTGGAGAGTTCACAACTATAAGTATAGGCAACCCTGCTTTCTACCTTGCAAAATGGAACGGTTCTTCTTGGGCAGCCTTTGGTGGTGGGACAAGTGGTGTTGTTAATGCTTTGGCCGTTTATAACAACGAACTTTATATTGGAGGAAATTTTGTCTTTGCAAACGGAATCAATGTTTCCAACTTAGCAAAATGGAACGGTTCAGCACTATCTGTATCAGGAATGCCCAACGACTATGTTACCGCCCTGGGCGTTTACAACAACAAACTATTTGTTGGTGGCAATTTCAGTAATGTTGGCGGAGCAACCGCATTCAATATTGCACAATATGACGGGACGACTTGGTCGTCCGTTGGTTCAGTTACTTGGACAGGTGCACCACTTGTATATGCGTTCGCTAATTACAACTCTACTCTAAGCGTTGGAGGCTCATTTTACAGTTCTGACAACGTTTCTAACTGGAACGGCACTTCTTGGACAGGATTTGGCACAGGGGTAGGTAATACCGTATATTCACTGACTACATTCAACAACGAACTTTATGCAGGTGGAACATTTACAACCGCAGGCGGGACAACGGCAAACAAAGTTGCCAAGTGGAACGGTTCCTCTTGGTCGGCTGTTAGTACAGGAATGAACAATACAGTTTATTCACTTGCTGTTTATAATTCGGAGCTTTATGCGGGTGGAGACTTCATTACAGCAAGTGGTATTTCAGCCACATTTATCGCAAAACTATCCTCCACACCGACAGACATCCAACCAAGCACACAAAACGACAATTCATTTAACGTATTCCCAAATCCTTCAACTGGACAGTTTGTTTTTTCAAGTACAAACTCCACAGCATTTAAAACGATTAAGATTTACAATCTTTCGGGACAAACGATTTATCTGAACACCACCCAACAATCTGAAATCTTCGTTGACTTAAACGAACAAACAAAAGGGCTTTACTTTTACAGCATTCAAACCCTTGACGGACACTCAACAAACGGAAAAATAACAATTCAATAAAACTTCACTGCTAAACCACACCGACAATGCTACGAACGAACGAAGCCCGAACGCCTAACAAAAGATATACGAGAGCCGCCCGTGCTTCGACCGACAGGTTGGTGCTTAATTTGCAAGTTCGGTGCTTCGGTGGAAGTTCGGTGGGAGGCGGCCCTCGCATATCTTTGAACCGTTAGCACTCGCCTTCCAATAAAAATAAAGATACCTAGCCCTGCCGAAGCCTAGCCCTTTGCCGGGGAATATTGCTTGTGGTTTGTATAGCATATGATCGAAGTGGAGATTTTTCTGCTTTATTAAAATTACAAGGGTTATGCATTAATCCAATAATTTTATCCCCTTAATTAACATAGCCAATGAAAGCCCTCTATCTCACCCGTTTCGGAAAGGCCGATACTTCGTTTGAACTTCGCGATGTAGCCGACCCCATTATTAACTCCGATGAAGTAGTGGTTTCTGCCGAAGGTTTCGGAATAAACTATGCCGATATTATGGCTCGATTGGGATTGTATCAAGATTGTCCGCCCCTGCCTGCCTTGCTTGGCTACGAGGTGGTGGGCACGGTGGAGAAGATTGGAAAGGATGTGAAAAGGTTAAGCGTTGGCGACAGAGTGGTGGCTTTTACCCGTTTTGGCGGCTACGGCCAAAAGGCAAAAGCCTTAGAAGTGGCTTGCGTAAAAATAAGCAACACTGTCCCATTGGCCGAAGCCACCGCCCTAGCAACTCAATATTGCACGGCTTACTATGCTTCTCAAATCTCTACCCGGCTTTTCCCCGGCGACCACGTTTTGATTCAGGCTGCTGCCGGAGGAGTGGGTACAGCCTTGGTGCAATTGGCTAAGTTAGCCGGAAGCACCGTGTATGGCACTTGCGGATCCGACGAAAAATGCAAATACCTAAAAGAGCAAGGAGTTGATTACCCCATTAATTACAACACCTCCGATTTTGCGGTAAAGATTCGTGAAATAAGGGAAGGCAAGGGAGTTGATGTGGTGTTCGACAGTTTAGGCGGTGTAACCTTTGGCAAAGGCTTTAAATTACTTAACCCCGGCGGACGCATCATAGGTTTCGGAGCTGCCGAAAACAGCACTCGAAATCCCATTAATTTAATAAAACTACTTTTCGGATTCGGATTTCACAATCCGGCCTTCCTATTAATGCAAAGCCGAAGCATTACGGGTTTAAATATGCTTAGAGTTGCCGACCACCGTCAGGATTTGCTTCAATTTTGTTTAGAAAATGTGGTGAAACTTTATGAGGAAGGCAAAATTAAACCCGTTGCCGGCCGAACCTTTAAAGCCACTGAATTGGCCGCTGCTCATGAGTTTGTGCAAAGCCGAAAATCAGTAGGCAAGGTGGCAGTGAGTTGGGAATGAGCGAAAAGTATTGAGTATAGAGAACTGAGTATTGGGTAGTTTTCGGACTCAACTCCTTAACTAAATGCCCCCTAATTTCGAACCATACACCCTATCAAAATCTCCTACCTTTGAAACGCTTTTGATTTTATGAAAACAACTATCACACAAAGACTCAAATTTCCCGTCTCAATACTCATTACCCTCTACTCTCTACTCTCTACTGCCTCCGCTCAACCCTTCTTTCAGTATTCTGATAGCGTTCCCGTAACCATTGGCACCACCACCTTAAACAATGCTTGGGCTGGTGGATTGAACTTTTCGCAGTTTTCGGAAATAGATTTAAACCACGACAGCAAAAAGGATTTGGTGGTGTTCGACCGCAGTGGAAACAGAGTGAACACCTTTATTAATGATGGAAGTGCTGGATTAAGCAAATATCGTTACGCTCCGTTTTATAGCTATTATATGCCACGCTTGAAAAGTTGGGCTCTGTTTCGCGACTACAACAAGGATGGCAAGGAAGATATTTTCACCTATAAAGTGGGTGCAGGAGCAATGAGCGTTTATAAGAACATCACCGAAAACGATACCCCTAAGTTTGAGTTGACGATAAATATTTTATATTCGGATTACTTGCCTAATATGCTGAATCTATATGTAAATCCTGTGGATATTCCCACCATTGATGATATTGATGGCGACGGCGATTTAGATATATGCACCTTCAACATTTTGGGTGGATTTATGGAAGAACACGTTAATTTAAGCATGGAAACCTACGGTACTTGCGATAGCCTAAAGTTTAGACTTAAAACTTCGTGTTGGGGACGGTTTATGGAAAACTCCACAAGCAATTCAGTACTCTTCGACACCTGTAGCTATCTTGGGTTTAGCCAAGTGCCTTGGGATGAAATTCCGCCAACATTTCGCCACACGGGTAGCACCTCGTTTACTTTAGATATGAATAATGATGGGGTGAAAGAAATGGTACTGGGAGATGTGTCGTTCAATAATTTCACCTTATTAAACAACGATGGAACAGCCGATACAGCTCATATCTTTAGCCAAAGTGCAGCATTTCCCGCTGGCACTCCGCTCAACTTGGAGGTGTTTCCTGCCGGGTTTTATTTAGATGTAGATAACGATGGGGCGAAAGATTTATTAGCCAGCCCAAACGTGGGTTCCTTGGGAGCAAATGTGGAGAATAACTGGTATTATAAAAACACGGGGCAAACCAATCTTCCTACGCTCGAATTTCAAACCAAATCATTTTTAAATGGCGAGATGATTGAAGTTGGCGAAGGTGCATACCCCGTTTTGGTTGATTTGAACCAAGACAATTTAATGGATTTAGTAGTGGGAAACCGTGGTGTAAAAACCACAGGAACTAACTATGTTGGAAAAATAGCTATGTATCAGAATATAGGAACAGCTACTCAACCTGCCTTCAAAAGAATAACTGATAACATAGGAAATATTGGCTCAGAGAATTTGTTTAACCCCTATCCTGCCTTTGCCGACCTCGATGGGGATGGTGATATGGATATGCTGGTTGGAAAATACAATGGGAAATTTGATTTCTATCAAAATGCCTCTCCTCCCAATAGTTTACCCACCTTCACTTTGGCTCAGGCAGATTACCAAAACCTATCTGTGGGGAATAACTCCTTTTCTGCTCCTCAGTTTTTCGATGTGGATAAAGATGGACTTGTTGATTTAATAGTGGGCGAATACAATGGCAATATCAATTATTTTAGAAATACCGGAACGGCCACAAGTCCTGTGTTTACGTTGCAAACCGACTTCTTTGGGCAGGTTAAAACCACCAGCAATGTAAGTAATTTAGGATACAGCACCCCTTGTATGTATCGTTTCAATGGCGAAACCCGCCTTTTTTGTGGCAGCGAAGACGGCACTATATTTTATTACGATAGCATTGATGGCAATTTGGGTGGGAAGTTCCGTTTCAGCAGCACCAATTATCAAGGCATAGATGAAGGTGGCCGCACCGCTATGACTATGGCTGACCTCAATGCTGATTCGCTACCCGAACTCATAGTGGGCAACTATGCCGGAGGAGTGGTTTACTACCAAGGCACAAACCACGACCCCGGTATTCCCTTTGCCATAGCTCCCAGAAATTCAGTTTTTGAAAAAGCTAAACTATATCCCAACCCCGCCAATGAATTTATTACCATTTCGTTTCCTGCTTCAGTAAACGGGTTTAGCTATTCTTTGCTTGATATTTCAGGAAGGGAGGTCTTGAAAGGATTAGCTGTTACTAACAAAACCGATATACTGCTCACTAATCTTCAAATTGGCCTTTACACCTTGAGGCTACAATTGAATGAAGATATAAAGAATTATAAGGTGGTAGTGAATAGGTAAGAGCGTTATATCCCGCTCCAATCCTCAACCACCAAACTCGAAATCCTGCCAAAATAATCGGCTTGGCGGGTAATGAGTTTAAAGTTGTTTTCCATACAAATAGCTGCAATCAAAATGCTAATGTCATCGAAAGGGTTTTTCAGACTTTTAGCAATAGAATACAACCCGGCAGCAATCTCAATACTATTAACCGTTAGCGGAATAATGTTGTTGTAACGTGATAGTTCCGTAAAGTCGTTAAGTTGCTTTATGGCTTTGTTATCGTTGAGCGTTTCCGTAATTTCATCGTAAGAAAGCACACTGAAATTCAGTTTTCCATAATCATTCAAATAGGATTTGAACTTAGCCTCTACAGTTTTATTGCCCTTTAGGTAAAGGAAGAGAATGTCGGTATCGATGAGGGCTTCCATTATAGTTTCTTCGTTTTTCGTTTGGTATAAATCTCCCTCAGAACTGATGTAAACACCAAATCAGGAATTCCTTTCCACACGCCCGATAAAGCTAAATTACGCTGCTTAGCCGTTTGCATGTCATCTTCCAAATCTAAGCCTAACCAATTGTATAGCTTTTCCAGTTCGGCTTGGTCGAGGCTGTCTATTTTACGCACAACCTTCCTTTTCATTACATTATCTATGGCCATCGAGAATAGTTTTAGTCATTGTTTCTATGTCGGAAGGTAGCAGCCATGTTGGATCAAATTGATGCCTTACCCAAGTGAGTTGTCGTTTGGCAAAATTACGAGTATGTTGTTTAATTTTCAACACCGCTTCGTCTAAACTTATCTCACCCCGAAAATGAGCAAACAGTTCTTTATAACCTACCGTATTTAAAGGATTCAAGCCTGCAAACGGAAACAGGGCTTCAGCTTCTTGCAGAAATCCATCCTGCATCATGGCATCAGTCCGCTCCTCAATACGACTATAAAGCACATCTCGTGGCCAATCAACCGCAAATATTTTATAATCAAAATCGGGTTTAAAGGGCTTTTCTTTTTGAAAGGAAGTAAATGTCTTTTGCGTAGATAGGCAAACTTCCAAAGCCCTGATAACCCGTTGCGGATTATGAATATCTACCTTCTCAAAATATTCTGGATCTTTCTCTTTCAGCAGATGTTGCAAAGCTTCAATGCCTTCGGTTTCCAACATAGTGTTTAGTTTAGTCCGAACTTCTTCATCTATATCTGGAAATTCATTCATTCCCTCCAACAAAGCTTTTATGTAAAGTCCCGACCCACCCACCATAACGGCAGTCTTCTTTTTTAGGAATAATTCCTTGAGCAAGGCATTACTTTGTGAAGCAAAATCGCCCGCACTAAAGGGCTGATGAATATCCAAAGAAGCAATAAAATGATGTTTTACTTCTCTTAGCTGCTTTTCAGACGGTTGTGCTGAGCCAATTTCCAAACCTTTATATATCTGTCGGCTATCGGCTGAGATAATCTCAGTATCTAAGGCTTTAGCTACTGCAATACCTAAATCTGTTTTACCGCTTGCAGTGGGACCGGTGATAACAATGAGGCTCAAATCAGGTTAATGAAATAAAAAATGGGCAATTTCTAAATTAACAGAAATTGCCCATTTAGTGGAAAAGCAAAAATTAAATTTATCTCAATCGTGAAGGTAATTCAGTAACAAGTGGTTCATATTTTCTTAATACCCTGTCCCACTCTTTGAATGATTGGTCATCTTTAGAACTAACACCAGGAATTTTTGAATATTCACTAACCAATTTCATTTTATATGATAGAGGGTTTTTATCTCCCAACTTAATAATCAAACGGGTGCGAATTGTAGCTTGTGTGAAGTTTTGCACCGACCAAGCTGTACGTAGATATCCAGTTGATTTATCCGTAACTTCAATAACATCAATATATGAAAGTATAACTCGATTAATTAGCAGCCAAGCATCATCTTCATTTTTAGTGGTTTTTAACTCAAGGTCAAGGTTTGCTACATCTGTTTTTGTAGATGCTTCATAAGCATCATCAACACGCATTTTGAAGTGATATGTTTTAGGTGGCTCAGGATTGTTGGGTTTATTGTAAAACTGCATTTTCTCGGTCAAGAAGCCTACCTTAACACATTCAACAGTAACATCGGTGTAGGCGGGCATTACAATTAGAGCTTTCCCCTTACCCATTAATTGTCCGTTTGCAAATATTTCTGCATCGTTTTCTGAGCAGCTAACGTTTATTTTCTTTGTCCCTGCAAATACTGCTGAACTTGCAGATAGGAAAAGAATAAAGATAAGCACTTTCTTTTGAATGTCTTTCATTTTGTTTTGTTAATTTTTGATATGTATATTAGGCTACAAATGTAAAGTATAGCAACAAATTAGCTAATTTATTTTGATATTACTTTTAACACAACAGACTGTTGCTATCACATAAGTATATTTGTATTCAATGCACAACTACTTCTTAAAAATCGGCATCGTGCTACACGCCTCGCCATACATTAATGATTTAGCAACCGGACGAAGCAAAGTAGTGAGTTCAAGATAAGCAGATGGAGGAACAGGATATTTACTGCATCCTTTTATGATGATACGTTTATCTTCAAAGGGCTTAACATCGATAGTCTGCAAAGCATCGTGGAAGATAGTTTCTTCTAATTTATTCAAATCGCCAAACACAACTTTAAAAGCAAAGGGCTGAAGTGCAGAAGCCACCAACATATAAGCCCATACAGGAATTATGGCGTCGGCAGTACAATTTACGGCAACATACTTTCCTTGATAATCGGCCCAATTGTTTGCTTTTACAAAGTTCCTAAAATCGGTTTCTTTTAATATCAAACCTTGCCAAAGCTGGTCTTTCAAATCAAAAAGCACCCGCTGGGCTTTAGGGTAATAGTCTTCCAGATTAAAATCTATCAGTCCACTTTGTTCTACTTTGTTGATGATGGCTTCCATTTTTAGTAATGAGTATAGAGTAATGGGTAGTGTGTATAGAGTAGTCAGGATTAGGTATTAAGTAGAGTGTATTATGTGAAGAGAACCATCTGGCGGTAGCCATCACATTACTCTTTACTCAATACTCATTACTTCCCTAAAACTTCTCAGCAACAAACCTGTATAGGTCGTTACCATTGGCATAAAGCATTAATCCGAAAAGAAGCATCATACCTGTGTATTGGGCATATTCCATAAATTTCTCGTTAGGTTTGCGACGAGTAATCATTTCATAAAGCAAGAATATTACGTGGCCACCGTCCAATGCAGGGATAGGTAAGATGTTCATAATAGCCAGTACAACAGAGAAAAATGCTGTGATATTCCAAAAATGCTCCCAATCCCAAGTTGGTGAAAACAGGCCACCCATACGGCCAAAACCTCCAACACTTTCGTAGCCTTTAACAGTAGGTGAGAAAATGAGTTTAAACTGTTTCAGATAATTCTCAAAGGTAGAATAGGCTTTCTCCAAGCCCTTTGGAAACGATTCGAGTAAAGAATATTGCGTGACCTGATAAGGGAAATAGTGGTTGGCACTTGCACGAATTATACCCAGCATTCCCGTTTCAGGAAGGTGGAATTTAATGTCAGTAAATGCATTTCCTCGTTGAACTGTGAGGGTAATATCTTTATCTTTATTGGCCAGCAATTGAGTACGAGCCTCATCAAAATATTCTGTTTTAACACCGTTAATGGCCACCACTTTATCGTCAATTTTTACGCCAGCTTTTTTGGCCACCGAGCCTGGGGCAAAGTCGCAAATAGTAAATGGAATTCGGGGCGAAATGAAGTTTTGTGCTTTTATCATGGCGGCTCTGTAGTCATCTTTCAGGTTTATTTCGAGCGGTTCGTTGTTACGAATTACCTGAATAGTTTGGGCTTCATTCAGCAGAATTTCTTTGTAAACATCGGTAAAACTCCTAACCGGAACTTTTTGCACCGAAACAATTTTGTCGCCATTTTGCAATCCCATTTTAAGACCAATGCTATCTTCCACCATAATACCGTATTTGGCATTTGCTAATGGCAAATAGGTCTCGCCGTAGTAAAACATAATTCCGGCATAAATTATGACACCCAAAATTGCGTTCACTGTTACGCCTCCAATCATAATTACCAGGCGTTGCCAAGCCGGTTTCGACCTGAATTCCCAAGGTTCGGGTTCACGATTAAGAAACTCTTTGTCGTTGCTTTCGTCAATCATTCCAGCTATTTTTACATAGCCACCCAATGGAATCCAGCCTATACCGTATTCGGTGTCGCCGCGTTTGATTTTAAATAAAGAAAAGTAGGGGTCGAAGAACAAGTAAAACTTTTCAACTCGGGTTTTGAACCACTTAGCAGGCAAAAAGTGACCAAGCTCGTGCAATACTATCAGGAAAGAAAGGCTAAGTATAAGCTGAGCGGCCTTGATGAAAAATTCGGACATTTAATAAAATAATGGAGGCAAAGATAAAACGAGAATGGGATGGGGCAAAAGTTAACATTTAATAATAGAAGTTTTAGACGAAAAACAAATCTACAACAATTTGAAATAAATTTTGTTACTTCGCTCAAATGTTCATTCCCAAAACATATACTTACCTATTCCTTAGCAGTGCGGCCTTTACCCTTGCCTCATGTCGAAATAATGTAATTGAAAAGTTAGAGCAAAAGAAGTTTTTCAGCCTCAAAACCTATTTTGAAACCGAAGCAGTACGCTTGGATAAATCAAAATTGCTGGTGGCAAAAAAAGTGTCGGAAAACGGCAAAACAGAATCTAAGACCTTAACAGATGTAAAATGGGCGGAGGAATTAGCTTTCGTGGGCGAATCGGATATTAACCGCATAGCCTGGGTTGATAAATATTCTGTTGATACGGTTTCGTTTGATGACAATAACTTGGTAACTTATGTTGCCTTAGACGAAAATCTTGCCGTGAAACGAGTGGCCCTAACCTTTAATAAAGAAACAAACGAATGTTTATCGGTTTCGGTAGAGAAAGGCACGGATAACTTCCTGTATTCATCGTGGCAGAAAATATTTTACACTCCCGGCAATCAATTAAACATATATGGACACCTTAGTGTAAGGTGGTTGTTTGAGAAAGATTATGCTACCGATTTTGTGATAGTGCAAACGGAGGAGTTAGATAACTGAGTATTTTAAATTTTCTTTTTCAATTATCCTGTGAAGACAAATATCGGGTTTTTAGAAAAAATTTAATCCTTGCCTTTCAATTGCATCAACACACTCCTCGAATCAGGAGATTCAAAAAGGATAGTAAATGAAATGTTTGTCTTTTTAAATTCATCTGCAAAGAACCTATCCAAGTAATAGTAGTTGCATTCAGGCACTATTACTTTCCGAATATCGAAGGGCATATTGGGATAGCAAATGTTATCTTTTCCATAATAATAGGGGTTGAGTTCTTCCAATCCAAGCGGATATTCCCAGCTATCGGCAATAACTTTCGGGTTCAGATTTATAAACCCAAGTTTCTGTTTATAGAACGTAACCGATGGGTTATTAAAATAATCTATCCCTAAATTTACCTCTGCTAAATTCAATGATTCTAGGTGGAGCAGGGCGGCTTTAGTGCCACTATCATACCGCCACGAATAGCAATGCGTAAAATTTATATTTGCTATAAAGTGTAATAGAAATACTATGGAGATACCTTGACTTATACTCCGGCTGCCTTTCCAATGGGTAGCACTTAATCCCAATATCAAATTCAATATCATTAAGGGATAAAAAAGTATGGCAGTTCGTTCAACGGGCAAAGGGGTTTGAAGAAGCAAATTCTGGGCGATTACGCTTAGCATGGAAAGCAGAAAAATCAGTGCTATGCCGCCAAAAATGTCAAGCTTCCGTTCTTTTAATATGATTAATAGTTTGAAAAGTGCTAAAGCTATTGATGCAAGGAATATAGCAGCAAAGAATATCTGTGCCGCATAGTTATACGCACTCATATATCCAAAGCAATTACCGAGGGAAAGTATGGTATCGGAAAAGAAGTTTTTATGTCCGCCGAAGTATAGGTGTCCGGCCTTTTTCAAAGCCAACATAAAGGAGAGGATGCTATACAGAAATGATATGGCGAGGCCAACTACACAAGCCACATACAGCAGTTTGTGTTTGTTCGGCAGTGAACTAATAGTAGCAATTACTACCAAAATAGCAAGGTATGGCAGGAAATAGTTTAGGAATGTGAAGTTTGCCATCACCGCCAATGCTGCCGAAACTATCCCGAAAAACGCCCAAAGAATTCGTGAGGTAGTTTGGAAATTGAGCAGACACGCCAAACTAAACAGCATAAGTCCCAGCCCTATTCCGTAACCTCTGGCAAGACTAAAGAAATCAATGACAAAAGGCATAGCGGTCAATAACACTATTGTTGGAAGTCTGAAACATGCCAGCAAGTGTTTTGAAATGCTGAAAGCTCCATAAAAATAGATTGGAAACGAAAGCACATTGGGAAACCGCAGTGCAAACTCCGAAAAGCCCAAACACGCATAACTAATCTTCATCAAATAAGTATTCAGAATATGGTTGTTTGCGTTTAGCCCAATACTTAAGGGGGAAAAATGCAGCATAGTGTTGTAGGACACTATTTCATCGTAGGTAAACGATAAGGCATTTGCCCGAATGGCTACGTAAGCCAACAAGAATATACCATACACTACCATTAAATATCCCGAATAGCTTTCGTTGCTTTCAAGTATTTTGGATAATGATTTTTTCAATTTAGATGGTGGCAGTTGCTGGTGTTGGGGAGGATATTTTCAGGGTTTTATTTTGGTGAATTCTGGGCTAGTTGGTCGAGGTAGTTGCGGAGTTCGTTTATGGTTTCGAGGGGTAGGCTTTTGAGGGTGGTGCCGAGGGGTGCTGATGTGTTTTTGTGGTTTAGTTTGTGAATGGGATGGGTAGAGGGAATGGTTGAATCTTTGGGTGGGGCAAAGGAAATGAGGTCGTTTGGGGTGCAGTTGAGGATGATGCATAGTTTTTCGAGGTTTCGATAACTAATGCCTTCTAGGGTGTTGTTTACGAGGCGGTGGGTGGTGTGGATGGTGAAGCCGTTTTTGCGAAGGAATTGATGTGGATTATCAATACCACGCAGGTTGCAGACGTTTTTGATGTTAAGGTAGAGCATGAGGATGGTAAGTATTATGGATTAGTGTTGCGAAATTAGAAAAAATTATTTAATTATCAGTAATAGCTATATGTGAGTTAGAAAATTATATTTGAGAAATAGAAATAAGGATATGAGAAGTAGAATATAGTATTAATGAATTAGAAACTAGGATGTGATACTGAGAAAGAAGTATTTGATATTTAGTAAATATGATTCGATACTGAGAAAAAGTATCGTTAAAAGTAGAAATGAAGATTTAAATACTAGAAAATAGTATTGAATAATCGGAAAATCATAATTGTTGTGGGACTAAAGGAAAGCTGGGACTAAAAAGACTTCAGCTTGTGGAGTTTAGCTGCCGCCGGAGGGGTATTTCAGCAACCGTTAGTTTGAAATGCTGCCCTTTCGGCCTAGCCCTAATAGGAGTGGAAAGCCCGAAGTGGGTTTGGCTTGTGGGCCTGGCGGACTTGGAACGGATAGCGGGACCCAAACGTTGGCTTGAAATGCTAACGTTTCTGCTCCAAAATAAAAAAGAAATTCGGGTTGGTTTATTTCACTTCTAACCTGAATTTCCTCGCTGTATCTTTCGCAATATCGTAACCTGCATCGGCGTGGCGGATTACGCCCATTGCGGGGTCGTTATGCAGTACACGTTTGAGGCGGCGGGCAGCATCATCGGTACCATCGGCCACTATCACCATTCCGGCATGAATAGAATATCCTATTCCAACCCCGCCACCGTGGTGCAACGATACCCAGCTTGCTCCTCCGGCGGTGTTAATTAAAGCATTTAACACAGGCCAGTCGGCAATGGCATCGGAGCCATCCATCATGGCTTCGGTTTCACGGTTTGGTGATGCTACGGAACCGGTGTCTAAATGGTCGCGGCCAATAACAAGGGGTGCTTTTACTTTTCCGGTTCTTACTAATTCGTTGAAGGCTAATCCGGCTTTTTCGCGTTCGCCCATTCCAAGCCAGCATATACGGGCCGGAAGACCTTGAAATGCAATACGCTCTTGAGCCATGGTTATCCAGCGGCGTAAGCCCTCGTTTTCGGGGAAAAGCTCGAGGATGAGTTTATCGGTTTCGTAAATATCCTGTGGGTCGCCGCTTAGAGCCGCCCAACGGAAAGGTCCTTTTCCTTCACAAAACAGCGGACGGATATAGGCGGGAACAAAGCCGGGGAAATCGAAGGCGTTTTTAACTCCGTTGGCGAATGCCTGGCCACGAAGGTTGTTGCCATAATCGAAGGTAATAGCCCCGCGTTTTTGGATTTCCAACATCAACTCTATATGCTTGCACATACTTTGCAAACTCAAGGAAATATACTGATCCGGGTTAGCCTCACGAAGTGCCTTCCCTTCCGAAACGGTTAATCCCTGAGGTAAATACCCCACTAATTCATCGTGGGCCGAAGTTTGGTCGGTAAGTACATCGGGGGTTATGTTTCGGTCAATCATCCGCTGCAATAGGTCGATGGCATTGCAAAGTACCCCTATACTGAGGTTTTTGCCTTCCTTTTTGTAGAGTAAAGCCTTATCAATGGCTTCATCAATGTTGTAAGAAATTTCATCGAGGTAACGAGTTTCCAATCGCTTTTGAATCCGCCATTCTTCCACTTCGGCAGCTAGGCAAACTCCTTCATTCATCGTTACCGCTAAAGGTTGAGCTCCACCCATTCCGCCCAAACCTGCCGTAACGGTGAGCGTCCCTTTCAGGCTTCCGTTGTAGTGTTTTCGAGCTAATTCGCCAAAGGTTTCATATGTTCCCTGCACAATACCCTGCGACCCGATGTAAATCCAGGAACCGGCAGTCATTTGGCCATACATGGTTAAACCCTTTTTCTCCAATTCGCGAAACTTCTCCCAAGTGGCCCAATGTGGAACCAACATAGAATTAGAAATTAATACTCGTGGAGCATCTTTATGAGTAGGTAAAATCCCAACCGGTTTGCCGCTTTGAATTAGCAAAGTCTCATCCTCGTTAAGTTCCTTTAGCGATTTAACGATGAGATGAAACGCTTCGTGATTGCGAGCTGCTTTGCCTGTGCCACCATACACAATCAAATCTTCGGGTCGCTCGGCCACATCAGGGTCGAGATTGTTATGAAGCATACGCAGTGCGGCTTCTTGCGTCCAGCCTTTACAGTTTAAAGTTGTCCCGGTGGGAGTTGGCGGTATTTTGGTGGCAGTTGTGGACATATAAATCGCTTAAAATTGAATTGGCAATATTATAGCAAATGTATTTTCGATGTGAGGGTGGGATAAAATAGCAAATTCCTCTTTTATTAAAGGTAACTTAACCGAATACAGTATAGAGATTGAAACCTTTTACCACATCATAGCTGTATAAGTCCCCACTTTCTTTTTGAGATAGCCATTATGACTTATACCCCACAACTCGGAAACCAGCTTCATAAAATCATACTCAACAAAAATTTAGATGGCATTTTTGTGTTTAACCAAAACTGTGAAATACAGGTTTGGAACGAAGCTATGGAGCAAGTTTCAGGGTTGAAAGCTGAGTATGTAATTAATAAAAACCTATTTGAAGTATGTGCTTTTATGAAGCAAATCGACGAATTCGCTTTCATCTCAAAAGCACTTCAGGGAGCAGAATCACTATCGAAAAACAGACCCTTTCTTTTTCCGGCCTCTAATACACAAGGTTATTTTGAAGGAAATTATTTTCCAGCAATAAACGAAGCGGGAGAAACTACCGAGGTAATTTGTTTCTTCAAAGACACTACCGAAACCAGCCAGTTTGACGAAAATCTTATCACCCTTACGGAAAAACTTCGAGATAAATTAAATGAACGTACCGACCAACTCCTGAAAGCTAATATGGAACTTCGGGAAGAGGTGAAACGCCGCAAACACTTTGGCTATGAAGCTCTGCTGAAAAATATCGAACTGACCGATAGCATTGTGTATGCTAAAGAAATTCAACAGGCCATTTTGCCACCTATCCGCAATATGCAAAATGCTTTTGAGGATATGTTTGTGTTCTTCAAACCGCGGGACATTGTAAGTGGCGATTTTTACTGGTTCGAAAAGCGGGACAATTATGCCTACATGGCTGCTGTAGATTGCACCGGACATGGAGTTCCCGGAGCTTTAATAAGTATCTTAGGTTTCAATGCACTGAATCAGGCCGTAAACGAACATCATCTCACCCATCCCGGTGACATTTTAGAATATCTCAACACTTCAGTTTCCAACGTGTTTCAAGCTACAAAGGGTGCAGTGCGTGATGGAATGGATATTTCTCTGGTTCGCTACGATATTTCCTCCCGGACACTGGAGTTTGCAGGAGCTTACAATCCGCTATTTATTGTTAAGAATAATGGTGATTTGCAAAAAATTAGAGGCGACCGCTACCCCATAGGCCCAATGAATGATTTGGAAAGCAAAACTTTTACTAACCATAAAATAAAACTCGAACGTGGCGATTGTTTCTATATCTTCTCTGACGGTTACGCCGACCAATTTGGTGGACCGCAGGGTAAAAAGATGAAATATTCGATATTTCGCAAACTGCTTACCGAAAACTACAGACGCCCAATGGAAGAACAGGGTGAAATAGTGGAGAAAACTATTCGCTACTGGCAAGGGGACCTCGAACAAGTGGACGATATGCTACTTATTGGTGTTAGGATTGAGTAGTGTTCAGAGTATTTGGCAGGAATTAAATTGTAAGTACTTTTGAGGGTTGCAAAATCGTAAATCCCAAATCTAAAATCGTAAATTCTTGTGGCTGAAAAAGTAAATCTCGAAAACATTCTTTTTCTTGATATTGAAACAGTGCCATTAGAAAAAAACTTTGCCGATACCGATGAAACTACCCAATTATTGTGGGAAAAGAAATCAACTCAATTTAGAAAAGAAGGTCAAACGGCAGCGGAGGTTTATCAACGTGCCGGAATTTATGCCGAGTTTGGCCGGGTATTGGTCATTTCCTGTGGATTTTTTTACTATTCCAAAGACAGAGGCGGCGTTTTCAGAGTGAAATCGTTTTATGGTGATGACGAAAAAGTTGTGCTAAAGGAATTCTGTGAAACTCTTTCTAAGCTAAACAACTTTATTCTTTGTGCTCACAATGGCAAAGAGTTCGACTTCCCTTTTTTAGCTCGACGCATATTAATCAATAGGCAAAAGTTGCCGCCACAACTTAACATTGCTGGGAAAAAACCTTGGGAAATCCCACATCTGGACACTATGGAAATGTGGAAGTTTGGCGATTATAAAAACTTCACTTCATTAGCAGTTCTGTCTTATGTTTTTGGTTTGCCATCTTCTAAAGATGATATTGACGGAAGCCAGGTGGCTGATATTTATTACCAAACCGGCGATATAAAACGAATAACCAAATATTGCGAAAAAGATATGATTGCTGTTGCCCGTATCTTTCAATGTATGCGTGGCGAAAACCCTTTAAAGGATGATGATTTAGAGTTTACTGAGTGAGCTGTAAAACTGTAGTTTTGCATTAACACCTTTTTTGACCACGATTTCCAGAATAGCTTTCTAAATTTGCGGCCATCCGAAAATTAATTTATGAAAATTGTTACAAATATCTGCCGCTCATTAGTTGGCTTTTTATTCATTTTCTCAGGCTTAATTAAAGCAAACGACCCCTTGGGGTTTTCCTACAAACTGGGCGAGTATTTCGAGAAGTTTCAAACGGAGTTTTCTTTTGCTGCTCCTGTTTTTGAGTTAATGCACGAATTTGCTTTGCCTCTCGCCATGTTTTTGGTAGTGCTTGAAATTGTGTTGGGCGTGGCTGTAATTACAGGCTATATGATGAAACTCACCACTTGGTTATTGCTTCTGCTTATCTTGTTCTTTACCGGCTTAACCTTTGTTTCAGCACAGTTTCATTGGGTTACATCGTGCGGATGTTTTGGCGATGCAATTCCGCTTACACCTTGGGAATCGTTTACAAAGGATGTGGTACTGTTAGTTCTTACGCTTGTTATTTTCTCGCAGAAAAATAAAATTGAGGCTAATGAAATTGATACTCCTCAGTATGTATTCTTTATCGCCTGTTTAGCCTTTCTCACTTGGCTTTCCACTATTTTAGAATGGAGTGCTCCAGTGATTTATCCGGCTATTTTGACCTTGATTTATGTGCTAAGCAACAAATTCATTAAAGAGAAATCGGCAATGATTACCACGGCTTTATCGTTACTCACCTCAGTTTTATTTACCTACCACGCTTACGCACATTTGCCCTTTAAAGATTTCAGAGCTTATGCAGTTGGTAAGAATATTCCCGAGCAGACACAGGGCGTTCCAGACCAATTGAAATATTTCTATCGTTTGAAAGATAAGAAAACTGGGGAGATTAAAGAGTTTGAAAAATTCCCCGAAAACTATGAAGCTACCTTTGATTATGTGGATTTCAGAACAGAAGTGATGGTAAAAGGCATAGAAGCCAAAATTCATGATTTTGTATTGATGAGTGCCGATGGTGCTGAATATACAGGTGATGTGCTTGAAAACCCGGATGTGAGTTTTTTAATAGTGGCTTACGATTTAGATAAAACAAATCAGGATATCCAAGCAAGCATTAAAACCTTTACAGATGAGGCAACTAAAAAGAATATTATGGTAAAGGGCTTAACCGCCAGCACTAAAGACCAAGTTAAAGCCCTTCAAACCAAATATGCCCAAACCTTTGAGTATTACTACTGCGATGGAGTAACGCTCAAGACGATTGTTCGCTCAAATCCCGGCTTGGTAATGCTAAAGAACGGGAATGTACTTGGGCAATGGCATCACAACGATTTCCCGGGTTTTGAAGAGGCGATGAAGGCTGGGGCGGGGAAATAGAGTTGTGAATTGAAGGTTGTAGGCAATTTTATCTAAACTTCAATTCATTAACTTCCAACACTCCCCTACTCTACTCTTTGCTTCATTGGCTCCAAGTAACAGTATTAAATCTGGGACACCAGGCCCAGACAATTCTCCAACTATGCTTATTCGAAGGAATTTCATGAACTCGCCAATTTTTAAATTTTGGGCAGTGGCTACTTCTTTCAAAGATGCTTCAAGGTTTGCAGCATCGGTTATGTCTCTTCCAATCACATCCAGAATAGCATTAATGGCTTCCTCCGTAATTGTTTTGGAAATTTTAGCTAGATTCTCGGCAGTGTAATTCGGTGACACAAAAAAGAAACTTCCTTTTGTAGCTATTTCGCTAACGAATGTTACCCTGTCTTTCATCATCCGGCATACCTCAACTACAAACTCATCTTTAAATTCTTTATCGTTAAAGGTTTTAAGAAGAATAGGTTTAAGCAATTCGGCTAATTCTGCATCAGGTTTTTCTTTCAAATATTGCTCATTAAACCACTTCGCTTTTTCGGGATTAAACTTTGCACCTGCTTTATGAACGTGTTCAAACGAAAAGTTGGCTATCAGTTCTTCCATCGAGAAAATTTCCTTTTCACCTTCCATATTCCAGCCCAATAGTGCAAGCATGTTCACCACCGCTTCAGGGAAATAGCCTGTTTCACGATATCCCGATGATATTTCGCCAGATGATGGGTCTTTCCATTCCAACGGAAACACCGAAAAGCCTAATCTGTCGCCATCGCGTTTGCTTAGTTTGCCATTGCCATCGGGTTTGAGCAGCAAAGGCAAATGAGCATATTGAGGCATTTTATCCTCCCAGCCCAAATATCTGTATATCAAAATATGCGACGGGGCTGATGGCAACCATTCTTCTCCTCTAACAGCGTGAGTAATGTCCATCAATACATCGTCCACAATGTGTGCTAAATGATACGTTGGCATCCCGTCGGATTTCAGCAGCACCTTATCATCAACCACATCTGAATTGAACACTACTTCGCCACGAATTACATCTGTAAAACGTATTTCTTCACCGGCCGGAACCTTTAACCGAACAACAAAGGGTTCGCCATTGGCTATTTTCTGCTTCCATTCTTCTTCGGGAAGGCTCAAACTATTCTTCATTTCTCCACGGGTAGCATGACTGTATTGTTGAATTGAGGCTTTTGCAATTTCCAATTTCTTTCGCATTGCATCCAACTCTTCGGCAGTATCGAAAGCGTAATAAGCATTTCCCGAAGCCACCAACTGGTCGGCGTACTTTTGATAAACGCCTAACTCTTTGCGTTCGCTTTGACGGTAGGGGGTATATTCTCCGCCAATACCGGGACCTTCGTCAGGATGAATTCCACACCAAGCCAAACTTTTTACAATATACGCTTCAGCACCTTCTACATAACGATTCTGATCGGTGTCTTCAATTCGGAGAATGAAATCTCCCCCGTGTTTTTTAGCAAATAAATAATTGTACAATGCACTGCGAACCCCGCCAATGTGCAGAGGTCCAGTTGGGCTGGGGGCAAATCGTAATCTTACTTTTCTGTTTTCCATTTTCGGTGCGAAAGTAAGGGATTCGATAATTAGGGATGCCAGCTAAATAACCAATGCATTTATAGATTAGCCTTAATGTGAGCCGAATAATTCCCTTAATCGGCTCAGAATATTATTTACTTTTGAGCCGAATAGAACTTATAATCGGCTCATGAAATATAATTGGCAACAAAAAGACTGGCCTGAATTCGGATATAACCTCAGTGGAATTGAGGACATTCTCTTTGCATTTGCCGAAGAAACCGGGCATATAAGCGGTTTGTTAAAAGCTTTGCCGGAAGAGAGCCAAGCCGATGCCATTCTCAATATGATGGTGGCCGAGGCGATTAAAACATCAGAAATTGAAGGAGAGTATTTTAGCCGGGAAGATGTTGTTTCGTCCATTAGAAATAACCTAGGGCTAAACAAACATCCCGATAAGGTAAAGGATAAGAAAGCACAAGGTGCGGGTGAATTGATGGTTGCAGTTCGCAATAGCTACGCCGATTCCTTAACTGAAAAAACACTTTTCGCATGGCACGAAATGCTTTTAAGGCAAAGTAAAGGAATAAGTCTTGGGAAATGGAGACAACACGAAGCCCCTATGCAGGTAATATCAGGAGTGATAGGAAAGGAAAAGGTTCATTTTGAAGCCCCTCCTTCCATAAATATTCCGCAGGAAATGCAACAGTTTATTCGTTGGTTTAACGATACCGCTCCCGGTGGAAAGAAAGAAATCAAAAAAGCTCCTGTTCGTTCAGCAATAGCACATTTATATTTTGAATCCATACACCCGTTTGAAGATGGAAACGGACGAATAGGGAGGGCTTTAGCAGTAAAGGCATTCTCGCAAACACTTGGGCGGCCTGTAATGTTGAGCCTGTCGCAAACCATAGAAGCTGATAAAAACGCATATTACTCAGCTTTGGAAACAGCACAGCAAAGCAACAAGATAACAGGGTGGCTTCACTATTTTGTAAACGTGGTATTAACCGCACAGATACATGCCAAACAATTAGTGGACTTTACACTTAGGAAAGCAAAATATTTCGACAAGTTTAAAGCAAAACTGAATAATCGCCAACTAAAAGTAATCAATAGAATGCTTAAAGAAGAGCCAAAAGGATTCCAAGGAGGGATGACCGCTCAAAAATATATTTCCATTACCTCTGCATCGAAACCAACTGCTACACGAGATTTGCAAGCCTTAGCTGATATGGGAGCATTAATAGTAGAAGGCGGAGGAAGGAGTACACGATATGTTTTGGGGATTTAGATGTAATACTTCTGATTTGACTTCTTTGATATCAGCTTATAAACCCAAAGGTTAAATAATCCTATGGCAGCCTCACTCAAATTAGCCAACTGATTACAAATTTAATCGCAAGGATTACTATAAATAGGAGTCATCACTATACCCGATGTCTTCCCCTCATACACAGTTGTGTGGTTGTCTTCAGTCCAACAATAATTATCGCACTTTCGCAATATCTGGTGTGAAATAATAATTGTGTCTGATTCGAAAGCGGAGTAGCGAAGAATGATTTTGTAATTTTCAAGATCTTCTGAGCCTTTTAAACTAAATTCCCAGTTTGTATAACTTGCATTGTCGCTACTCTCGTTGCTAAATTTGCTAGACAATAATAACTCTTCTTGATTCGGTTCAAAAAAAAGTTTTGTGGAATCTCCAGCTAAATAAACTGAGTCTATGGCAATATTGGAATTTTTGGAAAGCCTAATTGTGTAGCATTTATTTGGAGGTCCTGGTTTTCCTAAACCTACAGGACGGCATTTGCAACAACCCGATAGATACACACACCATAAGCATAAACAAATGACCGTAATCTTTATTCATTTATTATTGTAAATTGTCGAAAGTTCTAATGGTCATTCAACGGCAGTCCCCGCTTTTGAAATTCTGTCCAGTTGAGGTATTCATCGCCTTTGCGATGTTCTTCCATCGTTATGCAATCGTTTACGGGACAAACAATTTTGCAGAGGTTGCAGCCCACGCATTCTTCTTCCTTAATAGTATAGGTATTGTATGGATTTCCTTTTTCAATGGCGATGGATTGGTGCGAGGTATCTTCACAGGCAATGTAGCACAGTCCGCAATGGATACACTTATCCTGATTTATATTGGCTACAATGTGGAAGTTAATGTCGAGTTCTTCCCAGCGGGTAATCTTCGGAACAGATAATCCCACAAAATCATCAAGGGTTGCGTAGCCTTTATCATCCATCCAATTATTCATTCCGTCGCAGAGGTCGGTTATGATTTTGAAGCCGCTAATCATAGCCGCTGTGCAAACCTGAACATTACTTGCCCCTAAGAGCATAAACTCTACGGCATCTTTCCAGGTAGTGATGCCTCCAATACCCGAAATGGGTACTTTATTTGTGTAATCATCTTGGGCTAATGTGGTGAGAAATTTCAATGCAATGGGTTTCACGGCAGGGCCGCAATAACCGCCAAACACCGACTGTCCACCAACGTTTGGGTTGGGGACGAGTGTGTCTAAATCTATTCCTGTAACCGATTGAATGGTATTAATGAGCGAAAGTGCATTGGTGCCTGCTTCAATTACGGCTCGTCCGGCTGGCACAACTGAGTGAACATTGGGTGTGAGTTTAGTGATAACGGGAATCTGAGCTACTTCCATCACCCACTCCACGACCATTTTAGCAATTTGCGGATCCTGACCAACCGATGCTCCCATTCCACGCTCTACCATTCCGTGCGGACAGCCGAAATTAAGTTCTATTCCATGTGCTCCGGTGTCTTGGGTACGTTTTACCATATCGTGCCAGCTTTTGCGGTCGTTATCGGCCATGAGCGACACTATCATTGCCCGGTCGGGAAATTCTTTCAGACATTCCACTATCTCTTTCAGGTTGATTTCGAGTGGTCGGTCTGAAATAAGTTCAATGTTGTTGAAGCCCGCTGCTCTGCGTCCACCATAGCTCATAGCGGAGTATCGGGAGGAAACATTCTTTACCTGTGAACCGAGGGTTTTCCATACCACACCACCCCATCCGGCTTCGAAAGCCCGAAGTACGTTTATCTTTTTGTCGGTGGGAGGGGCCGAAGCCAACCAAAAAGGATTTGGCGATTTTATTCCAAGAAAGTTTGAATTTAAGTTAGCCATTGGTTCAGATTTAATCTTTTCGCACCAAAGATATATAAATTATGAGATGCACAAGTAGGGCTGAGTTTCACCCCGACTGCATTAATTACTAATTTTGTCCCCCAACAATAATTATGAAAATTACAAACCCCGCTACAGAAGAAATCATCACCGAAATTAACGAAGACACCACTGCCTCCATCACCGAAAAGTACAACAAACTCAGAGCATTTCAACCCGCTTGGAATAAAGTTCCTTTAAAAACTCGAATTGCAGCTATTCAAAAATTCCACGATTTGCTCGAAGAAGAAAAAGGAAAATTAGCCGCCGATCTCACCGCCGAAGTTGGCAAACCCCTTTGGCAAGCCATAAATGAAGTGAACGGAGCAAAAGCCCGTATTAAGTTTTTTATTGAGAATTCTGAAAAGTATCTTGCTGATGAATGGATTACCCCCGAAGGGGCTACCCGTGAGAAAATTGCCTACGAACCACTTGGAGTAATCGGGAATATTTCTGCTTGGAATTATCCTTATCTGGTTGGTGTAAACGTATTCATTCCTGCATTAATTGCCGGAAACACTGTACTTTACAAACCTTCAGAATTTTCAACTCTCACCGGATTAAATATTGAACAGCTGCTTAAAAAAGCCGGAATTCCAGACGGTGCTTTCCAAATAGCCATCGGCAGCAGCGAAGCCGGTGAAGCTATGCTGGCTTTGCAGCTTAATGGGTATTACTTCACTGGAAGCTACCGCACCGGAAAATATATTTATGAGAAAGTTGCTTCCAAAATGGTTCCTTGCCAACTGGAACTTGGTGGTAAAGACCCGCTTTATGTGGCTGATGACATTAGAGACTTGTCTAAAACCGTTGAAGGTGTGCTTGAAGGTGTTGTGTATAATACCGGACAAAGCTGCTGTGCTGTCGAGCGTGTTTATGTTCATCAAAAAATATACGATTCATTTGTAGCTGAATTTACCCAGCAAGCCAAGAATCTGAAAATAGGTTTACCCACCGAAGATAAAATAGACATCGGCCCGCTTACCCGTAAAGATCAAGTTGATTTTATTGAATCACAGGTAAAAGATGCCATTTCAAAAGGTGCAACGCTTCAAACAGGCGGTAAACGCCCTGCTACAAAAGGCTATTACTTTGAGCCAACAGTGCTTTCCGATGTAAATCACTCCATGAGTGTTATGACGGAGGAAAGCTTTGGCCCCATAATCGGTATTCAGAAAGTAAGCGACGACAACGAAGCCGTAAACTTGATGCAAGACACCGAATATGGGCTAACAGCTGCCGTTTACACCCCTAATCAAGAACGAGCCGAGAAGATTATGGAGCAAATAAATAGTGGTACAGTTTATTGGAATTGTTGCGACCGTGTGAGTGCACCATTGCCCTGGAGTGGCCGAAAACATTCAGGAATTGGAGCAACATTATCATACATTGGGATTAGGGCATTTACCCATCCCAAAGCTTACCATTTGAGAGGGTAAAAAAAATATTTTTGATTTCTGTTTGCCGAATAACTTTTCATATATTTTTGCACCCCGTTTCAAAAGAACAGGAAATAAAAAAAGAAAACGTCTCCTTAGCTCAGCTGGTTAGAGCATCTGACTGTTAATCAGAGGGTCAATGGTTCAAGTCCATTAGGGGACGCTTAGAGAGAGAAGCCCTTCAAGAAATTGGAGGGCTTTTTTATTTTCCATTTGCATACAATTTCGACACAAACTGTATTCATTTAAAGCTTCGTAATAAATTACCAAAGCCTACTTAACCTTTAACAATTTATTGTCATCGTATTTAATAATCGAAGTGGCTTTATTTTCATAACCCTTTTCAGCATTCTCCCTGAAAAACTCAAAACCCGTAGATAAACCTTGGCCTTTGGTTTGCCAAAGCGTTGTGTGGAAGTTAAGCCCACGGTTATTGAGTAAATTAAGATAATAATAGCAGATGTCGTAACCCAGAAAAGCCATTTGTCCGGGTTCGGCTTGATACTTTTCCCGGAATTTGCGGATGAAGTTCTTTACGTCTATATTATCGTAATCCACATAAAAGTTTGCGGGAAGATGCAGATGTAATTTACTGAACACATCCGCTTCAATGTTCTCGAAATTCTTCCATATAGCCTGGCCAAAAACTGTGATTTTGTAATCATCCCGTTTATTATCCAACTTTGGAAGCAATTGACTTACAAAAACCTGTTCAGAAGAAAACACTACAACGATATTTTCTTTCGCAATCTGCAATTCGCTTTGTACTCCGGTAAACGAAGCTGTTTTGTAATTTACTTCTTTAACCAAAACTGCTTTTTCGGGCAAGATAGTTTTATATTTGTTTTTAAAGGCATTCACCAAATTAAGTTCGTTGGTTTGTCCGTTATGAATAAGAATAACGTTTGCCTCTTTCAGCGAAGTGGCAATATATTCAGCCATAGTTTCGCACTGACTGGCATTGTTGGGAATCACTTTACTAACAGTGGGGTTGCCCAATAGTATTTTGCTATTTTGAATCATTGGCGACACCACAGGAATTTTATTTTCTCTGGCAAATCGTGCCACTGGTTCAAAAGTAGAGTTGTAGAACGGGCCGATAATCAATTGCGAATTCTTCACATTGGGTTTTGTGAGAATGCTTTTTGCAACCGAAGTGTCGCTCACTACATCATACACCGATACATTATAATTGATGCCCAACTGTTTCAAACTATCAATTGCCATCAAAGTTCCTTCATAAAATTCAATGGCATTGCGGGAATTATCGGCTACTTTGGTTTCGGTGGAATCGTTAAACGTGTTTTCATTTAGATAAAATGGCAACAGCAGCGTTACAAAATTTACGGAAGATTTGTTAGTTTCATCAACACCATTGCTTGTTTGGTTTGATTCCGGTTGCTTTACCCCCTTTACTTTTAGCTGCTGTCCGATACGTATCGCCACTCCGGCAGCCACTTCCGGGTTTAGCTCTTTTAGTTCCTCTAAAGATATATTGTACAGCTTGGCAATTCCATACAGAGTTTCGGAAGGCAGAACAGTGTGGAAATTAGCATTAGATGAAGTGGAAGCAGGTTGTGTTGCAGCAGGAGTTGGTGAAGCTGGCGTTTGCGAAGTTTCTGGGATTTTAAGTTCCTGACCGGGCTTTATGCCTTGCAATACATCGGGATTTTCAAAGGTAATTTCGCTGATAGTAACTCCATAAACTTTGGCTATACTATAGAGCGTTTGCTTCACCGCAACGGTATGAATCAGGTATTTCTTCCCACTAATGGTTTTGGAAATGTTTGATTTCGTTACCTCACCTTCTTGGGCAACCCCTTGATGGCTAAGACCAATCAACACAAACAGCAAGCATCTAAATAGGGATTTCTTCATAGACTAAGTCCACAAAAGTAGGATTTTTAGTTGCTGAAAGGAATAGATAAAGAGGTTAATTCGCCATCCTAACCAAATGTCTTAAATTGAAAAATCAATAAACGCTGTTGCTTCGATAAAATTCCGCATAATTTATCATTGTATATTCCACATTGTTGTTTGCGATTTTTAATAACTCAAATCTATGCCTTTATTCGTACTGAAAACCAACACCTTACTAATAATTTTTATTTTACATAAATAAATGCAGAATGTATTTGGAGGAATCAAAAACCTGTATATCTTTGCAGCCCTTTTTGAAAAGAGTAAAAAATCATATTTAAAGTGGATTCATTAAGCTACAAAACCATCTCTGCCAATAACGAAACAGCCACAAAAGGCTGGATTCTTATTGATGCTGAAGCTCAGGTATTAGGTCGTTTGGCCTCAATAGCTGCTAAATTTGCCCGTGGCAAATACAAAACCAACTACACTCCCCACGTTGATTGTGGCGACAATGTAATTATCATCAATGCCGAAAAGATAAAACTTACCGGTACTAAAATGGATGACAAATATTACATTCGTTACACTGGTCATCCTGGAGGACAACGGTTTACTTCTCCTCGTAAATTATTGGAGAAACAACCTGAGCGTATCATTGAATACGCTATCCACGGTATGTTGCCAAAAACTAAATTGGGTCGCGAAATCAACCGCAACGTATATATATACGCCGGAAGCGAGCACCCCCACGCTGCACAACAGCCTAAAACTATCAACTTAAACGAAGTTAAATAAAGATGGAAGTTATCAACGCTCTCGGAAGAAGGAAAACAGCCGTTGCCCGTGTATATTTGAAAGCCGGCACCGGAAATATAATCATCAACAACCGCGACCACCGCGAATATTTGTCTACAGACATTTTGCGTGGAAAGGTAAACCAACCCTTTGTGCTAACCAATACTCTTGGTCAGTTTGATGTGAAGGTAAATGTAGATGGCGGCGGAATTACTGGTCAGGCAGAAGCTATTCGTTTAGGAATATCTCGTGCTTTGGTTGAAGTTAGTGCCGATAACAAACCTATACTTAAACCACATGGTTTACTTACCCGTGACCCAAGAATGGTTGAGCGTAAAAAGCCAGGACAGAAGAAAGCTCGTAAACGCTTCCAATTCAGCAAACGTTAATCTATTATCTATACTCATACAGAGAATATGTCAAAAGTTACAACAGAACAATTACTTGAAGCAGGTGTACATTTCGGTCACTTGAAACGCAAATGGAATCCGGCTATGGCTCCCTATATTTATATGGAGAAAAACGGAATTCATATCATCGACCTTAACAAAACTGCTGCTAAATTGGACGAAGCAGGGCAAGCACTTAAACAAGTAGTAAAATCAGGCCGTAAAGTATTGTTTGTTTCCACCAAGAAACAAGCTAAGGAAATTGTTGCTAATGCTGCAAAGCAATTAGGTATGCCTTATGTTACTGAACGTTGGCCCGGCGGAATGCTGACAAATTTTGCGACTATCCGTAAGGCTGTTCGTAAAATGAGTCAAATTGATAAAATGGCTACAGACGGTACATTTGACAATATCTCTAAAAAAGAGAAATTGACAATTAGCCGTGAGCGTGAAAAATTAGAGAAAAACTTAGGTTCTATTTCTGACCTTTCTCGTTTGCCAGCTGCTTTGTTTATTGTTGACATTTCTAAAGAACACATCGCAGTAGCAGAAGCAAAACGTTTAGGTATTCCAACTTATGGTATTGTTGATACAAACTCAAATCCTAACTTGGTTGATTATGCAATCCCCGGAAACGATGATGCCGCTAAATCTGTTCAAGTAATTTTAAACACCCTTGTTTTGTATATCGAAGAAGGTTTGGCAGAACGTAAGTTCGACAAAGACAAAACCGATAACGAAGAAGACGGAGTTATTGACACAGAAGGAACATTTGCTGGCACTGAATCGGAAGAAGACGGAGAAAAAAGACGTTCAGGTGGCGGCGGTGGTCGTACCCGCAGCAGACGAGGAGCAACAGCTTAATTTTTGAATAATTAATTTCAAAACCACGTTTGCAAAGAAATTTACGAACGTGGTTTTTTTGCGAAAAAACAATTACAAACTAAAAAATAAATACAACAAAAATGATAACAGCAGCAGATGTAAATAAACTCCGCCAAATGACCGGAGCCGGTATGATGGACTGTAAAAAAGCCTTAACTGAAAGCAATGGCGATTTTGAAGCAGCAGTGGACAACCTTCGTAAGAAAGGCCAAAAAGTAGCCAGCAACCGTGCCGACCGTGATGCTAAAGAAGGGGTAGTATTAGCAAAAGTTACAGCAGACGGCAAACGTGGCTCTATTGTTTGCTTGAATTGCGAAACCGATTTCGTAGCTCAAAACGCAGATTTCGTAAAATTAACTACTTCTATTTTAGATTTAGCTATTGAAAATAACCCAACCAGCATTGAGGCTCTTCTTGGCCTGAAATTAGGAAATATTACTGTGGCTGAAGTAATTACTGAAAACGTAGGAAAGATTGGCGAAAAATTGGAATTGAGTAAATTTGAGACCGTTAATGCCGAAGCAGTAGTAGCCTATATTCACCCTGGTAACCGTTTAGCTACTTTGGTTGGGATTAACAAGCCAGCTACAGATACACTGCATTCAGCTGCTCGTGACGTAGCTATGCAAGTTGCAGCTATGGCTCCTGTTGCTTTGGATAAAGACAGCGTTGATACTGAAACGTTGAATCGTGAATTGGAGATTGCCAAAGAACAAATTCGTGCAGAAGGTAAAGCCGAAGAAATGGTTGAAAAAATTGCTTTAGGTAAATTGAACAAGTTTTTCAAAGAAAGCACATTGTTGAGTCAGGATTTTATTAAAGATTCAAAGCTTACAGTTGCTCAGTATCTTGACAAAACCGAAAAGGGACTTACCGTTACTGCTTTCCGCAGGGTGGCATTAGGGTAATTAATTTTATATTTTAAGGGAACTTCGGTTCCTTTTTTTTTTGCTAATACATTTGAGAATAAATAACACTATGGCATACAAACGCATACTTTTAAAACTCAGCGGGGAATCGCTAATGGGGAAAAAACAATTTGGAATAGATAACGAACGCCTTGGACTATACGCCGATGAAATAAAAGAAATAGTTGAACAAGGCGTACAATTAGCTATTGTTATCGGAGGTGGAAACATTTTTAGGGGCATTCAAGCCGAAGAAGGTGGAATAGACCGTGTGCAAGGTGATTATATGGGCATGCTTGCTACCGTTATTAACAGTATGGCTCTTCAAGCGGCCTTAGAGGCTCGTGGAGTAATTACCCGTTTGCAATCTGCCATAAAAATGGAACAAATTTGCGAACCTTATATTCGTAGGAAGGCTGTTCGACACTTGGAGAAAAATCGGGTGGTGATATTCGGAGCGGGTACCGGAAATCCGTATTTTACTACCGATACTGCTTCGGTGTTGCGAGCTATTGAAATGGAAGTGGAAGTGGTGCTTAAAGGTACTCGTGTAGACGGTATTTATACTGCCGACCCCGAGAAGGACAAATCGGCTACTAAATATGAATCTATCAGCTTTACGCAAGCCTACGAAAAGAATTTGAATGTAATGGATATGACTGCATTTACACTTTGCAACGAAAATAACTTGCCTATAGTAGTTTTCAATATGGATAAACCCGGCAATTTAAAACGGGTGATTTCAGGCGAGAAGATTGGAACACTAGTGCATAGTTAAACCTATTTCTGCGTTTTGTCTGCTGTGTGGCCATCGACAAATAATTTATTGTCGGTAAAGGATTGGTTTTTAAAGGAAACAAGTGCTGTGCTTGACCAAGGCGAAGCATTGGCTATCTTTAATCTCACATTGGAATCATATTTTCAAATTAAATCCTATCAGCAACGTATTGAACAAGAACGCTTATTTTCAGAATCGGAAATTCTAACGATTGAGAATGTAATTGTTCAACTCAAGCAACATCGGCCTATTCAGTATATACTCGGTGAATCTGAATTTTGCGGTTTACGTGTTATAGTCAATGAAAATGTGCTAATTCCTCGCCCAGAAACAGAGGAGTTGGTGCAAAAAATCAAAAAATCATATCCAAAAGGGAAACACCCCAAAACAATACTTGACATTTGCACAGGAAGTGGTTGTATTGCCTTAGCATTAAAAAATTATTTTCCTGAAGCCGAAGTTGTTGGTATAGATATTTCAGAAACTGCAATACGATTGGCAAAGCAGAATGCAATAGACAATAAATTGGAGGTTGATTTTTTTGTGGAAGACGCTTTAAACCTTAGTCCAGTAATACAGTCATGGAAGTTCGATTTGATAGTTTCAAACCCTCCCTATATTTCTGAATCGGAAAAAGCCACAATGAATCTAAATGTTTTAAATCACGAACCTCATTTGGCATTATTTGTTCCCGATGATTCTCCCTTGCTTTTTTATGAGGCAATTGACCGAATTGCAAAACAGATTTTGAATCCAAAAGGGAAAATATTTATGGAAATTAATTCCCGGTTTGGCGATGAAACAGTCAATGCAATGAAGAGCATTCTCTTTAAAGCAATCAAATTGCGTTCAGATTTGTCGGGGAACGTTCGTTTTTTAATTGCGGAATGAAAAAAATGAAACTGCTGTGTGGACTTTTGCTGGTAATTATATTTCCGCAATTTTCGTTTTCCCAATCAAATCTTAGCGACACAGTTCTGCTGTCAAAGCAACCCAAGGCTATTTCATACAAAGCTTCGAAATTTGATTTAGTAGGCGGCTTTGACGATCGGAGTTTATTTGCGGTTAAGCCCAGCACCAAAATTGATGGAATCCGGTTGGGAGTAGAGCTATTTCAGAAGTTCAGATTTGGCTACGGCTACTATTATTTGGGCAAAGAAAGAACTTTGGATTCATACATTTTCGGGAAGGACACCTTGCGGCAAAAGCTGAAACTTCAATACACAGGGCCATTTTTTGAGTATGTATTTTTTGAAGATTTCAGATGGGAATTTAGTGTTCCTGTGAGTGTCGGATTTGGCAAAGGGCGGGTGTTCTCTTCCCCGCAAAAGGCGGTAGAAAATTCAAGTCAACGGCAAACGGGTAATTTAGTGGTAACGTCTATTGGGTTAAACGGTCATTATCGCATATTTCATTGGTTGGGAATTGGGGCTGGAATTGGTTATAACCATTCTTTCAGCCACGAACCTGCGTTGAACAAAGTGCTTAACTCTCCATTTTATGCTATTCGGGTAAAAGTCTTTTTTGGCGGGCTTTACCGCTGTGTATTCAAACCACAAGTTGTGAAAGCAATGAAGGATGTATATCGCAGGGAAAGACAATTGAGAAGGAATAAATAAATCCCTAAAGTCCCTACTCCGGGAAACTAACCGGATGTGCTTCGTTGTATTTCCGCATAAAAATAAAGAGCATATCCTTCTTTTTGCGGTTGGGAATCTCAATGAATTCTGCCAACAGTTTCCTGTCTCGAAGTAGAATATTCTCCAACGTTTCTACCGTGAAATCCTGAATTTTTCCGGTTTCGTAATCAATGATGAGTTGCTTAAGTTCTGTGGTGGGTACACGCATCATACCGTTCTGTCCGTAACCGTAATACGGATTTCCCATGTTTGGGGTGGTTACATAAGTGGTAACAGTGGCCACAAAATGACTAATTCTTCCTATGATGGGTACACGGTTAAAGGTGTTCTGAACATTCACAAAAATATTGCCGTTGTGACTGTAGCCCCACACTTTATCCAAGGGTATTTTATAGGTCTGCTTATCTAAGCCTGTGTAGCTTACGGCATCTTCATCCAACACATCTTTCAAAAAACTTTCGGAGTTTTTATCGTATTTCGACACGATACTTTCAGTGGGGACGGGGTCGTTATCCCGAAAATCTTTAAAGGAAAGATAAAATCCTTCGCTAAACACAAATTCATCGGAATACTCCACCTGCTGCCGATAGTAAGCCGTGTCCTGAGCCGCAGCAATTTGCCCCAACAGTAGTATTCCCAAAAATAAAATTACCCGCATAGTGTGCCTGTTGGAGATGCAAATATATTGCAAGCCATCGGGCAGGGTGGTTTATTCCGAAAAAAACTACTTTCGCTCCATCAATTTCAATTATGAAAAAACTTTTTCTTCTTCCATTAATCCTATTTATGGCTTCCTGCGGCAATTCCAACACCGACCATTCGTTAGGCGTACCCACTCCAAATGATGCTTTTAACTTAATGAAAAGCAATTTCTTTGATGAGTTATGGAAACTTTATCCCGCTTGGGCAAGTTCGCAGGGTTATCATTATAATGATAGTTTATTTGCGATTGCTGATGCTGATTTCAGGCAGCGAGAAGCCGAATTTGTAAAAAACTGGCAACATAAACTGTGGCAGTTTAAACCCGAAGAGCTTTCGCCGGCCGACCGAACCGATTGGCTTATGCTCGACAATCAATTAAAGGCAACGCTATTTTATGCTAATGAATACAAAGGCTATGAGTGGGATCCAAGTTCGTATAACGTAGGTAGCACTTTTGGCGAGATGATAAACGGCACTTACGCCCCGCTCAACGAAAGGATGAAATATATATTGCAACGCTTGGCTTTTGTTCCGGCCTATTACGAAAATGCTCGCAAACAAATCAAGAACCCTACCCTCGAGCACACCGACCTTGCTATAAGTCAGAACCGTGGTTCGGCGGGTTTATTTGGGAAAGATTTGCAGGATAGTGTGGCCAAAACCAACCTTTCATCTGCCGATAAAAAACTATTCAACGAACGTATTGCAGCAGCAGCAGCAGCTATAAATGGATATGCTGATTGGTTAGAAAAAGAAGTGAAACCGGGCTTGACCAAAGACGGTGTTAAATCGTTCCGGTTAGGAAAGGATTTATTTGAAAAGAAGTTTGATTTCGAGATTCAAAGCCATTACACAGCCGCTGAAATTTACGACATTGCCATAAAGCATAAAAAGGAGCTGCACGGCGAAATGTATAAACTCACTACGCAACTTTGGCCTAAATATTTGGCGAAAGAAACGATGCCTAAGGATACGCTGTCGGCAATTCGGAAAATGATTGATAAACTATCGGACAAACACAGCAAGCGGGAAGATTTTCAAAAGGATATAGAAGCTCAAATTCCGGCTTTGGCTAAGTTTGTAAAGGACAAAAACCTGCTTTATCTCGACCCTTCTAAACCGCTTGAAGTGCGTAAAGAACCCGATTATATGGCCGGGGTTGCAGGGGCTTCGATTAGTGCACCCGGACCTTATGATAAAGATGGCAAAACGTTTTACAATGTAGGTTCACTGGCGGCTTATACGCCCGAACGTGCTGAAAGCTATTTGCGGGAGTACAATCACTACATTCTGCAAATATTGAACATTCATGAGGCTATTCCCGGACATTACGCACAATTGGTTTACAGCAACCAAAGCCCCAGTTTAGTGAAAAGTATTTTGGGCAACGGGGCTATGGTGGAAGGCTGGGCCGTATATACCGAGCGGATGATGATTGAAAGTGGTTATGGTGCCAACGAACCCGAAATGTGGCTGATGTATTACAAATGGAATTTGCGGGCAACCTGCAACACTATTTTGGATGTGGGGATTCATTGCAACAATCTGTCGGAAGCCGATGCCCTAGATTTAATGACACGTCAGGCATTTCAGCAGGAGGCTGAAGCCAAAGGCAAATGGCGACGTGCAACGCTTACTCAAGTGCAACTATGCAGTTACTTTACCGGCTACACCGAAATTTACGAATTCCGCAATATTCTTAAACAAAAGCAAGGCGATAAGTTCGACCTGAAAGCCTTTCACGAGAAATTCCTGAGCTATGGCTCTGCTCCGGTTAAGTATGTTAGGGAATTGATGGAAAAGGAAATGGAGTAAGTGGAACTAAAGCTCAATTCTTGAGAAGGAGCGATAATTCTCATATACTCCTCTTTTTCGTTTTTAGCTTCATTGTAGCAAAGAGTTGAAGCCCAACGATAGTATCAGAGGGGCACTTGACTTTTGCAATGGCGATTATGATGTACTATGCATTAACCCCGTTTAATCAATATTTTTGGAACAATGGTGGTACTACTTTCCACCAACAAAAAAAAGCCTTAGAAGTATAAACTCCTAAGGCTTTTTAAATATTTTGTAAACTTCTGATTATCCGATGAAGCCTTTTTTATACGCTTCGTCAATTACTGCAGAAATACCTTTTTTGTGGATGGTACGAAGAACAGAAGTGCTTACTTTAATTGTAACCCAAGTGTTTTCTTCAGCGATGAAGAACCTTTTGAGTTTCAAATTTGGTTTGAAAAGTCTTTTCGTTTTAGCATTAGAGTGAGAAACCTTGTTTCCTGTTATTGCTTTTTTTCCGGTTAGTTCGCAGATTCTTGACATAGCTTATGTGTTTTTCTAAAAGGGGGGCAAAGATAGAAGAATTTAATTCAGATTAACAAAAATATTTTTTATGCGTGAAACCCTTTGCCAGCCTTAGATTTCTCTGAAATAATAGCCGCCGGAGTGAAACGTTGACCGTGTTTAGAAGACAAATCTGTCATGATTTTTTCTACATTAGCTAAACCCATAGTATCCATCATGCGGAAAGGTCCTCCGCTAAACGGAGGAAATCCTAAACCAAATACAGCTCCCATGTCGCCATCGCGAGCCGAAAGCAGAATACCTTCCTGCAAACACATAGCCGCTTCATTCATCATAATCATTCCCATCCGTTGCTGTATCTCGGTGCGGTCAAACTTTTTGCGGTTTTCGCCACCAAAGTGCTTATACATTTCAGGGTTGATCTTTCCGTGCATCTTTTTGCCTTTTTCATCATAAAGATAAAAACCTTTCTTGTTTTTACGGCCTTTGAATCCGGCATCATATAACCTTACCATAGCATCCGAAATCTTAACTCCGGGGCGGGTTTTGATAAAGTCCTGACTCATTTTACCTTTATATATATGTGCTCCTACATCTATCCCAACCTCATCCATTAAGGTGATGGGGCCAACTGGAAAGCCATAATCTTTCATTACTTCGTCTAATTGCAAGGCATCGGCACCTTCTTCAAGCATCAGCAAAGCCTCGTTCATAAACGGACTTAGAATTCGGGTGGTGTAAAATCCGGGGCCGTCTTTTACCACAATGCAGGTTTTGCCTTGCTTGATACCCAAATCAAGGCAGGTGGCAGTAACCCAATCGGCGGTTTTATCGGTTATGATAATTTCCAGCAGTGGCATTTTAGGAACGGGAGAAAAATAGTGCATTCCAATCACATTTTCGGGACGGCTACTGGCTTCTGCAATAGCTGTAATAGGCAAAGCCGATGTGTTGCTGGCGAAAATGGTATCGGGACGAATGAATTTTTCGGTTTCCTGAATCACTTTCTTTTTCAATTCCATATCTTCCAATACGGCTTCAATAATTACGTCCACTTTGTCGAAGTTATCGTATGTGGTTGTGCCAATTATGCGGTTAAGCAAATCTTCGGCTTCGGTTTGTTTAATGGCTTTGCGTTTTACTTTTTTGTAATAATTATCCCAAACGCCTTTTTTTCCTTTGGCTACCGCTTCGTCATTCAAATCTTTAAGCAGAACGGTAATGCCTTTTGCCGCTGAAACTTCGGCAATTCCAGCACCCATAAATCCGGCACCAAGCATTCCCAAGGTGTTTACCTTCCTTACTTTGTCTTTCCAGGGATTCTTCTTCATTTCAGTCATCGCAAAGAAGATATTAATCAACTGGCGGCTGGCGTTAGTTAGAATGAGTTCTTCAAACTTTACGGCTTCGGCATCAAATCCTTTTTTAATGCCTTGATTCATCCCAATTTCTACACATTCTAAAATGCGTTCGGCAGCGGGATAATTGCCGCGGGTTTGGCGAAGCAACATTTCTTTAGCTTTCTTAAAAAGTATGCCCCTCCCAATTGAATTTCCTTCCAAGGCCAATTCTAGCATTGGTTTTTTGCGATTACGTTGAAATTTTCCACTCAAAATATCTCTAGCCAGAAACTTGGCCGCATCAATTAGTTGAGCCTTATTGGTAATGCGGTCGGCTAATCCCATTTTAAGTGCAGGACGACCATATACATTCTTTCCGGTAAGCATAATATCCAATGCTTTCTGGATGCCAATAAGGCGGGGAAGCCTTTGCGTGCCACCGCCACCTGGCAGCAAACCAAGTTTTACTTCGGGAAGTGCTAATACTGTTCCTTCATCGGCCACTACTCTGCCGTGGCAAGCCAAGGCAATTTCCAATCCTGCTCCCATACAAGAGCCGTGAATGGCTGCAATAATTGGCTTTTTAGATTGTTCGAGTTTGTTTAAACTATCGTGTCCGCGACGGGTAACGGGTTCAAAGTCGCCTTTCTTGGTTACTTTCTGAAACATCTCAATATCGGCACCGGCAATGAAATCTTTTTTCTTGCTGGCCAAAATGATTGCTTTTATGCTGCTATCGGCATCTATTTCTTTGAAAATAGTATCGAAGGCGTGAATAAGTTCAGGTGAAACTTTGTTCACCTTCTCGCCTTCCTGATCAAGCCAAACGATGGCAAATTCGTCCTGTTTTTCTATTGTAGCGTAGTTCATTTGTGTAGTAAAGAGTATTGGGTAGGGAGTATGAATACCGCACAAAGGAAAGGGTTTTTGAGATTTGTTTTTGAAAAAATTTCACCACAGAGGCACGGAGGCCACAGAGAAACACATAGAGCTTCTGTGAACCTCTATGCTCTCTGTGCCTCCGTGGTAAATACTCTGCAAATTTTTGGTTTACTTTTCTCCCCCTGCAGCAGTAGCCTCTAACTGAAAGGCTCGTATAATCATGGCTATATCCTGTTTTAGTGCAAGGTTTTCGGCTTTTAGTTTTAAAATGTCTTCTTGTATATCGGCGTTTTCGCTGTTTACACGTATCACCATTTTAAATAGTGCCTGTGTGCCTGAAATCGTCAAGGCGGTTAGTGCTTCATTGTCCACCATAAGGTTGCCGTTTTCGTTCTTAACAGCTTGCGGAAATACCAAAGCAATTTTTTCAACCAAAATCCGCTTTTGAAGTTCATCGGTTTGTGGGTTCTTCGCATTTAATTTGCATTCTGATACTTCGATTCCCATCAACCGTTGAATATCGGTGTTCTTGTTGCTAACGCCTACAACAGTTTCGAGGGGTAAAGCATTTTGGGCAGATGCTGCATTACATACAATTATTAAAAGCAAGTTTGCCATGATTAAGATGGTAAGGTTCAACAAATGAAACTTCATTTGAGGTTCGGCTGTTGGGTTGTTTTTCATTTTGTTTGTTTTTTAAACGGGTTAATTAAATTCCACCAATTTGTTGGTTTGTCGGTAAGAGAGAGGGCAAACAATTAAAGTTTAATCAACCTTCTAAAAATAGCGGGTTACAAAAGGGTTACAAGGCCGAAAGGCTTGTAAATAGAGGAGATTGCAAGGAAAGAAATTAATCTCTAAACCAAAATAAGGATTTTAGAAGCCAACCTTTATAGGTTTTTTGTTTAGAAGCGACTGTTAATCCCCAAATACAAAATAAGCATTACGGCTTATGCTTAACTATCAACTTTTTTAGCTCTCTTGGGCTTAAATCGAAGGGCAAATAGTTCACTATGGTTTTCTTCCACTTGGTTTCGTCTGGCTTAGAAATGAAATCGTAGCCATAGTAGAAATTTTCGTCCACTTCATACTTTTCAATTTTGTTGGGTTCAATTTCCTTGTTTTTGAAATAGTAAACCAATTGGTAATTTTTTCGGAGGACGGTAATTGTAATGGCGTGGCGGATTTTGTCGGAAAGATTTGGAGCCGAAGAGTGAATCATAGCCGGGTCGAAAACCATTACATCGCCAGCTTTTACCAGCACAGGGTACATATACTTTTCTAAAATCTCAAGGTGTTTTTTGAAATTCCACGGCACACCAAGCGAACGTTGGATATTTCCCCAGAGGTGGCTACCTGGCAATACCCAAATGGGGCCATTTTCTAAGGTAACATCGCAAAATGGAATCCAAACAAAAAGGCAATAATCTTTTTCCTCGTCAATAACGGTGCTGTCTTGATGAATTGCTAAGTCGCTTTGATTGGAGCAGGGTTTTACCTGATATGCCCCGCCTGTGTGGGGATCAACCTTAGCCATATCAAACATTCGGGGAAGAATATCTTTAGCATTCAGGTTAATTACGTTTTGAGTTTTTTTTCTGATTTCGGGATTGAATAGCCGCCCGCTGTTTAATAAGTTTTTATCTAACTCAAAGCCTTCAAGTAAAGATATTTCATTAAACGTATCTAAAAAAGACTGTATTTCCTCGGGTTTTACTACATTTTCTATGGTGCAATAGCCATGAGTGAGGAAGTGCTTATGCTTTTCGTCATCCAAAAAAAAAGACTCTCTCCGTATTTCCAAATGTGGGTTTACTTCATCCGGTTTTTTGAAAAAGGTATCGAATAGTTTAAGGAAAGACATTAGTAGGAGTTAAGTGGAACTTTTATGAAGTCAAAAGTAAAGTATCTAAGCTTTAATGCTCCTTGTAAAACTCAATCATCTTCCTAATATCACTGTTAAACCGGGTTTTAAATTCCACTTCAAACTTATCCTGCAACTTACCATATCGGTTATAGCCCATCAAATAATCATTTCCTTCAAAATACAGGTACTTAGCACTGCGGATATATTTCGATTTTATCTTGGGGGGTAATGTCATAAAGAAAATGCCCTGATAAGTCTTTTTGATTGTTTCGGTTTTGAACTTTTTTAGTTTCAGCGTATCGCCGCTATATTCCTTATAGCCTTTTTCCAATTTATCCTTTGCTTTCAGAAAGTAAGAATTCATTCGGAGTTCGGCAGTCATTTCGTTTTCAAATTCAGCTAAATCATTGGGTAAATTCTTTTTCAGGAAATAGAACTTAGCCCCTTCTCTTCCCACAAAATCAGCAAGATTCTCGCTAAAGTTTACATCCGATCCTAAGTAAACCGTGCCGTGAAGCATTTCGTGAATTATAAGAGCCCCCAATTGGCCGTCGGGTTTATTAAGCATAGAGGACAGAACAGGGTCTTTCAGCCAGCCCAACGTACTCCAGCCCGACACTTTCCCTAAGCCCACATCGAGACCTTTAGCTTTTAGCTTAATGCCTTCTTCTTTTGCATCAGCATATTCAAAGAAGCCTTTATAGCTTAAATCGCCCAAAAACGGAAAGTGCCAGGTCTTTTCTTTGAATGAATAAGGTTCGCATGCAGTTAAAACGGTCAGGAGCGGTTTGCCCTTTTGGTCGAAATAATTATCGTAGTTGCCATTATCTTTTAGGCCAAGTTCGGCCACAGCAAAGGCTTTTACATCTTTAATTAGTAACAGCTTTCGCCGCTGTTCGTGCGTAAGGCTTTTATTCTCGACCAATACTTTTTCAATCTTTTTGGCATTAAAGATGATATTTAATTGACCCTGTGCTAACGAAAGTCCATACCTGATTTCAGATATAAAGCAAACAACAAGCCCAACCAGTACCAACGAAAGTATAACCCAGAATTTTTTCATAGGAAAGCAAAGATAGAGTTTGAAGCAGCTTCTCAAAACTGAATTTATATGAGCTAAAAATTGCATAAATCTGTCGCTGAGTACACAAATATTTCAAGTGGATGCCTGAAAATCTCTAATGGGGTACATTTTTTTTCATTTAAATTCAATTGGTTAAACAAAAACTAAGGAAACTTTTAAAACATTGTTAGTTTCCTTAGTGTTTTGTATACTTAATTTGCACCCTGAATTATGGAAATAAAATTATCACAAATTCTTGATAAGGCGGAGAAACTCTTTATGCAAAAGGGAATTCGTAACATCACGATGGATGACATCTCAAGAGAACTAGGGATGTCCAAAAAAACGCTTTACCTATATATAGAAGATAAAAGCGATTTGCTGATGAAGATTATGGAAAACATAATCAAGCAGGACACCGATTACTTTAATCGCATAGACCGGGAGAACGAAAACCCGATTGATGAATTGTTTGAAACAAGCAAGTATATCAGCGAACGTCTCAAACAGGTTCACCCATCAATTCATTATGAAATAATGCGGTATTATCCTGAAGTGTGGAAGGTTTACAACGACCATAAAGTAGATTTCGCTCAAAAGTCGGTAAAGGCAAATCTTATAAAAGGTATCAAATCGGGCTACTACCGTCAAAACATTAACCCGGACATATTAGCCCGTATTTACATTTCTCGAATGGATTTATGTTTCGACGGCGAAGTGTTCCCCGGCAATGAATTCAACTTTGTGGAGGTGTATAACGAAATGCTATACTACCACATCCGTGGGGTAGCCAGCCTAAAGGGAAACCAGTATTTGGTAACCAAAATTGAAACAATCAACAAATAAATGCAATGGAAACGCCAATGACGCAAATGGAATGAATTTACACAAATTCAAAATTTGCGACCATTTGCTCAATTAGCCCAATTAGCGTTGCAATCAAAATTAAACACAAAACATAAATGAAGAAACACCTAACCCTGCTTATGCTCTTTCTGGGATTTTCGGGAGCGTTTGCACAAGATAAACCTATAGCAAAATCTGCGTTTAGTCTTAAAGAAGCCCAAGCCTTCGCCGCTGAAAATGCTTACAGCGTTAAAGAAGTTAAGTACAACATAAGCCAAGCGGAGCAACAAGTAAGGGAATATACTTCCATTGGGTTGCCGCAGGTTAACTTGCAAGGCACATTCAATCAGTTTGTGGTAATACCAACTACGGTAATACCTGCGGGCTCGTTATTCCCAGGTAGCCCTCCAACCGAAGCCAAATTCGGGACCCGTTACAATACCCAAGTAGGGGCAAGTGGTTCGCAAATGCTGTTTGATGGAAGTTTTTTTGTAGGGATTCAAGCGGCTAAGGCATTGGTGGAACTAACCAAAGAAGGACAACGTAAATCGGAAATTGATGTAAAGGATAATGTAACTCAAGCCTATTTCACGGTGCTAATAGTTCAGGAAACCAAAAAACTGTTGGAACAAAGTTTGGTTAATCTTCAAAAAACACAAACAGAAACTCAAGCTTTCTATAAAAGTGGATTTGCTGAAGAAAACGATGTAGATCAATTTGACATATTGGTTGGAAACCTCAATAATCAATTGAGTAAAATAAATGCCAACATTGAAAATGCCAAAGGGCTTCTAAAATTCCAAATGGGAATGAGTGTGAAAGACCCAATTGAACTAACCGACAATCTTGAAGTAGTCGGCGAATTGGCGAATAATCCAGCATTGCTAAATCCTACTTTAGACCCCACAACGAATATTGACCATAGACTCTTGACACAAAGTATGAATTTGCAAAACTTGAATGCAAAGAGAATTAAAATGGGGTACTTGCCTAATGCACGCCTTGTTGGAAATATCTCTACATCGGCAATGCGTAACGAATTTGACATGCCTGGTGGCCGTTGGTTTCCAACAATTTTATGGGGTGTAAATATTGGTGTTCCTGTATTCGATGGCTTTATGAAAGATGCCGGAATAAAGAAAGCAAAATTGGATGGAGTGAAAACCCGAAACACGCTCGACCAATTAGAACAAGGTTTAGCACTACAATTAGAAACAGCTAAAACCGACTTTATCTCTGCTTCTAACCAACTTAAAAACGAAGAACGCAGTCTTGCATTGGCAAAGAAAGTCCGTGATAAAGCATTGATTAAATATAAAGAAGGTGTGGGTAGCAGTATGGAAATCACCCAAGCCGAAAACCAATTAGTGGCTACCCAAGGTAATTACTTCCAAGCCCTGATGAGTAAACTAACTGCTAAAGCAAAACTCGATAAATTGATGGGGACATATTAATTGATAATAGATAATTGAAAATTGAAAATGGCTACCGCACAACTTTAAACTTTAAATAAAAACTAACAAATCTCAACTATAATATATGAAACACCTAATAATTATCTCAACTCTCTTCCTCGTTGCTTGTGGCGGCGGTCAAGAACAGGACAAAGCAAAACGCTTGGAACAGCTTAAGGCCGACCAAGCAAAAATCAACACCGAAATCCGTACCCTCGAAGCCGAATTGGTGAAGGAAGGCAAAGGCAACAAGGATAAGCTCCGCGATGTGGTTGTTACTCCTGTGGCTACTGGTAAGTTTGTCCACTACATCGAAATTCAAGGGAAGGTGGAAGCTGACCAAAACGTGACGGTTACCGCTAAAATGCCTGGCACAGTTACGAAGGTGAGTGCTGAAGTGGGTCAGGAAGTACGTGCGGGACAGGTGCTTGCTGAAATGGATAAAGAAGCCATTTCAAAAGGAATTGACGAACTGAAACAACAAATGGTATTTGTGACCGACGTGTATAACCGTCAGCAAAACCTTTGGAACCAAAAAATAGGTTCTGAGATTCAATACCTCACTGCCAAAAACAACAAAGAGGCCTTAGAGAAAAAGCTTATCACCCTGAATGAACAACAGGACATGGCTTTGATTAAATCGCCTATCAGTGGAGTGATTGATGAAGTATATGCAAAGGTAGGCCAACCCGCAGCACCGGGAGCTCCTTCATTCCGTGTGGTGAACTTCAGCGATTTGAAAGCCCGTGCCGAAGTAGCCGAAATCAATGCTTCAAAAGTGAAGAAAGGCAATCCTGTTCAGGTGAATTTCCCCGATTTAAACGACAGCACTATGGGAACTGTAAACTATGCTTCTAAGGTTATAAATCCAATGACCCGCACTTTCTTTGTGGAAGTGCCTTTGAAAAGCGGAAAAGCTGAATACCGCCCAAATTCGGTGGCTATCCTGAAAGTATCGGACTACACTAACGATAAAGCTATAACAGTTCCAATCCGCTTGGTGCAAAACGCCGAAGACGGAATGTATGTTTTGGTGGCTGAAGACAAAGGCGGAAAGCTTGTCGCTAGCAAAAAGATTATCACTTTAGGTAACAGCTACAATGGTGTTGCCGAAGTGAAATCAGGGCTTACACTTGGTGATAAACTTATCACAGTGGGTTATCAGAACGTAAACATTGGAGATCTCCTAAAAGTGAATTGATAATTGATAATTGACAATTGGCTGCCGCATGAATAAACCGAATCTAATCAAGGATAATAGTTATGCTTTTGCTATTAGGATAGTGAAACTGCGTAAACATATCGAGGAAACAAAACGAGAATTTGTTCTCAGTAAACAAATACTTAGGTCGGGCACTTCTGTGGGAGCTTTAGTAAGAGAATCGGAACAAGCAGAATCGAAAGCCGATTTTATTCACAAATTATCAATTGCCCTTAAAGAAGCAAACGAAACAGAATATTGGTTACTTCTTATGAGAGATACGGATTATCTTTCTATGGAAGAGTTTAATAGCATTCATCCCGATTGCGGAGAATTGATTCGATTGCTCACAGCAATTATCAAATCTACTAAAGACAATATCAAAAGAAAACAAACACCAAAAGAGAAAGAATAAACCCTGAGTTGCCACTATCAATTGCTAATTATCCATTGTCAATTGTCAACTGTCAACTGTCAATTCTAAAAAAATGAAAGACAAGAACAAAGAATTTTTTATCAGTAGCTGGAGTATCGACAACAAAACGAGCATTTTCGTTATTGCCATACTCGTTACGCTCGTAGGGATATTTTCCTACAACAACCTTCCGAAAGAGAACTTCCCAGAGATAGTAGTACCTACTATATATGTAAGTACGATATATCCAGGTGCATCTCCAACGGACATTGAAAACTTGGTGAGCAAACCCATCGAGAAAGAGATTAAATCTATTTCGGGTGTGAAGAAACTCACTAGCACCAGCATTCAGGATTACTCCATGGTGATGGTGGAATTCAATACTGATATGTCGGTTCCTGAAGCTAAGCAAAAGGTGAAAGATGCGGTGGATAAAGCCCGTCCCGATCTGCCTTCCGACTTGCCCAAAGAACCTAATGTGGTGGAGGTTGACTTCTCTGAAATGCCGATTATGTATATCAACATTTCAGGAGATTTCGATTTGAAAAAACTTAAAGACTACGCCGAACTGATTCAAGACCGTGTGGAGGGGCTGAAAGAAATTACCCGTGTGGATATAGTTGGAGCCTTAGACAGAGAAATCCAAATCAATGTGGACAAGAACAAGATGGAGGCTGCAAACATTACCCTTCGTGATATTGAAATGGCCGTTGCCTATGAAAACATGACTATTTCTGGCGGGATGGTGAAAGACAATGGTGCCACTCGGAGTATCTCAGTAAAAGGAGATTTCAAAAGTGTGGACGAAATTGCCAACATTACTCTTAGGAGTATGAGCGGTGCAACCATTTTTCTAAAGGATATTGCCGAAGTGAAAGATGGTTTCAAGGATAAAGAAAGCTATGCACGTTTGGCTCACAAGAACGTAATCACGCTTAACGTAGTGAAACGCAGCGGTGAAAACCTTATTGAAGCATCCGACAAAATCCGCGACATCATTGCTGATTTACATGAAACTAAATTTCCGAAAGACCTTAAAATCACCTTAACAGGCGACCAAAGCGATCAAACCCGATTAACACTTCATGACCTTATCAACACTATCGTTATTGGATTTATTTTGGTAACCATTGTATTGATGTTCTTTATGGGAACCACAAATGCCATATTCGTGGCCATGAGCGTTCCCTTGAGTATGTGTTTGGCCTTTATGGTGATGCCGAGCATTGGCTTTACGCTGAATATGATGGTGCTTTTCTCCTTCCTGCTGGCCTTAGGGATAGTGGTGGACGATGCCATTGTGGTAATCGAAAACACCCACCGGCTTTTCCAAAACGGGAAAGTCAGCATTGTGGATGCCGCCAAGCACGCCACCGGTGAGGTATTCCTTCCCGTACTTTCAGGAACATTTACCACCCTTGCACCCTTTATTCCTTTGGCGTTCTGGGGCGGTATTATGGGTAAGTTTATGTTCTTCCTTCCCATTACCTTAATTATTACACTTATTGCATCTTTGGTGGTGGCTTATACCATCAGCCCGGTGTTTGCGGTTATGTTTATGAAACCTCACGTAGAAGGTCATGAGCAAGACAGCGAAGAAAAAGCCCGTGGACGTAAGAGTTTCATTGTGGCCACTATCATCTTCTTGGCTGTTGCTGCAATACTATATATAGGCGGGAACTTCGGTGCGGGGAACTTCACCCTTACCATGTTTGTGTTGTTCCTTTTGAATAAATATGTATTCACGGGAATCATCCAAAACTTCCAAACCAAAGTGTGGCCTAAGTTCCAAAATGCTTATCAAAAATTCATTACTTGGGCTTTAGAAGGCTGGAAACCTGTATTGCTGATGGTGTTCACAATCTTCCTGCTTATCTTCTCGGTTGTGATTACTGCCGTACGTCAGCCTAAGGTGGTACTGTTCCCCAAGGCTGACCCTAACTTTCTTTATGTGTTTGTGAATTTGCCTATTGGAACCGATGTTGCCTACACCGACAGCATCACGAAGATTGTAGAAGAACGGGTTTATAAAGTGTTTGGCGAAAACAATCCGATGGTGTCGAGCATTATCAGCAATGTTGCCATTGGTGCAACCGACCCAAGCGACCAAGACCGAAGCATTGCCCCGCAAAAGGGTAAAGTGGGCGTTTCTTTTGTACAGTTTGCAAAAAGAAACGGCGAAAGCACAGCTCCTTATTTGGATAAAATCAGGGAAGCGGTAAAAGGAATTCCGGGAACTGAAATAACAGTTGACCAAGAACGTAACGGCCCGCCAGTGGGTAAACCTGTAAACATTGAGATTGCCGGCGACGATTATGTGGAACTTATCAAAACTTCGAAGGCTATAAAAAGCTATTTAGATAGTCTGCGTGTACCCGGTGTGGAAGAATTGAAAAGCGACCTCGACGACCGTAAACCCGAAATGGTGGTGGTGGTGGATCGTGCTCGTGCAAACCGCGAAGGCATCAGCACTGCTCAGATTGGTGGCGAACTTCGGAACGCTATTTACGGAAAAGAAGTGTCGAAATTTAAAGATGCGAACGATGAGTACCCCATTATGGTGCGTTACCAAAAGGACGAACGCGATAATATTGACCGCATCATGCAGTTGAAAATCACTTACCGCGACTTCAATATGGGTGGTATGATTCGTCAGATTCCGTTGTCGTCAGTGGCTTCGGTGAAGTATGATAACAGCTATGGAAGTATCCGCCGTAAAAACCAAAAGAGGGTGATTACCCTAAGTAGTAATGTACTTGGTAACGCAAATCCGAATGAAGTGGTGGCAGCCGTTACGGCAGCTATCGGCAACTTTCCTTTGCCGCCCGAAGTAACGGTGAGCATGACAGGCGAACAAGAACAGCAAGCTGAAACGTCTACTTTCTTAGGCCGTGCACTGCTTATTTCTATCGGAATTATTGTATTGACCTTGGTAGCTCAGTTCAACAGCATCAGCAAAATGGTATTGATTATCTCCGAGATATTCCTTTCCATCATTGGTGTATTGCTTGGCTTTGCCATCTTCGGTATGGATATATCGGTACTAATGACCGGTGTGGGCATTGTAGCCCTTGCTGGTATTGTTGTAAGAAACGGTATATTGCTGGTGGAGTTCACCGATGTGCTGATGGAAGAAGGCTACGAATTGAAAGCCGCCATCATCGAAGCCGGAAGAACGCGGATGACGCCGGTACTTCTGACGGCTACGGCTACAATCTTAGGTATGATTCCGTTGGCCGTAGGGTTCAACATCGACTTTGTTACACTCTTTACCGAATTCAATCCGCATATCTACCTGGGCGGCGATAGTGTTGCCTTCTGGGGACCGCTTTGCTGGACTATGATATTCGGATTGGCGTTTGCAACCTTCCTAACATTGATACTTGTACCGGTTATGTACCTCATGGCTGCCCAGTTCAAAGGTTGGGTTATACCACGAGTGAAGAATTTGACAGGAATGGAGTAGATTTAATTTCGAATTAGAAATTACGAAAGCCTGCGATGAAAGTCGTGGGCTTTTTTGTTGAAATAAGCAAAAGAGAAATCATATCTTTGACGCAATATAAATGAAAGGCTTCTGTAGTTGCTTAATTGCGTTCTTATCAATTTCATATAGCATATTAAATGCTCAAACTCCAGATTGGGCTTGGGCTAAAAGTGCCGGAATTAAATATGGACGTGAGAAAAGCAACGATATTGTCGTAGACGAAGAAGGCAATTCTTACATTATCGGTGTCTTTTTGGATACTATTCGTTTTGATACTTCACTTTTAATAAATCCTCCTTTTAATACAAATCAGGATGTTTTTATAGTTAAATATTCTTCCACTGGAAATGTAATTTGGGCAAAATCAGTAAGTAGTATTTCTATTGATGAGGGCATGAGTATTGCAGTTGACAATGCAGGAAACGTTTATGTTACTGGAGCTATTCAAGGCGATTGTCATATAGGTAACTTTTCTGTTACTTGGCATGGGGAATTTGACTTGTTTGTACTCAAGCTTGATTCAAATGGTAATGCATTATGGCTTAAAAGTGCAGGTGGATTTGCTTCTGAGATTGCATATTCAATTGCTGTTGACAATCAAGGAAATGCTTATGTTGCAGGAGGCTATAGGTCTGATACTATTAACTTTGGTTCTTTTATGCTTACCAATATATATACAACTTCTTGGTTATCTAATATTTTCATAGTTAAATACAGCCCATCAGGAAATGTACTTTGGGCAAAGAGTGCAAATGGCGGGGCGGAAGATTTTGCAAGAAGCATTGCTGTAGATTCAGAAGGAAATTCATATATATCGGGTAAAGCAGAGAGTTCGACCATAACTTTTGGAGATTCTGCCTATCATAATTTCTCTCCTACATTTTTGGCGAAATACAATACTAACGGGGATTGCATCTGGGTTAAAGAGTTAGGTGGAATTTATCAAAAAGGCATTAATCTCACAGTTGATTTAAATGGATATTTATATGGTTGTTGCAATGTGGATAATTTCCCATTTACAATAAATGATTCCATAATTTCAAATACTGATTCAAACACAGCATTTATTTTAAAATTTAATCCTCTTGGAGATATTGCCTGGTCAAAAAGCCTTACAGGGTTTATTAGTCACGTTAAAATAGACGAGAAGAGTAATCTATATATAACAGGCACTTACAATAGGAATAGTTATTTTGGAACAACAGCATTATTATGTCAGGACACAATACAAACTATATTTGTTGCTAAACTTGATTCTTTAGCAAATCCGATTTGGGCTAAAAGTGGAGGTAAAATAGGAGGAGCTTATTCTGATGTATATCCTTCTACATGTTCTTGTGGAATTGGAATAGATGATTTTGGAGATGTATATATTACTGGTGCCTATAAAAGAGATTCATTGAAATTTGGCAACGTTACCTTGTTAAATTCGAGCATAAATTATCAATATCCTACACCTGATTTATATATTGCTAGGTTAAGTATGTCGGCAGGGATTACAGAACAGAATAACAAATCTGTTCCATTCACTATTTCTCCCAACCCCTTCTCTTCACTTCTCTCTATTTCTCTCCCCAACCGCCCCATTCATTTTCTCAATATTTCTGTCAATAATGTCCTCGGCCAAACCGTATTCACCACAACTGAAGACTCCCCCAATTCCGCTGTGCCTAAAACACTGAATTTGTCTAATATTCCTCAAGGAATGTATTTCCTTCAATTAAATGTAGATGGGGTCTATTATTCCCAAAAGATTCTGAAGGTGGGATGATTCAATACTAAGAGTTAAATGAATCCATTAGAAACACAGATATAAAATGATAATATACAACGTAACTGTAAACGTAGAAGATGCTATTCACCTTGAATGGCTGGAATGGATGCAAACCACGCATATAAAAGAAGTGGTAGCCACAGGCTATTTCACTTCTCACCGAATTTGTAAAGTATTGGGAACCGAAGATACCGGAACTACTTATGCCATTCAGTATTTCTGTCCATCGCTCGAAGAGTTTCACAAATACGAACAAACTCAGGCACCACGATTACGACAAGTTGCCATTGATAAATTCCAAAACCAATTTGTGGCCTTTCGCACATTGCTTGAAGTGGTGGAGTAATACCGGATTACTCTCCCCTACTTCATCACAATCTTACCCAACTTCTGAAAGGTAATTTCTCTTTTGTCCGGTTTCGATATTGCCGATTTGTGGGTTTTATCGAAAGGGTTTGCATCTCCTCTGTGTAGGAGACCCGCCCTGAAAACTTAGGATGCATCTCAAACACGTTTGTGCACCATTCCCAAAACTTGGAATCCACCCCAAACAAGTTTGTGTACCACTCCAAAAACTTAGAGTCCATCCCAAACACGTTTGTGTACCACTCTAAAAACTTAGAACCCGTCCCAAACACGTTTGTGTAGCACTCTATAAACTTAGAGTCCATCCCAAACACGTTTGGGTACCACTCCAAAAACTTAGAACCCGCCCCAAACACGTTTTTGTGCCATTCTAAATACTTAGAACGTATCTCCTCTAAAAAATTAGCGGCAAAAACCCATTGCTCCATCTGTTTCTGTTTGAAATGTGGATGGTAACTAAATAGTGAGCTAAAATTTAGTTACTTAATAAATAGCCACTTAGTTTATTTATTCAATTATTTTCAAATTTATTTTCAAATCTGCACAATAAAGTTGAAAGGCTTGCGTTATCTAGTTATATTTTAAAAATTAATCAAAATGTTAAATCCGATCCGGTTCGTGAATAACATATTCGACGACCAAAATTTCTCCGACAAAAGTCTTCGCATTTTCACTGAAGACCATTTAATTCGTTTGGCAAACAACAATACAAGCGGTACTTATACTCCGTTGCTATTGGCCACTACAACTCGCTATACTATTTTTTATGGCGATTTGTCGAGCGAAGACATCAAAAAAGCCATTAGCCAGGGCTTTACTTTGGGCACCAACTTTGCCCGTACAGCTTTTTTGAAAGGGTTAAGCGATTACAAAAACCTGATTGCCTTTCGGGTAAAGGAAAACACTCCGGCCTACGAGGAATTTTTCCCCCACGGAGTGAGTGAATTTTACGAGGCCCCGCTCGATGGCTTGAGTATAATAATGGATAGGCTTATGGCAGCTAGTAATACCCACCTGTTGGTATCAGACCCCACCGAAGTGGCAGCTATGCTAGTATTGGTAAACAATTACAAAGCAGCTCGCACAGCACAACTCAATGCATTTAGCCTCGCACCTATCCCTTTTAATACAGTAACCTAAATTACCATTGAATACCAGCCACTTGCAAAAAGAGAAATATTCTTGGTAATTGTGCAGAATAAGGCATTTTTGAGAGAGCGAAGATATTAAACCGATTGCAGACGGCCAAATAAAATGCAGTCTAAATTCTGTGAGGTATAGAAATTGCCCTAATTTCGGAACGGAGAACAGTTAAAAACGAAAACCCGAATTGATTAATGACATTCGGCTTTCAAGGCACGAAGCAAGAACCAATTCGGGTTACTTTATAAATTCTACTCTTGAAACTTATGTTTTCAAGTTTCAATTATCACAGAACCGTTGAATAGTGTGTGTTCTCCGTGGCTAACATATCCCAATTGGTTACATAGCATTTGGGTTTTACCTATGGTAAAGGGCGGTATATTTTGATGGTGGTGGCCATATATCCAGTAGTCAGGTTGCGTGTCCGAAATGAAATCAAACAATTCAACCGCAAATGCCTCGTTTAAAACATCGCCCTTGTATTTAGGTGGATAGTGCATAAATGTAGGCACATGATGTGTTGCTACAATTGTTTTCCCGTCAATTCCTTGTTTCATTTCAGTTTGCAAAAATTGCAAACATTCTTGGTGCATCGTATTATAGGATTGTGCCGATAAGCGAAAGCCATTATAGCGGATAGTGCTAAAATCGTTCATCCGCTTCTCAATTTCCCACTCATTAGCCTCGCTTATCTTAGTCCATAGAGTTGTAAACAACAGCCTAACTTTTTGGTGCATAATCGCCACATTATTAACTAACCACACATTAGGCTGAATGGTTTCATATAACCTCCCACTCTTAGTTTTAGCATCAATGCCGTAATACTCGTGATTGCCCGGTAGCCAATAAGTAGCGGCAAAATTATCAGACACATATTTAAAGAAATCTTTATGAAAAACCATTGAGGAAAATGGCACAATATCTCCCGCCAAAATCAGCACATCGCCTTTGGGTTTCAAAGGAATCCGCCCCATAAACTGTTTGTTTGCGGAAAACTCCAAGTGAAGGTCTGATGCGTATTGTATCTTCATAAGATGTTTTGGAATTTCAATAACAAGTGAATTTATCCCTTTACGGCAAAATCGCCGTTATAAATGTCTGCTGGGTCAATGCCCATTCAAGGCGGTACTGGCCTAAGTGTTTTACTGCAATTATTCTCATTTTGTGTGTGGCAGATAGCCTAATTGATACGATTTTACAAAATCAGTTTCGCCGCCCAATGTATCGCCAATAGCTATTTTAGAAAGCCCACGAAGATAGAAATACCAACCGCAATTGGGATTAGCTGCAATAGCCACATCAAAAGACTGAATAGCCCGTGAATGTTGGCCTTTATGGGCAAGAACTTCACCCATAAAGCAATCAAGAAATGAATAGGAGGCAATTGCATCTTTTACCTTGGTGGTATAAGTGAGTGGAGCATTTGCTCCAAACAAATTATTAAACTCACTTACTTGCTCTCTTAAACCCTCTTTCCGCCTTGCCCCTTCTACCATAGAGTAAGCAATGTATTTGGCCGATAGGTACAAATTAACGGTTTCAATGTAGTTCTGATTAGTGGAAACCCACAACTTTAAATGTGCTTGGTGGGCTGAAAGTGGCAATAACGAAGCATCCCTAATATCCCAACTTGCGGCGGCTCGGTTGCCAACGGCGAAGTTTGCCACTCCCCTGCTAACAAGTGCATCAATATCATTGGGATTAAACAGCAAGGCTTTACTTGTGTTATGAATGATTAGATGCTGATGCTGCATATTTTACTCATAGCAATTTTAATGCCTAAAGAGTTGTTGGAACTGCTAATTAAACTCCTTCAATTTAAGCTATTGCAGAAATATTACTGTATCAATAGTGTCCTAAAAGATTTTCTAGTTCGGAACATTTGTTGATTTGATTGGGCTACAGGGATTGA
>CANJNG010000003.1 GCA_947475205.1 Bacteroidota bacterium
AACACAAAACTTGATGGTGGGTTATATCGAAGTAGGCGATTATCTCGCTTGGAAATACTTCATTGAAAAATGTAGGTAGAATGGGGATTATATTTAAACCATAAATGTAGACTTTTATCTTTTACTCCCCAACTTTTGACGCTGACCCAGATTTGACCTCCACTTTTGTCCATTAACCCACAAAACAACAATTCTGATTAACTGAGGTATTCACAGAAAAGTATGCAAAGTCCAAATTAGGGGTGTATTGCCTAACTCTACCAACGCCACCTTAGTGTATTACCTCTCTACTTTCTCAACCCTTTCGGCATAATTTGAAAAGGCACTTTCCGCCGAAAAATCAAATACAAAATGTAAAGCGGATATACATAATTGATGGCTGCTTTCGGGTTTTTACGGATTGCCTGAAACGTTATGGCAATCGAACGGTTAAAATCCCGAAACTTGAGGTATCTCAAGGCCGAGAAGCGGTAAAACATAGAAGGGTCGCTGTGAAAAGGCTCTTCTAAGGATTTAATTTTATCATCAAGCCAAAAGCGGTTTTCGTTATCAAGCAGGTATATTTTTTTCTGGATAAATGCTTTCCGCAGAAACTCAATTGCCTGATGAATAATAAAGGAATCGTAATTTACATGTTGGATATTGTACAGCTTGGCCTGACTGTTATACATCCGATATATGTAAAGCGGTTCGGCAATATGTTTGCCTTTAAATTTCTGCACAATTCGGAACAGCCATTCGTAATCTTCGCCCCCGAGTCGTCCAAAGAAAGGGTGGTAGCCCCCAATGGTTTTCAGCACTTCCTGCTTTATCATCAGCGAAGCACCACAGAAAGAAATGGTGTAATCTGCATCGGACTTATACCGCTCAAAATCCACTTCCTGTAAATGAGTTATCATTGGGTTTCCGGCTTTGGTAATTAGGCGGTAATCGCTACTTACAAAATCTATTTCTTGATTTTGAGTAAAGGTGTCCATGCACTTCGAAATCCGATGCGTTTCTGAAATATCATCAGCATCCTGAAAAGTGATAAACCGACCCGTTGCTTCGTTGAAAAGCTCGTTGCACGTTACCAAATATCCTTTATTTTCGGTGTGATAGAAGCGGCGGATTCGACTGTCGGAGAAGTTGTCGATTATTTCACGGGTATTGTCGGTGCTGGCATCATCGCAAATGAGTAGTTCTAAATTCTGGTATGTTTGATTTAATATGCTTTGAATAGACTGCCGCACAAACTCGCCTGCATTGAAGCAGGGAATTACAATACTTACTTTGGGCTTATCCATTTATTTGCTCGACTTTCGCAGCATTTCCAATACAAAATTGGGCAGCAAAAGTATCTTAATGGCACACACAGCAAAGCCTTTTCCGTCGATGGTTCGGGTTTTTATCGTTTTAAACGCAAATGTTCTGGCTTTTGAATAGTTATGGTTTTCGTAGTAGTCGCAGGTTTTCTTTCCAAAATAATTACCTTTTAGTTTACGGGGATTAATTGGGGATGAACGCTTATTCTGTTTGATAATGTTCTGAATAATCTTCTCGTCTTCCTCCTTAAAAAGTGATGGGCTTTGAGAGGTTTTGCTATCGGGGTGCAATCTGAAGACAGCTAGGAAAGCATCAGTTTGTCTGGCATTATCTTGACCGAAATGCAAAAGATACCTCAACCAAAATTCTCTATCGAAAGAATAATGGAGGGTTTCATTCAGCAACCCGATTTTATCGAAAACAGTCTTTCGGTAAAACTGTGCCGGCTGACCCATCGATGGCCAAATCATTGTTTTTTCAGCAGTAGCCTGTAGAAGGGTTTGCGAATAGTTCAAGGGATTCTGTTTTCTCAAAGAAATCTCTCCCTCGATTCGGTAACATTTTCCACATAAAACTTCCAAACATTCATCTTCCGAAAACACTTTACCAACCACCTTTAAAGCATCGGGAAGCAGCACATCATCGGCATTAAGCCAATTTACAATTTCGCCTTTCGCTAGTTTTAGTCCTTTGTTTATGGCGTGTGCCTGCCCATTGTCAGGTTTGCTTTCCCAATGCGTGACAATATGCTGATAACGTTTAATTACATCTAGAGTACCATCGGTACTGCCTCCATCCATAATAATCATTTCCTTTTGGGGATATTGCTGAATGGCGTAACTTTCGATAGCCTCGGCAAGAAAACCAGCTTGGTTAAGCACGGGAATAATTATGGAGATTAAGCTCATTGGTTTGCCGAATGGCGAAAATATCCAAATCCTAAGAAGCGGAATGGAGAAAACGTTCCATTTCCCTAAATAACTCAGGAAAGAATTGCATATAGTAAAGTTGGCAATGTTCTTTGTTTGATTCAAGGAAATCAGCAGCCGTATTCAAAGAATTATCTGCTTTTATGCGAGAATGCATGCCTTTAGAAATGCGGTCGATTCCGGCAATTTCAGCGTATCCTTCCAACCAATTGTACTGAATCATATAGGGCAGCATCTGCTTTGATTTTTCAGGCAAAATATCCCTATTGGCATTCATTAAACTGTATGTATTACTCACAAATAATGAAAGCGATGGTTCTGCTAAAGGCCAGTTAGCTGCTAAGAAATGGTCGTGAAATATATCGGCTACTACTCCCGAAAACTTCCCGAACTGAGGTCGCAAGAAAGCGAAGTATTCTTTATTGATGGGATGGGTATCGGTAAAGTAATCTATTTGGCGGTGCATTCGGATTCCTTCTAAAATCTTCCCTTCATATAGCTTTGATGGGTCACCCTTTACTGAATCAGCAATAAAATTCCCAATCATTAGCTCATCGTTATGTCGGCTTAAATATAGATGGGCTAAGAAATTCATACGTAATCAATTTTACCACAAAGAACGTAGAGGAATTGCACACTAAGGACACAAATTTGTAGCGAATTGAAATCCGTCTGCCTAAATCCGACTTAAACAATACTCAGCGAATACCCCATCTTCAGCAAGATAAGTATCGTCATCCCTAGGGCTATACGGTAATAGCCAAAAGGCTTGAAGCCATATTTAGAAATTATCTCCACAAAAAACTTCACTGCAAAAATGCCCACCACAAAACCTACAAGGTTGCCAAAGCCTAACACTTTTAGGTTATCGGCATTAAGATAAACGTAATCCTTGGTGAGTTTATAGGCCGACGCTGCAAACATAGTGGGAACGGCCAAGAAGAACGAAAATTCAGCAGCTTGTTTGCGGCTTAATCCTTGAGTTAGTCCACCAATAATGGTTGCAGCCGAACGTGAAACCCCCGGAACCATTGCAATACACTGAAACAAACCGATTTTTAAGGCCGTGGGATAAGGAATATCCTGCTCTTCCTTTGTTTTTTCTGGGATGAACTTATCCATCACCAAAAACACAATTCCGCCCAAAACCAACATTATAGCTACTACCTGCACATTCTCGAGCAAGGAGTCAATGTAATCGCCCAGCAGTTTGCCGAAGATTGCTGCAGGAATAAACGCTACTAAAAGCGTCAGATAAAATTTAATGTTGAAGTTTTGGAAGAAGCGTTTCCAATATAAAACCACCACCGAAAGTATGGTACCAAACTGCACTTGCACCGTAAAAACAGAGGTAAACTTATCGTGTGCTATGCCCATCAAGGAGGAGCCAATTATCATGTGTCCGGTGCTGGAAACGGGCAGATATTCCGTTAATCCTTCAATAATGCCAAGGATGAGTGCTTGGAGGTAGCTCAAGAAGAAGAGGAGAGTTTAAAGTGAGAAAGTTTAAAGTTCGGAAACCTTAATTCTTCGGTTTGTACATTATAGCGAAGATTTCAATAATGAAACCTATCAAAACCACAATAGGAGCAACTGTTATACGGCGTGCTGAAAACACTTCAGGATTAAACGTTTTTGGGTCTTCGCTTCCTCCGCCCGACATCAAAATAAATCCAACAATAATAAAAGCCAAGCCTACTAAAAGCAAGATATAGTTTTCGCGTCCAAACGCAAAGTCGTTTTTGGGAGTAGTGGTGGTAGCGGTATTTTTATCGGTCTTAGCCATTTGATATTTAGAAATAAAGTTCGTCGCGTTTAAGTTTTAAGTAGCGACTCACGGCAAAAGTAGTAGAAATTGCCGTTATCACTATTCCGAGCAAGAAAACAATGATAAATAAGAGAATGCTGATTTCTATATCCTGGAGGGCAAACACTTCTGGAGCACTTTGGCTGATGAAATAAATCATAAACCCGATAAGCAAATTGGCAATCAAGGCTCCAACTATACCGTGAGTAATGCCTTGCACCACAAATGGGCGGCGTATGAAGCCCTGAGTAGCTCCAACCAATTGCATGGTTTTTATTAAAAACCGTTTGCTGTAAATACTCAATCGGATGGTGTTATTGATTAAAGCCAATGCCACCACCGAAAGCAATCCACAGAAAATAAGGATTACTGCACCAATGCGGCGAAGGTTTTGATTAACTAAAGTAACCAAATCGCGTTGATAGAACACTTCATTAATTTGTGGGTTATTTTTCAATTCCCGTTCTATCATGGCCAGGCTGTCGGGGTTGGCATATTCAGCTTTTAGTTTCACATCAATGCTCGAGAGCAAGGGGTTGAAGCCTAAAAAATCAACAAAGTCTTCGCCTAAATCTTCCTGCAAACGTTTGGCGGCTTCGTCCTTGGTGATGAATTCGGTGTATTTTACAAAGTCCTTTGTATCCAAGGTTTTTTGGAACTGGATGATGTCGGCTTCCTTGGCGGTTTCTTTCATTATTACCGAAAAGCCAATGTTTTCCTTTACGAAATTCCCTAAGGTTTGAGCGTAAAGCACCACCAGACCCAGCAAACCCAACATAAATAGCACTAACGAAATACTTATTACGGAGGAAACCACCGAAGATTGCATCTTCCGTTTTTCGAGTATTGCTTCGTTGTTTTGCATTAATGTCTATGTTAAAGTCTGCAATTTTAGGGAAGAAACCATCGCTAAGTTTTGGGCTATTCAGGATTTATCAACTACCGTTTGTAGGTTCTGAACCAACTTTTAAGTTTCATTTCTATCACTCCTACAAAGGCTTCCCGAAAAATACTTGTACTCATTTTGCTTGTGCCTGCTGTGCGGTCGGTAAAAATTACAGGGACTTCCACTAATTTGAAACCGAATTTCCAAGCGGTGAACTTCATCTCAATTTGAAAGGCATAGCCAAAGAATTTGATTTTATCTATTGGAATAACCTCCAACACCTTTCTCTTGTAGCATTTGAAACCTGCAGTGGTGTCCATTATCTTCATCCCAAGCACAGCCCGCACATACACCGAAGCAAAATAACTCATCAAAATTCGGCCCATTGGCCAATACACAACACTTACTCCTTTAATGTAGCGGCTACCAATGGCTACATCGGCCTCTTCGTGTTTGCAGGCGCTGTAGAGCTTTATTAAATCATCGGGATTGTGTGAGAAATCGCAATCCATTTCGAAAATGAATTGATAATCGTTTTTTAAAGCCCAATTAAACCCGTGAATGTATGCTGTGCCTAAGCCCAGCTTCCCCTTTCGCTCTTCAATAAACAGGCGTTCGTGATACTTTGACATGGCGGTTTTCACCAAAGCAGCCGTTCCGTCGGGCGAATTATCTTCCACTATCAGCAAATGAAAGTCGCCGGGCAAGGCCATCACGGTGTCAATCATCCGCTCGATGTTCTCTTTTTCGTTGTAAGTGGGAATAATGACTAACTTCTCCGGCATTGGGGCAAAAATATTTCAAAACAAGTGCGAATGACGGATTTATTTCTTAAATATTGTTTTGAGGGTTAATTGGGTGTGTGTGAATTTCTGCAATCGCCCCAGTAGCCTTGTTCTCAAATCGCCACAAGGCCTTGCCGCCTTATGCCATCACCCATTCCCCGATAAACATTTCTTTGCCATCGAAGAATACTTCCACGGTGAGGTTTTGATAGCCTTCGCCCGACAGGGTAATAGCGTAAGTGCCTTTTTCGAGTTTCCCAAACCGGAAAAAGCCCCAGGCATTGGTGGTGGTTGTTAGTTTTAGCGAGGCAATTTCGGCCTGTATGCCTTTGATGTTTTCGCCTGTGGAGGCATCCTTCACCCGACCTTTTATGTCGATACCCCGGTCGGCATCTTTGCTTTCGGGTAGTAAAAACAATTGATAGAGGGGGTAGTTATTGCGATAAATGAGTTTTGATGCAGCCGATACTTCGCTTAGGTAGTTCCACACTTTGTTGAGCAGCAATATCCGTTCGCGGGTTTTCAGGGAGCGGCTTCGCAGAAAAAGTGTTCTGGAAATTATCACAGCTTCTAAGGCCGATTTGCGTGCCAAAACCTCATCAATATCGGTTTGGGTAAAGTTTACAGTGGCCAATTTTGTGGCGTTTTGGCTTACTGCCTCGTGCAGCACAAGCATAAACACCAGCATCTTTTCGGGGCTTTTGCGGGTAGCTTCATAGTCGGCATAACCAAACACCTTCCACATTTGAGGGTTGCCGGGGTAGGCTTTTTCAATGAAGAACTTCGCATTTTGGAAGCATATTCGGCATAACTCCATTTCCTTGTCCAAAACTTCGGTGTTTTGCACTAAAGATATCTCAACATAATCATCCTTATCATACTGCCGGGCAGTATTTATGTCATTTTCCCAGTTCGCTATATAGGTGGCATCAAACATAGGGTCGAATGTTTGAAAGTCGGCCAGGTTTAGCTCCAAAGCATACTTCATATCCAGAGCATGCATAAACATTATGGGGTCTTCAATGGCATAATCGCGAATAAATTCTGAATCCTGCATAGTTTTTGATTTGTAAGATTGATTTGATTGTACAAAAATATGAATATCTATGATTGTAAGATTAATATATAATAATATTACTTAAATATTTAATGAAGCATGGGGTAGATATACTATAATTAGATATACTTTTTATTATTTCAGTAAAACATTTATAGTTTTCCGTTGACGGAAAACTATAAATGTTTTACTGAATAGCATGAATATTTAACTATATGCAATACATATTAAGAAGAAACAAATAAATATTAGATTACATTTAATAGATAGTAATAAATAACTATTAAATATATAAAATTTAGAATAGAATCTTTTAGGATAGAATTACTTATCCTTTTATAAATATAGAAAAAGATTCATAATCCTACGAAACCCTATTTATTAAGCCTATCATTTATCAGATTAATGTATTTCAGCAGGGTTTCATCAGCTTTGGGCTTGGGTTCTTTGGTGTAGCCTTCTAATAAAGCACTATCGCCGGCGAGACGTTCGAGAAGGAAATCTTTATCTAGGGGATATAATTCACCAGTTCGCATACTAAGTGTGTGAAGTGGGAAATCATATTTAGCCATATCTGCTGTGGTTAGCATTACTATTACTTCTCCAATTAGCCCCGCAGCTACACCGGCTGTAGTCATTAGCATTTGATGTTCTAAAGAGTATTTACCACTTCTATAGGTAAGAAACCGTCCTTTCGCTAAACAAAGAGAAAACATTATTGCACGATTGGGTGGGTGGGAATTCATAAATATGGAGTCGCCTTTTACAAAGGAATACATTTCTTCAAAAATGAATTTGTCGGAATAGGCATCGCCTTTAAACTTTAGTGTGTATATGTTACGCTTGCTAGGTGATGAGTTGTCGGGGCTAATTTGAGTTATCCCCATATCTGCAGTAAAGGCCGGGGTTTTGGTTCTGAACTGTTCAAAGTTGAGGTAAACCCCATCGGGAAATTTATCGTAACGCATTGCGGCCAACAGGCTATCGGTGTTTAAGGGTTTCGTCGGGGAGATATCGCCCCCTAAGCTCTTCACTACTTTACTCCGCTTTCGGACTTCAATTGGTATCAATACTTTAAACGCCACAACAGCATCATAGCCTCCCGACCATAGCTTTTCGGCTTCGGTGAGGGAGAATGCAAAATCGGTTTCCTGTGCAGACTGCTCATTTCGAGTTTTTAATTCCCTAAAATATTCCGTTTTGCTGATATTCTTGTTTCCGCTGCCTCCTGTTATGAATGCCACTTTTATTCCGTGGAAATCCTGCCCGTCGCGGCGACCTTTTAAATACGTGTTTAGAAAATCGGCTTCGCTATTGTTTAGGATGGGGTCGTCGTTCAGGCCGCAACTTTCGAGATTTTGAGCGATAATGTTGATGGAAAAGAGGCAGAGAAGGAGCGGTAAAATGGAGGAAAGGAAATGATTAGTTTTGATCATTAAAGATGGCAATATCAATAATGAAACTTACACGAAATAATCACAATAGTATCGGCAGTAACCTTATACACCAACCGGTGTTCGCGGTTTATCCGGCGGCTCCAACAGCCTTTGAGGTTATGCTTTAGGGCTTCGGGTTTACCAATCCCCTCAAAAGGTGTTTCCCTGCATTCGGCAACCAACCTTACAATCTTTTCAAATATGTTGGCATCATCTTTCTGCCACTTATAAAACTGTTCGAGAGCCGAATTCTCAAACTCCACTGTTCTCATTTCTTCAAATACTGGTCAATATCCACCTTGGTAGTTTTGCCTTGCTCGGCATTTTTAAGGGCATCGGCCAAGTGCTTACGGTTAGCCTCTGAGGAATGCAGGTATTCCGTTTCGTCTAAATCCTCTTCCACCGAAATAGCAATGCGTTTGTTCTTAAACATAGCTTTAATGCCCGCTATAAAACTTTCATCGAGTTCGTTGGCCTTTATGTGAATAGAAGTGTACATGAAATAATAATTAACTACGCAAAGATAAAGCGAAACACATTCCACTCGCCTTGTCGCCTTTTCGTTATTATTTCCCCATTACTTTCGCCCTGTGTCAAATGGTATAGTTTCGGTCTGGAAATTCCTATCGGGGATTCGGGCAATTGCAATCCTGGTATTTATCGGCATTTTTGGTTTGGCCGCTTGGCAAGCCAGCAAAATTGAGCTGAATGAAGACATTTCGGCCTTTGTGCCGCAGGACGAAAACACGGCAAAAGCCACTGCCGTGCTCGAACAATCGGGCATAGCCGATAAAATAATCATTCAGATCTATGGAGAACAGTCGGACAATGAGGAAGCCTTAATGCAGGTGGCCGATTCGCTAGAAAAGGATTTAGAATCTGCCGAATTTTCAATCGTGGTTAAGCGGGTAAACTACCTCAGCCCCGACACGGTTTTAGAAACTTTCCTCGACCTGTTTTATGCTCACCTGCCCGTATTTCTCCACGATTCGGATTATGCCCTATATAAGCCCCTACTGAGCGACACAGGTACATTCAGGTTGCTTTCTGCCCTCAAAGAAAATCTCGAAAATCCTGCTTCCATCTTTAGTGCACAGTTTGCAGCCAAAGACCCGGCAGGGGTTTATACAAAAGCATTTTCCAAACTTAAAAGCGTTCAACCCGATAGCAATTTTGATATTTATGAAGGTCGTATTTTTTCATCCGACCACAAAAATCTGCTCCTTTTCATTACACCAAAATATCCGGCAAGCAACACTAGGCAAAATGGCGAACTGCTCAATAAACTGAATGCTTCCATAGCCAAAGCGAAGACGGGTTCGGCAGTGAATGTATCGGTTTATGGTGGCCCGGTGGTGGCACTAAGCAATAGCCGCCAAATGAAACACGATACGGTTTTCACCTCCATTTTAGCTGCGGTCTGCATCCTGCTTTTGCTGTTGGCCTTTTACCGCAGTGTATGGCTTACTTTTTTGGTATTTGTTCCGGTGTTGTTTGGTGCGGTGTGTTCGCTGGGATTGATAAGTATTTTTAAGGGGGAAGTGTCGGCCATTGCCATCGCTGCCGGAAGCATTGTGATGGGCATTGCCATTAATTATGCCTTGCACTACATCACGCATTTGAAGCACGAAAAGTCAATTGCCAAAACCCTTGCCGAAATTGCCCGACCCATGCTTTTGGGTTGCGTTACCACAGCGGGTGCCTTCTTCGGGCTGTGTTTGGTCAAATCGGAAGCCTTGCAGCAATTGGGGCTTTTTGCGGGGCTTACGCTGATTTTTTCGGCGGCGGCCACCATGCTTGTATTGCCGCTATTGACATCTGACAACATTTCCATAAAAGAGGAAAGCACCCTGAAAGTTTCAAGGTTTGCGGTGTTGGATTATATCCGTGATAAATCTGAAACCTGGCCTGTGTTTTTGGTGGTGATACTGCTCACCATCGGTTTTTATTTCTTTTCGGGAAATGCTGAATTTGATAATGATTTGATGAAGGTGAATTATCTGGATCCTGAAACATTGGCGGCAGAAAAGAAGCTCGAATCTATCAGCAGCCATTCGCTTCGGAGTATTTATCTGGCCAATCAAAGTGCAACTGAAGAAGAGGTTCTGATTTCCAACGAAAGCACAGATTCAACGCTTTCGGCACTTAAAAGCAAGGGTGATTTGCAACATTATATTGTTCCATCTGCTTTGATTCCTTCGCTACAAACTCAGCATAAACGTATTGCCCGCTGGGAAAATTTCTGGTCAAGAGAAACCATTGAAAGGGCGAAACAAAACCTCGAAACTCAAGGAAAGAAGTTGGGATTTAAGGCAAGTGCATTCTCGGCCTTCTTTGCAAATATCGAAACGGCCAATCAGCCTTTATCAACTGAAAATAAAGATTGGTTGCGAAGCATTTTCTTTCAAGATTTTATGTTTCACAAAGCCGGGAATTGGTATATCATTTCCCAAATAAAAACTACCGAAACAAAACGAAATGCGGTAACCGAAACCCTGGCTCAAAGCCCGGACGCTATGTTGCTCGACAAGCAATTTCTTACCCGAAAATTTATCAGTTTGGTGAAGGAAGATTTCAGCACCATTCTTTGGGTGTCGGGCGGACTGGTATTTATAGTGCTGCTGTTAAGTTACGGAAGGATAGAACTTACCCTGATTAACTTCCTACCGATGTTGCTGAGTTGGATTTGGCTGTTGGGCCTGATGTCGATATTCGGGTTAAAGTTCAACATCGTAAACATCATCATCGGAACCCTGATATTTGGGTTAGGCGACGATTACAGCATTTTTGTTTTGGGTGGAATGCTCGAAGAGTTTAAAACCGGGAAAAAGCTGTTGCCATCTTTCAAGACTTCTATTTTTCTGTCGGCAGCCACAACGTTTATCGGGGTGGGCGTGCTCATATTTGCCACACACCCTGCCCTGAAAAGTATTGCATCGGTTACCATTATAGGAATGGTTGGGGTGTTGGTTATATCGCTTACGGTTGCTCCATTTCTGTTTCGCATCCTGGCATTAGACCGCAAGAAGAAAGGCTATCTTCCCTATACGGCTTCGGCCTTTGTGTTGTCGTTTATTGCATTTTTCTACTTCATAATAGGGTGCAGTGTGCTGAATATTGTTGGGTTCGTGCAGTTTAAAATCCTTCGGCAACGCAGCAAAGCGGCCAAAATGTTTTTCCACCGGGTGTTGAGTTGGTTTACGGGAAGCCTCGTTTACCTGATGGCCAATGTGAAAAAGAAAATCATCAATACCTCGGGGGAGACGTTTGAAAAGCCTGCTATCATTATTAGCAATCATCAAAGCTTTTTGGATATTCTAACCATTACCATGCTTTCTCCAAGGATGATTTTGCTGACGAACGAATGGGTTTGGAATTCGCCGTTTTTTGGAACGTTCATTAAGTACGCCGACTATTTACCGGTAGCCGATGGGATAGAGCATAATGTGGAGAAAATCCGCAACATCGTTAATCAGGGCTATAGCGTTTTGGTTTGGCCCGAAGGCACTCGCAGTCCCAACGGGCAAATGAAACGTTTTCATAAAGGAGCGTTTCTTTTAGCTAAAGAATTGGGTTTAGAAATTCTTCCCATAATTGTCCATGGCACAGGCCATACGATGAGTAAGGGTGATTTCCTGTTGAAAAACGGGCAGATCACTTTGAAGATTATGCCCCGGATAAGCCTTAGCGAAGAAAGCACACCTGCCGAATTAGCCAAGAGCATTGGACGCTGGTTTAGGGGGGAATATACCCGGTTGTGCTTGGAAACGGAAACGCCATCCTATTACAAGGAAATTTTGCTAAAGAATTATATTTACAAAGGACCTGTTTTGGAATGGTATGCCCGGGTAAAGGTTACTTTGGAGAAAAACTATGAGCCTTTTCATAAGCTGGTGCCACTCGATGCCACGATTACTGATATTGGGTGTGGCAATGGCTTTATGGTTTGGATGCTTTCGTTCTTATCGCCCGCCCGCAAAATAACCGGGCTGGATTACGATAGCGAAAAGATTGAAGTGGCGGCTAATATTTCTACGCCAAATGATAGGGTAAATTTTCGGCAGGCCGATATCGTAAAAGAAGAACTGAGCCCGAGCGATGTATTTATTATGGCTGATGTAATCCATTATTTGCTTCCGACACAGCAGGAAGTTGTTTTGCGGAAAATGATGAATGCCCTGAACCCCGATGGCTTAATTATTCTTCGGGATGGGGACGCCGACTTGGTGAAACGTCAAAAAGGGACCTGGCTCACAGAACTGTTTTCTACTAAACTGGTTGGCTTCAATAAAACCCAAAACGAATTGCATTTTATTTCGGGGAAATGGCTGCATGATTTTGCGGCCAAGCATCAGTTCTCCGTATCGGTGAATGACGATACAAGGTTTACTTCTAATACGGTGTGGGTGCTGAAGCGGCGGATGAATTAAAAATCTGCAAAATGTATGTTAAGCTGAAACCCACTGTACATTGACTACATCTATCTTTGCTTCCAATGAATAGAGGAGCACTCCGGGTTTTTATCATTTTAGGTGTCATTTCTGTGTTGGGCGTAAGCACCTTGCAGATTTTTTGGTTGAACCGAGCATTTAACCTCGAAAATCAGGAATTTAACGACCGTGTAAATTTGGCATTGCGTAGGGTAGCCAACGTTATCAGCATAATGAATAAGGAAGAGCGACCTTATCAGCAGGTAACACAGGTAAGCAGCAACTATTTTGTGGTGAGTATGAACGATTCGCTACACCCGTATTTGCTCGAAAGACTGCTACGAACAGAATTCGACCGCCGGAATATTTATCAGGATTTCGAGTATGTAATTTACGATTGCTTCACCAATAAAATTGTCTTTAGCAAGTACATCACCAAGAACGAAAACGGAGGCAAAGTCCCAGAAACTGTTGAGCCTCCCAAATGGGTGAAAGACAACCACTACTTTGGAGTATATTTCCCTAATAAAGCCCGGCATTTGATTGGTGAAATGGAAATCTGGATATTCAGTTCAGCGGTGTTGCTGATTGTAATTATCTTTTTTGCCTATTCTATGAGTGTGATTCTGAGGCAAAAGAAGTTGAGCGAAATCCGAAACGATTTCATCAACAACATGACTCACGAATTTAAAACACCTATTTCTACAATTAGCATTACAGGCGAAATGCTGGCCAAACCTGCTGTGCAGGCCGAACCTCAACGCATTGAACGCTATGCCGGAATTATTACCGAAGAATCTACCCGGCTGCGAAATATGGTAGAGCGTTTGCTGCAAATGAGTGCATACGATAGAGAGGTAAAACTAAATCTGGATGATCAAAACATTCACGAAATAATCGAACATTCTGTGCAGAGTATGGAGCTATTGCTGAACGAAAGAAACGGCTCCATTTCATGTAAACTAAATGCACCATCCCACATTATCAAAGCCGATAAGGTGCATTTGACTAACATTATTTACAACTTGCTCGACAACGCTATTAAATATACGGTGGATGAACCTAAAATTGAAATCAGCACTTTCAATACCAAAAAACAGTTATGTATTAATATTAGAGATAACGGTATCGGTATGAACAAAGAAGCTCAGAAACAAATTTTCGATAAGTTTTATCGGGTTTCAACAGGAAACATTCACAAAGTAAAAGGTTTTGGTTTGGGATTAAATTATGTAAAACTTATAGCTAAAGCTCACGGCGGCACTGTAAAACTTATAGAAAGCCAAATTGGCAAAGGCAGCACATTTGAACTACGATTTCCGCTTGTTCCAAAAGGATAATGCATGCTGGAGAAGAGTGTATTTTATTATTGAATAGAAAATATACACTATTCGTATTGCTACCTTTGCCCCCTAATTATTATGGAAAAATTTGATGTAACCGTTATCGGTTCAGGTCCCGGAGGCTATGTTGCCGCCATTCGTTGTGCACAGTTAGGTTTCAAAACTGCTATTATTGAAAAGTATCCTACTTTAGGAGGCACGTGCCTCAATGTAGGCTGTATTCCCTCAAAAGCACTGCTTGATAGTTCCGAGCATTTTCACAACGCCACCCACAACTTTCCCGACCACGGAATAATTGCCGAAGGCCTTCAGGCCGATTTGGGCCAGATGGTAAAACGCAAAAACGGTGTAGTGAAAGTAACCTGCGAAGGCGTGGCTTATTTAATGAAGAAAAACAAAATCACAGTCTTTGAAGGATTGGGATCTTTTGTTACGGCTAAACAAATAAAAATCACCAAACCTGATGGCAAATCGGATGTAATTGAAACGGATAAAACCATTATAGCAACAGGCTCAAAGCCTTCTTCACTGCCCGGAATTACAATTGACAAAAAACGCATCATCACCAGCACAGAAGCATTAAATCTCACCGAAATTCCTGAGCATTTGCTTGTTATAGGTGGAGGTGTAATTGGATTAGAATTAGGGTCGGTTTATGCCCGATTAGGGTCAAAAGTTTCGGTTGTGGAATATTTAGACCGGATAATACCCGGAATGGATGGCTCGCTAAGTAAAGAATTGCAAAGGGTTTTAGGTAAATTGGGCTTTCAGTTTTATCTTAACCACAAAGTTCAAGGTGTTAAAGCTAAAGGCAAAACAGTTTCACTTCTTGCAACCGACAAAAACAGTAAAACTCTGGAACTAAAAGGCGATTACTGTTTGGTTTCGGTTGGCAGAAAACCATACACAGAAGGCTTGGGCTTAGAAAATGTAGGAATCAAAATCGACGAACGCGGACGAATAGATGTGGATGCACATCTGCAAACCAATGTGCCCGGTATTTATGCTATTGGGGACGTAATAAAGGGGGCTATGTTGGCTCATAAAGCCGAAGAAGAAGGTGTATTTGTGGCCGAAGTAATAGCCGGGCAAAAACCACATATCAACTATAATGCTATTCCAGGGGTGGTTTACACTTGGCCCGAAGTTGCCGGAGTAGGCCAAACTGAAGAACAACTTAAAACGGAAGGTCGTAAATATAAAACCGGACAATTTCCGTTCCGTGCCTTGGGACGTGCCCGTGCCAGCATGGACTTAGATGGCTTTGTGAAAATATTGGCCGATGCCGAAACCGACGAAATGCTCGGAATGCATATCATCGGAGCTCGTGCTGCCGATATGATAGGCGAAGGGGTTACAGCACTGGAATTTAGAGCCAGTGCCGAAGATATTGCCAGAATCAGCCACGCACATCCCACTTATATGGAAGCCATTAAAGAAGCAGCCTTGGATGCAACCGGAAAGCGGGCGATGCATATTTAATCTGAACTGTTTCATTTTTCCCACCTTTCAATTACATCATTGTCCAACACACCTTCCCAAAAAACAGGGCTACTCATATTAAACCTCGGCACACCCGATAGCCCGGCTGTGGGTGATGTTCGCCGCTATCTTTCTCAGTTTCTTAACGACCCCAGAGTAATAGACATACCCTGGTTGGCTCGGAAAATATTGGTGAATGTCATCATAGTTCCGTTTCGTGCACCTAAATCGGCCAAGATTTATCAGGAACTTTGGACTCCCGAAGGCTCGCCATTATTAATTTATGGTGAAAAACTAAAAGCCAAAGTGCAAGCCGAATTGGGTGAAAATGTGGTGGTGGAATTCGCCATGCGATACCAAAATCCATCTGCAAAAGTGGTATTGGAGCGAATGCGAAAAATGCACCTCGATAGGATAATTGTTTTCCCCTTATTCCCGCAGTATGCAAGCAGTAGCACAGGTTCTGCTTTGCAGGAAGTGATGGAAATAATTAAAAACTGGTGGGTAATTCCCGAACTTCGTTTAATAAGCCAATATTTCGACAACTCCAAATACTTAGATGCTGTTGCCGAAACGGGAAAGGCGTTTCCACATCAAAATTATGACCACGTTGTGTTTAGTTTTCACGGCCTACCGGTGCGACAAGTGGACAAAGTGTATGAAGACCTTCAATGCAGCAACCACCATTGCGAAGATGAAATAAATGACGAAAACCGCTATTGCTACAAAGCCGGATGTTATTTTACAGCTCGCGAAGTAGCCTCTCGTTTAGGTATTCCAAAAGAAAAATATACGGTTAGTTTCCAGTCGCGGCTCGACGACAAGTGGATAAAACCCTATTCAGATAAAGTGGTTGAAGAGCTAGGAAAAAACGGAGCCAAAAACATTCTCTGTTTCTCTCCCGCCTTCACAGCCGATTGCCTCGAAACCATTATTGAAATCGGCCACGAATACCAAGACATTTTTGAAAAAGTCGGAGGACAGAAAGTTCAATTAGTGCCTAGCTTAAACGACAATGATAGTTGGGTAAAAGCGATTGTAGATATCGTTGAATTGTAGCATTTCTGCTCCAATTCACACCATTTCTTTCTTAATTGCTACAAAAGCTAAGGGTAGCATCACTACCACCAACCAGCAAACCGGATTAATTCGGCTTTCTTGAATTAACGGCAACAAAGCACACCGGAAATGAAATAGGAAAGGATATACCGCCGCTGCCAAATAAATCCACAACCGATAATTAAATTTGAAAGCCATTGCTCCGAAGCAAATTCCATAGCTAAACAAATGAATTATATGCGAAAGGTTTGATTCGTTCGAAGGCTGAAACAGCGGAATATAAATGTGTACCGCAAAAGCTATCGCGAAGAAGAGCAAGAAGGGATATGCTATTTTAGACATGTTGCTGGGTTACCAATTATAATCAAACCGCCGCTTCCATTTTAAACTCCGAAGTAAAGTGGAATTTAAGTTTCGGATATTTCTCAATACTCGTATCTAAAATCCACGAACTTTCAGCAAAGAAAACCGGATTATTGTCTTTGTCGTAAGCAATGTTAGAGGTTTTAAACTGGATGAAATCTGCAAGTACCTTCTCATCGTCCGACGTAATCCAACAGGCTTTATAAAAGTTGAGCGGCTGAAATTTACAGGCTGCACCATATTCATTCAGCAAACGGTATTGAATCACCTCAAACTGCAGTTCGCCCACCGTTCCAATAATCTTACGATTACCCGGATTAATACGAAACAACTGTGCCACCCCTTCGTCTGACAGTTGCTCGATACCCTTTTCCAATTGTTTGCTCTTCATCGGGTCCGAATTAATAACCTCTTTGAAAAGTTCCGGTGAAAAACTCGGAATACCCTTATACATTAGCTTTTCGCCTTCCGTCAGAGTATCACCTATTTTGAAGTTTCCCGTATCATAAAGCCCAACCACATCCCCCGGAAATGCTTCTTCCACCACCGATTTATCCTGAGCCAAAAAAGAATAAGGATTTGAAAACCTAATTTCCTTCCCTAACCTAACATGAGTGAAGAATTTATTGCGTTCAAACTTCCCCGAACAAATTCTCAAAAAAGCAATCCTATCCCTATGCTTAGGGTCTAGGTTAGCGTGAATCTTAAATATAAACCCACTGAAATCTTCCTCATCCGGTTTCACCAATCGAGTATCCGTATTCCGGGCAATCGGATGAGGGGCAATGCGAATAAAAGTTTCAAGCAATTCCTTCACCCCGAAATTATTTACAGCCGAACCGAAAAACACCGGAGCCAAATGTCCTTCCAAATAAATATCGGGCTTAAACGTGTCATAAACGCCTCCAATAAGTTCCACATCATCCCGAAGTTGGTCAGCATCCTTCTTCCCCACCAAATCATCCAACGCATCTTCGCCCAAATCCGAAATCGCCACCACATCCGCCGAAATCTTGGTTTTGTTCGCACTAAACAGATTCAGCGATTTGTCATATAAATTATAAACCCCCTTAAACTGAGCCCCAATGTTTATCGGCCAACTCAGCGGACGAACCTTAATCTTCAGCTTTTGTTCAATCTCATCCAGCAAATCAAACGGATTGCTCCCCTCCCGGTCCATTTTATTGATAAACACAATCACCGGAGTGTTCCGCATCCGGCAAACCTCCATCAGCTTCTCCGTTTGTTCCTCCACCCCTTTCACGCAATCTATCACCAATATTACACTGTCCACCGCCGTCAGCGTGCGATAAGTATCCTCCGCAAAATCCTTGTGCCCCGGCGTATCCAGCAGATTCACCCGCGTACCTTTATACTCAAACGACATCACCGACGTAGCCACCGAAATCCCCCTTTGCTTCTCTATTTCCATAAAATCCGAAGCAGCCGTTTTAGTTATTTTATTGCTCTTCACCGCTCCCGCCGTTTGAATTGCCCCGCCAAACAGCAGCAGTTTTTCAGTCAGCGTAGTTTTTCCCGCATCCGGGTGCGAGATGATAGCGAAGGTGCGGCGTTTGTCTATTTCCTGTTCTAATTTCATACTATTTTTAAGGCGAGTGCGAAAGTACGGTTTCTTTACAATAGAGAATTTTGAACTTTTTAGCCTAATTTTTTAAGATTTGGAGCAGAACGTTCCATCTTCCAAACCAACGTTTGGGTCCCGCTTTCGCCTATAGCCGCCTCAAATGCAGGCGGGCTATTTGGCTCTATCGGGGCTAGACCAAAAGGGCAGAGCTTCGATGGGCGGGGGGAGGGATGCCCATTCGGCGGAATAAAAAAAGCGTAGCTGGTTGGCTACGCTTTCTTAATAATATGAAGATGGCCAAAGGCCAGAGATATAAAGCGTAGCCAGAGGCTATCGCTTAGCGGATGCAAGCTACGGTTAGGGGGTAACGCTTAGTTTGGAAGAATTGAGGTATGCAAAAGCTGAAAATTTGGACCTTTGCTGCAATTTCCAATAAAACTTACGTCATATTTCAATTTTGATATTCGTAATGTGTATGATGGGGTCGAACTTATATCGTCAGTTGCTTTTAAATCACATTTAATCATAATATTATATGCATCTTCCTCCAAGATTTTATATGTTCCTAAATAATTGGACTTTTTTTCTGCTGTGCCGTGCCTCAAAAAGGCTTCATTGTTATGCATAAAGACAAAATCATAGCTACATTCAGGAATTAGTAACCTATTGCCATAAAGACCTACTATTTCATTACAATTTTCACGTTTCATAAAGTAGCTTTCTTGGTAACCTGTATAAGCTCCAAGAAACTCATCTGGCAATTCTTCATGACTTCTTACGTCCGGCATCCAATAAATTGAAAGAATAACACTAACGATAATAAAAGCAATAAATGTGATTCGAAAGTTCACAGAGCGAATGAGTGAACCAAAAGTAAAAGTTGGGTTGTATTTCAGAGTGAAATATCCAATAACACCAATTGTAATAGCAAATAAAAAAATTAACAGTAAAATACTTAGCGGTGACAATGCCTTTTCATTTTCTTCAATCTTTATTGCTTTTATCGAAGCGTTAATAGAGTCTTCCATAAATGCTTCATTCGCAATATTTATTGAATCAATTCTGTTTATGCTATCCCTTCTATTTTTATTTCTTACTTCCAAATCAATTTTAGAAGTAGAGGGTTCTTCTCTAATTACTTTGCCTTCAAGCAGGATTTGTTCTGTTTGGGGTGGTTCAACAATTTTGCCATCATCATATCTTAAGAAAATCTTTTTTGTAAGTGAAGGGCAACATCGACTGTCATCATCATCATACAGCATTGAGGAACAATAAATACTTCCCTTGTAGGCCTCGTTAACATTATAATCAAAATCATTGTTATTCCGAAGTTCACTTTTTAAAATGGAAGCACTTAGTGTAAACACATTCTCATTAAATAAATAAATGGCAAAACCTGATTCTATGCAATAGTCAAACATTAATGCATTTCCTTCTTGTTCTTGATCGTTGTCATCATCCGTTGATTGAACACAATAATCCAAAAAGGCATCTACCTCATGGTCGTTATTTAAATCACTAAAAAAAACTTCAATTTTAATATTACTCCCTTCATATTTATTTTTTAAAAGTTTAATGTGTTTATTAATTACAGCCTGCTCCATATCAACGTATTGATATGGCGATAAATACTGCCCTTTATCAACTTTTTGTCCGAAGCCTATTTGGAGGCAATAAAGAAATATTAAAATAGCGACACTTAATGGTTTGTATAAATTTGTCATAATTCTATCTAAAACACCTCATGAAAAAATCTCTGGAAAGCAGATTGTGAAGTTTAAAGCGAAAATGGCCATTTCTGACATTTTCAGGCATTTCTTCTTTACTAATTAATATTGGTTTGGGTAGCATTATTAAATCTTCCGTTTTAAATTTAACGTTTAATATATTTCTAGGAATTCTTCTGCAATCGTCAAAAGTTTCAACGCGAGCACCAACATTAATTAATTCGTTTCTCATTAATTGAATTGTAGCCAATTCGGCACCAAGTGGCTCCATAAAATAATTGTAGACTACTTGAGCTTCATTGATTGATATACCTATCATATTTTTACAATAGGCAACAATGAAAATTCCTGCAACTGGCTCGCTTCTTATTGTGTAAAATACAACTTCGTATGGTTTGCCTATTTTGTCCTTAGCCTTGAATGCTTGAACAAATCCGTATCGCCATCCATCCTTAGTTAAAATTCCATCATTTCTATTTAACCATTCTTCATGTCCGTAGTTATTAGGGGAGCATTCGAATAAGGAATTTCTTTGGCATTTACCATAACGACTACTCGGTTTTTCCCATTTGTTATCGTTTGGAGTTAGTCTTGTAATATACATTTTGTTTGTTTTATTGTTTGTTTTTGTTTGATAAATTCCTAGCCCCGAAAAGTACATAAAAAACTCTCCCTACATCCTCCCCGCCACCACCAAAAACAAAAACCCCACCAATCCCAAACCCATTAACCCAATCTGCCCCCCGCTAATCGTAGCGTCCTCGCTACGATTGGTACCCAAGGCCTCCGGCCAGCATTTCCATTCCCCGCATCAAAACTAAACCGACCTCCATCCAGAGAAACCCCAAATGGCTTTGCCCCCGGAAACTTCCCAGCAATAGCGGCAGCAAGCACGAAGGGCTGGCAAAGGGCGTTTGGGTGCTTGATGTCCGCGGTTTCCCCTTCGGCCATAGCCGTTGGGGAAAATTGCCTTGGAAGTTTCCACGGTTTTTGGTTACTTTTTGCCAAGCCAAAAAGTGACATAAAAATACCATTTTACCCAAAAACACCCCTCCAGCCCAATAGAATCAAGCCTTTGCAATTCAGAAAAAGTGCGGTAGAAATTAATTCGGGGGTGGTAGAAACTCTACAAGGGTCGGTAGAAATTCAACCTTGCCCGGTAGAAATCAAACCGGATGCGTTAGAAACCCTACTAGGGTCGGTAGAAATTCAACCTTGCCCGGTAGAAATCAAACCTGACGTGGTAGAAACTCTACATAGGTCGGTAGAAATTCTACCGGATGTGGTAGAAGCTAAACAAGAGTTGGTAGAAATTCAACCCTAACCAGTAGAAACCCTACCCAGCCCGGTAAAAATTCATATATCCCCCCTAAAACTTCCTGCTGCTTCCTTCGCCCGGCTTATAATCCACCGAATAATGCAAACCCCGGCTTTCCTTGCGTTTCATCGCACTCCGAATAATTATATACCCAATATTAATCAAGTTCCGCAATTCGCAAAGCTGCGGCGAAACCGTAGTGCGGTCATACAAGTCTTCGTTTTCTTGATAAATAATATTCAGGCGGTCCAAGGCACGCTTTAACCGAAGATCCGACCGCACAATACCCACATAACTACTCATTATTTGCTGCACTTCACGCAGGTTTTGAGTAATCAGAACCATCTCTTCCGGATACGAAGTTCCGCTATCGTTCCAATCTGGAATATTGCCCTCAATAGAAATATTCCCTATCGCTTTCGAGGCATCCAGTGCAGCTCGGTGGGCATAGACCACAGCTTCTAAAAGCGAGTTCGAAGCCAAACGATTCGCCCCATGCAGCCCCGTACTGCTACATTCTCCGGCAGCATACAAATTCTCTATCGACGACCTGCCCCACATATCTACTTTAATTCCCCCACAGATATAGTGAGCCGCAGGCACCACAGGAATAAAATCTTTAGCCATATCTATCCCTATGCTTTTGCATTTAGCATAAATATTAGGAAAATGTTTAACAATCTCGTCAGGGTCAAGATGTGTACAATCAAGCCAAACATGCTCATGACCCAGAGTTTTCAACTCATTGTCAATAGCCCTTGCCACAATGTCTCGTGGAGCAAGCGAACCCTGTTTGTCATACTTCTGCATAAACTCCTTACCGTTTTTCGTTCGAAGCAAACCACCTAAGCCCCTTACAGCTTCACTAATCAGGAAGCTCGGACGCTTAGCCGCTGCATTGTATAACGATGTTGGGTGAAACTGTATAAACTCCATATTCTCCACCCGCCCCTTGGCTCGGTAAACCATTGCAATGCCATCGCCGGTTGCAATCACCGGATTGGTTGTATTTTCATACACATTACCTGCCCCCCCTGTAGCCATCAAAGTAGTTTTTGCCAAAATGGTTTCCACCTTTCCGGTTTTCAAATTCAACACATACACCCCAAAACACTTTACATCTGGTGTGTTTTTGTTTACCTCCACACCCAAATGGTGCTGGGTAATAATATCAACAACAAAAAAATGGTCGTGAATAATGATGTTAGAATTACTGCGAGCTTGTTCGAGCAAGGCTCGTTCAATTTCAAATCCTGTTTTATCTTTATAGTGAAGGATTCGTTTCTCGCTGTGGCCGCCTTCCTTCGCCAAATCATACTCCCCATCCGGCATTTTGTCGAACTTGGTTCCCCATTCTGCCAATTCAATAACCCGCTCGGTGCTTTCAGTTATCACCATCCGCACCACGGCCTCATCGCATAGGCCATCCCCACATTCAAGCGTATCTTTTATGTGTTTTTCGTAACTGTCGGGCTCATGAATTACGGCAGCTATTCCGCCTTGAGCATATTTGGTATTGCTCTCATCTTCGTTATCTTTGGTGAGCATAATCACCTTCCCGTGGTCTGCAACTTTAAGGGCATAGGTAAGCCCCGCAATACCGGAGCCAATAACGAGAAAATCGGTTTGGATTTGTTTCGATTCAGTTTTCAATAGGCTGCGAATTTCTGCATTTTTGCTTAGTGCTGAGTTTAATTTCTTTGGGGCTCAAAATGAAGCCTTGATATTGAAATGCAAAATTCAATTCCACATTTTCCGTGGATTAATAACAAAGTGCTAACTTCTATTCAGGGAAAAATAGTGGAGGTGCAAACGCCTACCATCCCAATGAAATTCCCCTAAACAAACAGCCCACTCATTTTAAACGCAACCGTTCCGTCATTTTTTGAAAGCGAAAAATCTGCTTTGATTTTCCCCGAATCATTTAATGCAAGGCTAAAACCACATTTCAGCACCCCATCAATTTCAGGGTTCACAACCGAAAGAAACTTTATTTGTTTAGCTTCTTTCAAGCTAAGTTTTTTAGTTAAGGCCAAACCAATTACTTCTTGGCATAGTTTCACCATAGTGACTCCAGGTACAATTGGCTCACCGGGAAAATGTCCCTTGAAAATGGGGTGAGATGAGTTTAGTGCAACATCACACGAAAAACCATTTTCGGAAGGTTTAATGTTGTGAAGAGTATAAAAAGAATTTAGAAGCATGTATAGTGAGTTTGGTTAAAGCTAAAGTAACTCAAAAAAAATAAAACTTAGAAGGCAAGGGCCTTTATCGTATTTAATATGAATTCTATCAAAATTACTCTATTTTTGTAGTGGATAAATTTACGAGTATGATTAAAGTTCTTATTCTCGAAGACAAAGAAACAGATTTAAAGTTAATCTTGGATGAACTAAAGCTGTTTAATGACCCTCATCAAATCAAGACAACTAAAACCAAATCAGGATTTGAAAAACTTCTTGTTGAATTTAAACCCAATGTTGTGTTGTCGGATTATAGCTTGCCCGACTATAACGGCCTTCAAGCATTTAATTTTTGTAAAAGCCTAAACTACGAAGGAGTTTTCATTGTGCTTTCCGATACTTTGTTGGAAGAAACTTTGGTTGAGTTTCTCCAAGAAGGAATGGATGACTACATTCAGAAACCACACCTGAAAAGGCTTCCAGGAGCAATAAAAAATGCCTTAGAACGCATAGAGCTTCATCACTTAAAAGACAAACATATCATCAAATTAGAAGAACAGGACAAACTTTTAACCGACTTGTTCGACTCCTGCTTTGAAGCCACAATGATTACAAAAGAAGGCATTGTGCTTAACATAAATCCAACATTTACCAATTTGTTTGGTTTTACAAAAACCGATTTAATTGGAAAGTCGGTGTTCGCCTATTGCCATCCCGAATATTTAGAAATAGCCAAGCACCACATGCTGAATAATTCTCGGGAACATTATCAATTGAAGTTTTATGACAAATCGAACCAGCTTGTTACTACCGAGGTTTTAGGAAGACCAATAATGCTAGATGGAGAGGTTCACCGACTGACATCGTTTCGCGATTGCACAAAGATTGAAGCTATGGAAAGTGAATTGTCTGCAAAACAACAATCTTTAGTGAGGCAACAAAAGGTGCTTCTTGAGTTGGTGAGAGATAATCATGCTAATGTGGAAAATTCAATCCGAAAGATATTGAGTGCAGGTGGCATGTTACTAAATGTAGAAAGGGTGAGTTTGTGGATGTATAACCCCGAACGCACTTGGATTCAATGCCGATTACTTTACAAACTATCCGAAAATAAATTTGATGCAGGGCCGGTAATTTTGAAAGAAGATAATCCTGTTTATTTCAATTTTATTGAAGAACATCGGTTTATTGCAGCCCACGATGCCCAAAAAGATGAGCGAACCATAGAGTTTACTGAAACCTATCTAAAAGCGAATAATATTTCCTCAATGCTCGACATTCCAATCTGGGTTCACGGACTCCACAAGGGTATAATTTGCTACGAACATACTGGAAAAGTTAGGCAGTGGACAGACGATGAAATTAAATTGGCCGCAAACCTTGCCGATATCATGGCTGGGGCTTTGTGTGCCGAAGAGCAAGAAAGAACGCTCAAACGGTTATTAAAATCGGAAATCAGATTGTCGGAAAGCCAAAAGATTGCTGGAGTGGGTGATTGGGAATACGATATTGATTCTAAAACACTGATTTGCTCCCCCGAAACGTATCGTATTCACGAGCGTGAACCAAAAATTACCAGACTATCGCTTTACGAATATACCTTGCTTATTCATCCCGATGACCGAAATGCATTTAATCAGGCCATCGACCGAATTGTCGAAACCCAAACTAATCAGCGTTTGGAATACCGCATTCTATTATTAGATGGCAAAACGAAATATGTTCATACAAACATAAAGGCTTTGAAGCAAAATGGAGAGATAAAACTATATGGCACTTTGCTGGATATGAAAGAAAAAGAAGTAGTGTTTCGAATGTGATTCATTTTGATGCTATTCACTTCCGAATCGCTTCCCGAATCAGCATATAAAACGCCAGACCAGTGGCCACTATTGCCGCCACTATGGTTATGTATGGGTTTTGAAACCGAAAATATCCATCAGCATAATGTCCACCCAGCGTAAACAGAACAATAATGCCAATCATCCGAAAGGTTAAACCCGACCAGCGAGAATACTCATTTAAGGGCTTTTGAGGGGGTTGATTTTGTGGCATAATTCAGCTAAGTGGGTCTTTTTCCATAAAATCTCTTCTTTAGTTTCAAAAAGGGCATTTCAAAAAACTTAAAGCTCAATGCTGCAACAGGAATAATCAGCATAGAAGCAAAGATAGGCTTTAATGCTAACTCCCATATCAAAGTATCTTTTCCTCCAAACAGTTCCATCACTCGGTAGGCAATCATTAAGCCAATCTCGTGAAAGCAAAACAACCCGTAACTGATTAGACCGAGGTAGTTAATGACTTTAAATTTACCGAACTTCAAAAATGAATTGGTGCAGAAGTTCTGTTCAAAAATGAAAAAGCCAAGCAAGGAAGCAAAAGTTAATCGTTCAAGAACTAAATTTAACCAAGCAGGAAGAAGTTCGTTTTCAAATACAGGTTTATAGCGTAGAATTAAGAGCAGGAAAATAGCATAAACTGACAGAATAGCCACTTTCGGCAAAGAAGAAAGCAGCTGAAATGATTTTCCCTTTGGTTGAAAAGAAATGAAGGCAAACAAGGCTCCAATTCCTATATCACCACACAAAAAAAGACTGTGAAAAAACACATTTAGTTTGTCGAAATAAATAGCCATAAAAGCTATAAACACAACGAGTAAAAGCGAAATTAGCCACAATCTTTGCCGATGAAAAAGCAATAAAAGCCAAGGCCAAAGCAGATAAAACTGTTCCTCAACACTCACACTCCACAGCACAGAAAGAGCTGGCAGGTAAGGGAAACCGTGTTCAATCATATAGAAATTTCCAACAAAAACAAGGAAAGGCCAAGCGGGTGTGTCAATAGCGAACGGTTCGTTTGCCGCCATCTTTATTAGTGGGAAAAATACAAAGCATACGAATATCATTAAAAAGTAGAGCGGCCAGATTCTTAATGCACGGCGGATATAAAATTGCAGTGGATGATACTTCCCTGAGCTTTCTCTTTCCTCTAAAATCACCCAGGTGTTTATATAGCTCGAAAGCACAAAGGCGAAGCTGAATCCGGTTTTTCCCAATATGTAAACATAGTTTTTGAGGACAGCATAGAGGTCGGAATTCTTAACAATTACACTTTCAGTATCTAAAGCATGTCCCCAGAAAATGAACAGGAACGAGATAAATCGTAACGCATCCAAATTGGAAAAATACATTTCTTTTCGTGGCATTCTTTAATTTTACCGTTAATGATTTGGGAACACAAATGACGCTATTTGATCGAATAATCACAAATTTTGAATGCCTTGAAACCCCGATACATTATAATTATTTACCCTATTTAGCTTGATTGGTGTCATTTTTTGTTGGTAATTTTTTTGTTGAAACCAAGCGGGCGTTGCCGTTGCGTTCTAAAATATTGTTGCTATTTTAATTCAGAAATAAACCCGTTTTATCACTTTTTTCTACCGATTCAAAGGTAATTGTATATAGTTGAAATGAATAGTGGAAAATAAATTAGAAATTCATTTGGAAGTTAAAGAAATTCGACTACTTTCGCATACCCAAAAAATCAACCTTAATTAATTAACAAAAAATTTAAAATCAATGACAAAAGCAGAAATTGTAACCAAAATTACTGAAAAAACCGGTGTTGAAAAAGCAGCAGCTTCAGCCGCAGTAGAAGAGTTTATGAAAATCGTAAAAACGGCTATCACCGATGGCGATAACGTTTATTTACGTGGATTTGGTAGCTTCATCGTGAAAAAACGTGCTGCTAAAACAGGCCGTATCATCACCAAGAATCAATCAATTTTGATTCCTGAACACTACATTCCAGCTTTCCGTCCGGCTAAATCTTTTACTGATAAAGTAAAGAAGTCGCACGAGAAAAAGAAAAAGTAAGCGAAGCTTAATTTTTTGATGAAACTGAACGGAAAGCAAATTGCGGCTATCGTATTCTGTATGATAGCTGCAATTTCCGTTTATTTTCTGCCTAAAAAAGCTCCTGCAGGCATTGCGAAAGCAATGCCAACGGCCAAAGCCGCCGACACCACTTTCTCATTCGACGAATTTAAAATCGAAGCTAAAAATGCCCTCGACAGTGCATCGTTAGCTATGATTAATAAATGGGAAACTGCGGCTGATACAGGTTCTTTGCGGAATCTGTCAGGCTTTTGGGCATCCATAAATAACGCCGGACTTTCGGCTTATTACACTGAAAAGCTTTCAGGACTTGCCTCGAGTTCTGAAAACTGGTATAACGCCTCGTATCGCTACTTAGTAGCATCACGGGCGTCTCAAAAAGACGGCGAAAAGATTTTCTTTACCCGCAAAGCCATTGAAGGCTTTACGAAAGTAATGAGTATCGACCCGGCTAATTTGGAAGCGAAAGCCAATTTAGGCGTATGTTATGTAGAAGGTTCGCAAGTGCTCGGCACTGCACCAATGAAAGGTGTTGGGTTGCTTAAAGAAGTAATTGAAAAAGACCCTAAGAATATCACCGCACTGATAAACTTAGGCTATTTTGCCATTCAGAGCGGGCAATATGATAAAGCAATTGAGCGTTTTAATCAGGTATTGATTATCAAACCTGAATATTTGGACGCTTATATTTATTTAGCAGACACATACCAGCGGATGGGAAAGAAAGATGAAGCAATAAAAGTGCTGGAAACATTGAAATCGAAAAACAAAAACCCCGAAGTAGAAGCCAATGTAAATGAGTTTATTCGGGAATTGAAAGCGTCTTAGTAGAATTGTATTAAAATAATTGTTTAACTTAAAAACCAAGAAAAAATGCCAAGCGGAAAAAAACGTAAGCGTCACAAAATTTCTACCCACAAACGTAAAAAACGTTTAAGGAAGAATCGTCATAAAAAGAAATAGGCTTTTGCCCTAACGAAAGTTAGTGTAGATTTATGCTGTTAAATGCCCTTAATTAACGGGTTTGCAGCGAAATTCTATTACATCAGTTTCAAACAGCGAAGGATGCATTATATATGTGTCCTTTGCTTGTTTTGCTGTATGCCTATATTTTCATGCTTTATTGGTGTGAGTTTGCCATTTGGCGGATTTTTCTGAACAGAAAAATTACAGAATGAATTACGAATTAGTTATTGATGCTTCGAAAAGTACCGAAGTGGTCATTGCTTTGCTTCGCGATAAACAGCTTATTGAGTTGCATCGTGAAAAGAACAACAAAGATTTTGCGGTAGGTGATATCTATTTAGGCAAGATTAAGAAGATTATGCCCAGCCTCAATGCTGTGTTCGTTGATGTGGGCTACGAGCGTGATGCCTTTTTGCATTATCTCGATTTGGGCCCGCAGGTGCAAAGCCTGGTTAAGTTCATGAAACTTACTCAGCAAAACAAAATAAATCATTCCTCTTTACAGCACTTCAAATTAGAACCTGAGATTATTAAGACAGGGAAAATTACGCAGGTAATTAATAATTTGGCGATGCTTCCCGTGCAGATTGCCAAAGAACCCATTTCTAATAAAGGCCCCCGAATTTCTACTGAATTATCTTTAGCCGGGCGGTATGTGGTGCTTGTGCCATTTAGTGACCGTGTTTCGGTTTCGCAAAAGATAAAAACCAACGAAGAACGGGACAGACTGCGTAAAATGACTCAGGAAGTAAAACCGAAAGGCTTTGGAGTGATTGTGCGTACCGTGGCCGAAGGAAAAACCGGAACCGAGATTGAAACCGATTTGAAAGAATTGGTAGCTCGCTGGGAAAAAATGTTTCAGGAGATTAAAACAGCTACCCCTCCTACCCTGCTGGTTGGCGAAATAAATAAGAAGCTGACCATTCTGAGAGATGTTTTGAATGATACTTTCCAAGCCATTCATGTAAATAGTCCAGAAATAGCAGAGGAAATTGAAACGTATCTAAAAGAGAAATCAACCGGACTAGAAGGAATTGTAAAGCTATATAAAGGCAAGAGTCCCATCTTCGATCAGTTTGGTATCGATCGTCAGATTAAAGCAGCATTCGGCAAGACTGTTACTTTCAAAAGTGGCGGCTACCTGATATTGGAGCATACCGAAGCCATGCACGTTATTGATGTAAATAGCGGCAACCGGTCTACGGAATCCACTCAGGAAGGGAATGCCTTAGAAACAAATCTTGAGGCAGCCCGTGAAATTGCCCGCCAGCTTCGGTTGCGAGATATGGGTGGAATCATTGTGGTGGATTTCATTGATATGCACAATCCTGAACACAAAAACCAACTGTTTCAGGTGCTAAAGGATGAAATGAAGCACGACAAAGCCAAACACAACATTTTACCTCCAAGCAAGTTTGGCCTTATGCAAATTACCCGCCAAAGGGTGCGTCCGGAAACGAATATTAAAGTGTTGGAAAAATGTCCAACCTGCAATGGCAGCGGTGAAATAGGCCCTTCGATATTGGTAACCGATGAAATAGAGAACAATCTGCGTTTTATTCTGAAAGAACAAAATGAGAAAAAGGTTTCGTTAGCCGTTCATCCTTTTGTAGCCGCATATTTAAAGGAAGGCTTCCCTTCTGTTCGCTTCAACTGGTGGCGTAAGTATGGCAAATGGGTGAAAGTGGAAGGGGTTTCTTCACTTAATTTTTTAGAGTATCAGTTTTATAATGGCGATGGAGAGGAAATAGCGATATAGGGGGGAATTATTTGTTGAATATTGTTCATTAAACCCTAATCAAAAGCCTTTTTTCCTCTAACTCCATAAGTAAGGCGAGGCAAATAAGTCGAACGATAACATTAGAGTTTTCGCTTAGGCCATTTAGATGATGTGTTTTCAAATTTGACCAAATTGCTGAGAGTTTATTAAGCGAATCTGAATATCCGAAACCGCCTCACATTTAAAACCGTCCTATAATTCTTCGCGGAAGAACAACTTGTAATAGTGTCTTCCGGTTTCTTCATCGAAGCCACGCTCAATCATTTCTTTATTTCCATGTACATAAACGTGAAAATTCTTGTCGAGCTTAATAACGCTTTTTACAAATTTTCCCTGCTTCTTGATGGTTGGTGCTGAAATCTCAAATTCCTCGGGAATTCGGTAGTCGGAGGCTATGGCTTGCTGTTCCACATAGCCTTTAAACGCATTAATTACTTCGGGCTGATTAATCACCTGCTGTTGAAATTCATCCATCTTAAAGGTTTCATTACCTTTCAGATAATTAATTGACCGTTGAATTAAGTCGGCTTGGTCCACTTTGCTTACTTCAAAGTTCTTAACCACTTCGTCCTGCACAAAATCTTTATATACTTCCATTAATTGCTTTGTTTGAAAGTGCTTGTCTTGCTTGGGTTCAAGACCGAGGAAGCGTTCCTTCCAAAAATATCCTTCATCGCCACGCGAAGCCGAATCAATAGCGAAACTACGAAGCCCTTGTTCGTCTTCGAGGTTCAGCACTAAGAATGCACGGTCGAGTTTTGTGTTGCGGCTTCCGACTCTAAGGGAAAAGTTGCCTTCGTTTTCAACAATATCTGTAAAAAGAAAGTTTTCCTTTTGGTCTAATCTCACCACACATATTGCATCACAAATAGTGCTTTCATACACTAATCCCCTAACAAAAGCAATGAGCGATTCGCCACGCGTAATCTTAGGATGTTCTCCGGCTTCATACATCAAGTCGGTAATTTCCTTAGAGGCTTCATGCAAGTCGAGCGTTCCGGCAAACACCTGTTCGATAAGTGGTTTTACTAAAGATTCTTTGGAAAAGCGAAATTCTTCAAACTGACGTGAAAAGGGAGCCATTAAAAAGTCGGCTAACCCTTTTTCGGTTACTTCATTTAGTTCTAAAGGAGAGTTAGAGAAGGTTGCTCCTTCGTTGTGATTGCGGTTTCCGGCAAGGTGCAGGCTGGCGTGAATTACTGAGGAATTGCCATAGTTAAGCATAGGTAAATATATTTGTTTGAAATTAATATTGGAGAAATGGGCTACTTTTTCGGAAGGTCGGAGAAAGTGCCGTTGGTAATGTCTTTGGTTTCGCCCGAAGCGGTGTCTTTTACAGAAACTTTGAAAGAACCGGCAAGTTTATCGTTATCTGTGGAGGAAATGGTTATTGTTCCGCTTTCGCCTTGCCAGTTTTTGGTGGAAGAACCATCAGTTACAAAATATTGAAAGGTTGCTGATGGACTTGAAGAACTTCGTGGCTTTATGCTGTATGTTCCGGTTGTTGTTCCCCAAACATCAATCTCCACATTCTTGTAATTATTCCCATCTAGAGTTTGCCAGTAAATGCGGATTCGGTTTGCCGAAATAGTTCGCCACGAGGCCGGTTGGGTTACCGGAACATCGCCAACTTTAAAGCAAAGACTTTCCGAATCGCAATCAATGTCGCTAATATTCGGGTCGTTTTTGTTGCAAGATAAACTTAAAGCAACTACGAGAAGAAGGAATATTGAAACCCGGTTCATTTTGGGCAAAAGTAGTATTTCTAAACATGATAAGAAAGAGATACTTTATTCCCACTTATACACAATCCCGTCCAATTCAAGGCCAGCAAATAGATGTGGGTAAAATTGCTTTAGTTCAAAAATGAACAAATCGCGGGGTAAATCGGTGAAACTCCCATGGTCTTTCACATATTCCATAAACAGGTTTCCGTTGGCATCGTATTGCTGAAAAATTGCATCATCGACGCCATTGAATTCGGTAGCCGGAACCCCAAACCGTTCACATAATTGAATATTAAAGGCCGGACTTGCCTTCACCCATTTGCCATTAAGCCACAGTTCGGCATATCCATGAAATACAAACACATCGGAACGCAAAATTTTAACTAACTTATCTGTGCTAAGATGGTTTTTTACGTTAGCAAATCCCAGCCGGGACGGGATACCCGCTGCACGGGCACAAGCAGCTAGAAGATTTGCTTTTTCTACACAATAGCCATAGCCGTTTTTGAGAAGTACGCTGGCTTTAAGCATATCGGCTTTCAAATCTACATGATAGGGATCGTATTTAAACTCATCACGCACCGCATAAAATAGTGCGATGGCTTTTTCGGTATCGCTTACTTTTCCTTGGGTATGAAGCTTGGCAAATGCAATTACTTCGGGATTATCGGAATCAATAAAAAAAGTTGGTTTCAGATATTCTTCTCCAGGCGAAGTGATAGTTTCGGACATAAATTAAATTGAGGGCGAAGTTATAGAAAAGCCCCCTCTGGAATCAGCGATAATTTGGAGGTTATATCTTAACGGCATCCCGAATTTCCAAGAATAATCTTAGCCTCCTCGTTGCCCATTTTCTTTGATTTCTTCCAATCATCGCAAGCACCTTTATCGTCGCCCAATCCCTTTTTAGCCCAGCCACGGTTGTTGTAAGCTTCTTGGTTTTCTGGTTCCAACTCAATGGCTTTATTAAAATCAACCAAGGCATCATTAAACTTATTGAGTTTATTTAATGAACCGCCACGACTTATATGAGCCCAAACAAAATCGGGACGAATCTCTAAAACCCGAGTGTAATCAGCAATGGCCTTTTCATATTCCTTTTCGGCAGCATAACAAAATCCCCGTTGAAAATGGGCATTTGGATGGTCTTCTTTTATAGCAATGGCTTTGGTGTAATATTCGATAGCCTGTTTTTTATCACCGTTCTTTCGGCGGATTTCGCCTTCTTTAAATAAATCGTCAGCTGATTGGGCATTGGCGAATAAGCCAAAAGTTAAGAATAAACCTAAAAGGAAATTTTTCATGGAGATATTATTGAATTCGAGGCATTGCAACGGCAAAACGCTACGAAGGTTATTTATTCCACTGCCGTAAAAGCATACTGCACCAGATTCGCTCCCATCTTCAGGGCTTTCTCGCGGGCTTCGGGGCTGTCGTGATGGATGTCGGGGTCTTCCCAGCCATCACCAAGGTCACACTCGAAACTATAAAAACATACCAATCGGCCTTCGTAGATTATTCCATAACCTTGTGGTGGTTTATTGTCGTGTTCGTGAATTTTGGGTAAACCTGTTTTGAAATCAAATTTCTGATGATAAATAGGATGCGAATAGGGTAGCTCCACAAATTCCAACTCTGGGAAGACCCGCTTCATTTGCGGACGAACAAATTTATCCATTCCGTAATTATCATCAATATGCAGAAAGCCGCCACCAATAAGATATTTCCGAATATTCTCTCCTTCCTTATCAGAAAATACGATATTTCCATGTCCTGTAATGTGTACAAACGGATAATTGAACAATTCAGGACTTCCGGCTTCCACGATGGCTTGTGCAGGGTCAATGTTTGTGCCGAGGTTTTTATTGCAGAATCCTATCAGATTGGGCAAAGACGTTTGTAAATTAGCATACCAGTCACCTCCACCGTTATACTTCATCAAAGCAATTTTAACCGAAGACGGTGCAGGAGAAAAGGAAGAAAGCAGAATTAAGGCGGGAAGGAAAAGAAGTGATTTCATCTGAAAAAAGAATCTTTAACCCTTATGGACACGAACACTATTCGGTAATAGTAACGTAGCCACTATTTATCCAAACAAATTCTTTGTTGAATATCGAAATTTTGTAGTCGCCGGGTTTGCGGAAAGAATAATGAAACACAGCGGTGGACTTCGTTTTATCGGTTTTAAATTCTTTGGTGTCAAAATGTTCGTTAAACGATTGGTCATCGTTCTTCTTTTTCCAAACATCCACCATAAGCTTATCTGTACTTAAAGGTTTGTCAGAAGTGAGGATAATTTCCACATACTTCCCTTTTCCTTCTATTTTGAAACTTGTGCCTTCGTTTTGTGCCCTTCCTTCTTTAAATGCTTCGCAAAAAATGATCTTACTTAAACTAAACCGTTTGGTTTCGGCGGCATTCGCCATTTTATACGTGTCATCGGTTTTGCTATTCTCTTCCTTGCCTCGCAAAAACACATCCGTCGTGGCTAAGATATTGCCTTTGTCATCTCTTGCTGAAACAACATATTTGCCAATTTCAGGCAAATTGTAATAATCGGCCACCCAATTTTTGTTAGAACCCACATTGAAGATGAGTTTGGTAAGGCTATCGGCGGCATTCTTAATTTCTACATAAATTTTATGCGAATTAATTGTTTGTCGACCATTGTTAAAGATAATTGCTATTCGACTTTCAGCACTATCGGCATACCAAATATTGCGTTTGTTAAGTCCTTCACCTGTTTCAGTAAAAGATTTAGCAAACACAATAGTTTGGGCTGTTGAATGGAAACTTGCACCCACATAAAGCAGGAGAAAAAACAGAAAAGAGGTTTTAATGAATTTAGTCAATTTTCTCCGTGTAATTTATGCATTTAGAGTGCCCAGGACGAGATTCGAACTCGTACAACCGTAGGTCGCCACCCCCTCAAGATGGTGCGTCTACCAATTTCGCCACCTGGGCTTTAAAAGCGTGCAAAAATAGGATAATTTCGTTTAGATTTACTTGGGATGAAAGGAAAGGTCGATTAATTTAGAATAGACGGAATTCAAGGCAAATAGCGATGCTTCACCAACAAGCACAAAAAAAGCGAAACATTTCTGCTTCGCTTTTTCTATTGTCTGAATATTCTATTGTTCTACTTAAACCCAATCAACATCACTGCACAGCCCGAAGCCTGATTAGTGGTAAAGAGTTGGGCCTCGATAGTAGTAGATAGCGTTGAAGCAAATTTCAAATCCCAGTAGGGAGCGTTCTTTTGGTCAGCATTGGTGAACAACAGGTTCTTTTCTTGGTCAAACACCGAGAAAACCAAATTGCCATCGGTAAACCCGCTGCAACCGGAGATACGGTAAGTGCTTCCACCATAAAATACAGTTTTGAATTCTGCAATTTCCTGATTATTTAAAAGAGCACGATAGCTTTGACCATCAGAAATATAGTTTTTAGCAATGTTCTTATTGCAAATATTAGCAATGCTATCACATTGAGCAAAAGCGTTCTGATTCACTAAACCAAAACCAATAGCTAATACGAAAATTGAAAGTAATTTCTTCATTTTATTTTATCTTAATTAATTAACCTACAATAGAGTTTCTGATTTTTTCTATCTTTTTAGTTATGGTTTCTAATTGTTCTTTGGTCATTACCACTTTAGTAGAACTGCTTATCGATGTAGTTTTAGTTGCTACATCGGTAACTGGTTTCACATATTTATATTCAATATCAATTGCATCGAAATCGTAAGCCAAATCAATAAGGTCATTAATAAGGTCGGTATATTCAGGTTGTTTGTAATAAGGTTGAAGCAATTTAATCAAGTTATCCAAGGTGTATTTTTGCTCACCGATACGGTTTTTCAATTCCTGATTTTCTTTTGTGCCTAACACTTTTGTGCTGAAATATAAAGTTTCAATCCAGCCACCGGTTAATACCAATGCTCCAACATCCAAACGGTCATTATTCTTCAAAAAAGCATCGGATGAGCGATACCCAACAGCAACCATACTTAACATAGAGTCGCGTTTGCCTAAATTTTGCTCGAAACGCTTCATTGTGTTTGCGTCAAAGGCATTATTTATTCCCAACTCTTCGGTTAGTTTGCGAATGGAACCGATATAGCCCAAAGCATCCTGAGTTTGGTCATACATGGTTACATAGCCCACATCGGCACCATAAACCCCAAGGTTAATTGCTTTTTTGTAGTTGGTGGAATATTTAGAAAAGTTCTTAGCCGAATTGAGCATTTCTTTATTGTAAGCTGCTCCGGTTGACTTGATTAACATCGCCGTTTGAAACGGTGAAGGAATGCTAAAATTAGCATTTCCAAGTTTTATTATGTTGGGTGTTGTAGCTGAATCGGCATTGTTTTCTCCGTCTTTAGATTTAGAGCCGCCGCATCCAGATAGTAAAATACTTACGCTAAAAGCACATCCGACAAAGGTTTTTAGGGCTAAGGTTTTAATGTTCATTTGCTTTGAAAAAGGTTTGCAAGGATAGTAAAAATTTGTGTCGGCAAATAAAATGCTCAATTATTGTGAAAAAAGTTCAGTTGTGAAGCCATTGTGCTACGGCAGTATCGGATACGTTTTTACCGCTGTTAGCTGTCCCAGGGAGTCGGGAAACCAATATTGTGCTTTGTGAATAAGCGAAATGCGAAACAACTTTGCTTTAGTCGCATTCTTTAACAACACGGAATATTTTATTTCCGAACCATCGAGAGGGACATCATTGCCATATTCTCCCAAATGGGTATTGTTTTCCATATTGGAATACATTTCGGCATCAAATTCTTTTTTCTTGTTTATGCGGATGGTTTTATGGCCAAGCAAATTAGAATCCTTATCCAATACATCACAATTCAAAATCATTTCTGGGCCGGGACTTATGCGGTGAGGTATTGAGGTGTTATTCCAGGTAATTTCCCCGCCTTTGCCCGATAGTTTGAAACGAAAGTCATCCATGAGCCAATACATTTTGCTATTTACCTTTTCTTTAGGGTCATGGCTCCAATAATAATAGTGTGTGCCTTTTCCAGAGCTATATTCCTGATGGCAGTTTACGCATAACACAGAGCCGGTTCGGGCAATGGCTATTTTAGGTTTAATTTGTTTTACCACATCGGCATGACAGGTGAAGCACGAAATATTATTCTTGGTAATGGTAGTAAGCGTTTGCAATGCCGGAATAGAATCATCTTTAGAGGATACATGCTTGAGCGAAACCATACCTTTTCCATCATAATGACAGCTAAAGCAATCAATACTTGTTACTCGGGAACCTTCCCCAGTTCGGGACTCCGGCCGAGGATGCGAAATTTGCAAAAGCCCGGCAATAAACTTATCGGGGTTGTTTAATGTGTCTTTCAGACTGGTTTCAAACAAATTCTTCGGTGCATGGCAGCCCATACAATCATTAAAAGACCGATTAACACTTCGGGTATAAAACCCACAGGAATATTTGTCGCTATTTACAAAATCACGATGAGCCACTAACTGCTGATAGGCATTTCCGTGAGGCCCCTTGCTTTCGTTCTCCACCTGTTCTTTGTGGCACGATGCACACTTGGTTATTTGTTCTTTGCGGTTAAGGGTTTTAAATTCTTCGCTTTGCAGAAAATCGTGGTAAGGCGTATTTGATTTATTGTAATTGCAACAGTTCAGCATAATGGCTACCACAGTAACCATAAATACAGCCAGAAGAATTCTGTGAGTAGTGAGCATAAATACCCTTCCTTTATAAAGGAGAGAAGGCACAAAACTACCAAATAATACCGTTTGCTATTAAACCAGGCGTAAGCACACACTTGGCAAATAGAAAAGAGTGGGAATAATTACTCTCCTGAACAAAAAACGGTTAATGCCTTTGCCTCGCCGTTCACCTTGTTAAAATATCGCTAATCTTTTAAGCACCTCACTGCATTTCCATGTATCTTACTTGAAGTGCTATACTTAGATGCCATATGAATTACAGGATTAGGAAAATTAGGGAACAAGTCAATATTAATTGTTTTAGCTAAAAATTAATCGGCCCGGTTGTTGAACTCCACCATTCAGCACCTGTCCCAAAAACAACGCCGCCTAAACCGGAGCCAACAGCAGTAAAGCCACTTAAATTTGTTGCTGTTGCATTATATCCAGCTACCCAATGTGCTGAACCTATTTCTGTCATCATATCGCCACTAATAGTATCATATTGAGGTTGATTTGGATTTAGATAGGTACGCAATGTTCCCCATTCTGTTATAGAAGGCAGATGCCAACCTGCTGGGCATGCATTACGGGAATCAGTAACAGTGTACCAAGAATAATATTTTCCATAGGGAACATCCAATGCAGATGAATCTCTGTACCAACACCATTGACTTGTTGTTGTATCTGCAATGTTACTTGACCATTCACCAGAAAAATATGTAAGATTGTTTATTGGATCCCCATTCGCAAACCGTGTCGTTCTCAAATTCTGCTGCATCCATTCCTGTGTGCCCAATATAATAGAGGTATAAGTGTTGCCGTCAATATCGGTTACTCCGTTACCCATGGTATAGATGTCTCCCGTAGTAAAGCTTACTTCGTTGCCGTAGGCTGTGCCTGCACTGTTTATGGCTTAGGCCCTAACGTAATAGGTAGTGTTTGCACTCAAGCCTGTTAGGGTGCTGGTGTAGCTTCCTGTGCCGGTGCCTGTACCGTTTAGGGTGGTGTCGTTAGCAGTTGTTGGGCTGGTGGTGGTTGCCCAGCATACGCCACGGTGGCTTATGGTGCTGCCGCCATCGGCGGTTATATTGCCTCCGCTTAATGCACTGGGGCCGCTTATGCCCGTTACGCCGGTTGTGGTAATGGTGGCTAAGGTGCCCGGGGTCATAATCTCGTATGTTATGCTATCAATAGTAGAGATATCTATTTGCAGAACCTGTCCATTGCTCTGGTAGATGTTCATATAGGTTTGAGCTTTGGAATTGACAATTGATAATTGACAAATGATAATTAAGAGGAGGATGAACTTGTTCATTGGTATTAGTTTTGAAATCCAAAGATATAGATTGTAGTTGTCTGCTTAACTTTTTTAAGTAAATGCACTTATGAAGAAGAAAAAATATTGTGGGCTAAACCGAATAGCTTTAACACAAAATTCCTTCACAATTTATTAACAGAGAATATTGTCACCATCGCAAATAAACGCTGAAAGGGAGCCATTCCTGCAAAGGATATTGCTTCGCAACTACCCATTCAACGAAGTTATGTACATTATAAAGGAACAGCTACCACACATAGGCTTTCACTTCTGTTTATTGTTGCCTACAATTATCCTTTTAAAATTTCTGCTCTATACTCCCTTCCAATTTCAACCAATATAGCTTCGATATTGGTTATGTTTTCTCCATATCAACCAATATAGCTTCAATATTGGTTAGTTTTTCCCAATATCAACCAATATAGCTTCGATATTGGTTAGTTTTTTCCTATATCAACCAATATAGCTTCAATATTGGTTAGTTTTTTTCCATATCAACCAATATAGCATCAATATTGGTTAGTTTTTTTCAATCTTAACCAAGATAGCATCAATCTTGGTTAGTTTGAGTTTCAACTGTTGCTTTAATCGGTTATCGGGCATGTTAAAATCCTTTTTGGTTTGATATTCAGTGATATATTCATTTTATTGAAAAATAATTTACATTTCACACAATAAAAAACACAACGGTGCGTTATCTCTACAAGATATTCGGAGCACACGCATCCGGAATCGTTTTATTAACAATTTAATTTTTTACAAAATGAAAAAAGTAAAATTAGGGCTAAGTAATCTTAGCTCATTGCAACTGGCCGCAAAAGCCCAGCACCTTGTAACAATGCTTACAGGCAATGCAAATTTTGTAACTCCAAACCCCACCTTAGTTTTTATCTTGGGGCTTATGAACGCACTATTACTTGCCGTGGAGGATGCTTCCAATGGCGATAAAGTGAAAAAAGCTGCCGAACGCACTGCATACACCAACCTTAAAAACGCAATTGTGCTTTTGGGTGGCTATGTGCAAGAGGCGAGCGGTGGCGATGAAACCAAAATCCTGAGTTCGGGATTTGAGGTAGTAGGTCAAAGGCATCCGCAGAGTGTATTGACTGCAGTTGAAAACGTGCATTCGATTGCTACCAACATCGAGCATCAAGTTATTTTGAAATGGAATAATTTGAAAGGGGCTAGTGCATACCTTATCTCGTTTGCCGAAAACCCCGATGGTGATTGGATAATTGTTACTGCATGCACTAAGGCCGCAATTACGCATTCGCTTAATGGCCTTCCCATTGGCACAACAAAAGTGTGGGTAAAGGTGGCCGGGGTAAACGCTGCCGGAGTGGGGGCATATTCTGCTGCTATTAGCGTTAGGGTGCTGTAATTGGCCTTGTCCTTTTTGAGAAACCGACCTTAGCGTGTGAAAGGGTCGGTTTTTTTGTGAGCAATTTGCAATGGATTATTGATACGGTGATGACTTATACAACCAAATAGCTTTCCTTTGTAAATCTTAGCATTTACAACGTGTCGCCCCGTTCGCAGCATTTTCTTACCTTACTTTTAAAGAACTTCTCACACCAGCCGCTTCCCGGGCAGTTGGAGTTTATGAAGCACTTTTCGGAATTTATGGCCGATGGGACTTCGATGGAAGTTTTCATTCTGAAAGGATATGCCGGAACCGGAAAAACATCACTGGTGAAAAGCATCATTAAGTCTTTACCCGCTTTAAAGTTTAAAAGTCTGCTGCTTGCCCCTACAGGCCGGGCAGCAAAGGTCTTGGGCAGCTATTCAGATAAGCGAGCATTTACCATCCATTCTAAAATCTACAAAATGTCCACAAATGCTTTTGGTGGCATTTTCTTTTCTCCGGCGGCCAATACCCAAACCGACACACTTTTTATAGTGGACGAAGCCAGTATGATTCACGGCGAAGATAGGGAAATGAAAACCGGAGGAATGGAAGCTACCGATGTTTTGGCCGATTTGCTCGAACATGTTTTTTCGGGCGAAAATTGCAAACTGCTCATCATTGGCGACACAGCTCAATTGCCGCCTGTGGGGTTAAATTTAAGCCCGGCTTTAGATGCGGACTTTCTTCAGCAAGCCTATCATTTAAATAAGATTTCAGTAACCGAACTAACCGAAGTGGCCCGCCAAAGCAGTGGAAGTAATATTTTAGCACAAGCCACCCGCATACGGCAATTTATAAGTGATGATTCGCTTGCCGAGGAACTTAAAATTTTGGCTAAAGATGATGTGGAGAACCTCGACAATGAAACGTTTTTAGACAATCTTAACTCCAGTTACGGCAAGCAGGGCTTCGACGAAAGTGTAATTATTACCCGAAGCAACAAGCGAGCGAACCAATACAATATTGGAATCAGGGCAAGGGTGCTGTATCGGGAAGATGAAATTGGAGCCGGAGATATTTTGATGGTGGTGCGAAACAATTATTTTTGGCTTCCGCCCGAATCGAAAGCCGGATTTATAGCCAACGGCGATTTTGTGGAGGTGCAACGAATCAAGAATTTCAGAGAGATGCACGGCCACCGCTTTGCCGATGCCACGCTGCGAATGCTGGACTACCCCGATGATTCCCCTGTTGAATGCACATTACTGCTCGATGTGCTTGCTTTGGAATCGGCTAACTTGGGCTGGACAGAAAGTAAAGCTCTTTATGAATCGGTGTCGCAGGATTATATGGAGATTCTAGATAAACGCAAACGGGCTTTAGCCATTCGGCAAGATAAATACCTGAATGCCTTGCAGGTGAAGTTTGGGTACGCCATTACTTGCCACAAAGCTCAAGGCGGACAATGGAATCACGTTTACCTCGACCACGGTTGGTTAGGCGAAAACTTCCTAACCAAAGAGTTTTATCGCTGGCTTTATACTGGCGTTACCCGTGCGAAGCAGAAATTATACTTGGTGAATTTCGCAAAGGCATTGGTGGAGTAGTGTTTCGGGATTTATCAAGAAAGGGCTACTGACTTCTTGCTTTTTTAAGCACAATATTATAGAATGCCAAAAAGAAATACTTTATATCGGTAAGGATTGGACTCTTTTCGTAAGCTTTTAAATACCGAGTTTCAGAATCCATAATTTCATCCAAAGTTTTAGGCATATCTGCATAAAATGGTGGCACCAAACCGGGTTTGTGTTTAAGCCTTAGATCGCGTAACTCTTGACTGTATAAACTCAAGTAATGTTGGCTAAGCGGACGAACACCAATTAATTTTAAGTCGCCATTCAGCAAATTGGCGAGCATAGGCAATTCGTCAATCCAAACCCGTCTGAAAATCTTTCCGGCTGTGGTAACCCTGAAATCATCTCCCATTTTACCACCTTCTGCCAAATCGTTCCGTTCATAAACAAACTTTTGCAAGTATTCTGAATAGGGATACATGGTGCGAAGTTTGTAAACGTAAATAATCTTACCGCCCTTACCAATCCTTTTCATTTTAAACACCGGCCCATACGATGGATTTGCGGGATAGTGAGGCTCGCTCACTTTTTTCATCACAAAATAATAAAGCCCTTCGATATAGGCTTCATCCACAAAATCGAAGCCGCAGGAATGAAGCCGTCCTAAAACTTCGGTGCGGCTAATAGCTCGGTTTTGGCCTTTTGTAAGATAGAAATAAATTTTGCGGGTAGGGTTGCTAATTTTCGGAAAAACCCGTTTTACAATATAATCTAAGCCCAGATAAGCATAATTTATTCCGGCGGGGAAACGCTTTAAAATGCGTTGTTTCCTTAGCATTCGGGTTTCTGCACAACCAATAAATGTATCGCCATCGTTCAGCTTACTATTTACTGCCTCAAAAAACTTATTGATGTACTTAATGTCGTTTATCCTGTGAAAGTTTACCAAAGAGGTAAATACACCATCGGGTTGATTAATTACATTGAAACGGGTGGTTGTACTAATTATACAAGTGGAAGTGGAGGCAGTATCAATAAATTTATTGATATATTCATAAACTTCCTCGCTTGACTCTTCTATAATCTGCTTTCTCGAAACGCTCATTTTGTTTTTGCTTCGATTATTCTTTCCTAAATTGAATTGCGAAGGTATATCTAAAGCTGCCTCGCTTTGAGAAATCGACCTATCCACAATTTCGTATTTCTTACCAATATTGTCAAAGTATAGCATATTGTTCTGCTTTCCAAACAACAGCTTTAAAATAAAGCCGGGTAAAGGTAAATTTTTATACCTGAGCGAAGGGGTATTTGTACTCATTTCAATAGGAATTTCGATGTTTAACCGATTTTCGTCCTAATTGAACAACGCTTTTTTAAAACGAGAACCGATTTAAAATATAATGATGCACGAAATGCCCAAAAGGTTGCATCCAAAAAAAAATATTTTTTTATTTGGCGGAAATTATCCGCTTCAAACCATCGTCAAGCCCTGTGTTGGCCTGCCATCCAAGCAAATTGAGAGCTTTTTCGGTATTGGCTGATTTTGCCTGAATATCATCCTCACCATTTGCATAAAACTGTGGGATATGCCTAATGGGATATTCGTTTGGCAATTTCCTGAAAAGAGCAATGATTTTCTGTGCCAAATCATTTACCGATATTTCACTTTCTGCCGGCCCTTGAATATTGAATATTTGATTAGTCGATTTTTGGGTTTCTAACATCAACACTAATGCCCTAATCGCATCATCGATATAGGTGAAAACCCTTTTCTGTTCGCCTCTTCCGTGAATTTCGATGGGTTTTCCTGCTTTAATATTTTCGATGAAGGCCGACTGAACGCCTCCCATCCAAGAAGGGTGTTGTCGTTTCCCATAAACACTGAAAAGTCGTGCTATGGTATAATCTAAGCCAAACTCCCGCCCGAAGGCAGCAAAGTAATGTTCGGAATGAAGCTTGGAGGCCGCATAAACCCAACGTTTATCTGTGGGGCTTCCAATTGAAACAGCTTCATTTTCAATAAAAGGAAGTTTAGATAATGGACCATACACCTCTGAAGTGGAGGCGAAAATTAATTTACACTTATGTTTTTTCCAAACGGCTGTAATCCACTCCAAGCCTTTAGCGGCAGAAGAAATGGTTTTAAATCCGCTGTCTTTTTCATCTCGTGGAATTTTGCCCGAAGCCAAATGATAGATTCCACCAAGTGAAACTTCTTTCTTTAAGTTCACTTTTTCAAAATCCTTTTGAATAAATGTGAAACGCGGGTTTTGAAGAATATCCACTAAATTTCTCAAAAACCCATTGGAAAGGTTATCAATCCCGATAACGGAATAGCCTGATTTCAGAAGGCATTCGGCTAAATGACTGCCAATGAATCCGGCTACTCCGGTGATGAGAATCGTAGGTTTTTGCAATTAAAATCCAAACTACGAATGAAGTTTCAGCAGCCCGGATATAGCACGAAGATATTTAGAAATTATTGTGTCGGGTAAACATAAATGGAAATCTTGCAACAGAGGCACAGAGAACACAGAGTTTCACGGAGTATACTCTGTGCCTCCGTGGTTAATTGTTTCCCTCTAAAACCTAAACACTACGCCTAAGGTGTAATACACTCCGGTATAGTATTTCTGTTGCTGCTGGTCTTTTTTGCGGTCCAGTTTACCATCGCCGTTAGCATCTTGCAAAAGCAAAAAGGCTTGGTTTAAGATGTTTTGAGCCGCCGCTTTAATTTCAAGATGGCGTTTCCACACATATTTAGAAATGCTGATATCTAATGTTCCACGAGGCATTTCATAAATATCGGGTGTGCCATAAGTCCCCACTACACGGATTCGAGGGCCGGTAACATTATAAAGCACACTGGCACTAAAGCCGATGGTGTCGTTTTGATAATAGATTCCTCCGTTGATTGTATAGGGCGATTGTCCCATCATAGGGCGGCGGCGAGCCTGACCCGATGATTTTTCGCCTAAGTCCACTTCTGATTTGATATAAGTGCCATTAGCTACAACGGAGAAATCTTTCCAAACTCCTTTCTTAGAAATGAAATCAAGCGATTTGCGAACTTCAATTTCTATCCCAATGCTTTTTGCCGAAAGAGCATTGCGGTAAGAGAAATTCCTAACTCCACCACCACCTGTACCGGGAACAAAATAGGTTTCGATGGGGTTTGTGAAGGTTTTGTAAAACACGCCCACATTAATCATTTCGCCACTTTGCGGATACCATTCCCAGCGGGCATCATAGTTTTGGATGGTGGATATCTTTATGCTGTCGTTACCGTAATTAACATTGTTGAAGCTGAAATCATAGAATGCATAGGGGGCTAATTCTCTAAATTCGGGTCGATTGAGGGTTTTGCCATACGCTAAACGCATCAGCATTTTTTGGGTAATGTTTACGGTGAGGGTGGCCGAAGGCAAAACGCTAATAATGTGTTTATCTATAAACAAATCTTTGCTTTTAAGGTCTTTGCTGGTAAGCGATTGCCGATTGTCTTCTATTCTAGCACCGCCATAAAGCGTGGCATACTTTAGAATTGGAATTTCCAAAGCCCCATAGTAAGCATAGAGGTTGTTTGTGGCAGTGTAGCTGTCGGTGCCTTTGGTGTCTTCGGCAATTTTCAACCCGTTTGTGTTGTTGATGTTTGTGTCGGCAAAGAGGGTGTTTATTGGTTGGGTTAAAAGTGCATAATTGTTATTTGTTGCAGCGGGTGAAGCAGCTGCATAGCCCAAGTTGCGAGCAGAGAACGAACGGTCTTTCAACTCGCCATAAAATCCGGCTTTGATGTGTGGAACAAAGTTTTCGGAAATTGGAATTTTTTGGTCAATATTTACATTGGCTGTTTTGATGTTTTCATTCAAATCAAAAAACAAACGACCCAAAAAGAACGGGCTTGCTGAAAAAGGAATATAGGCTTTATACTGCGTGCTGTCGGGTTCACGAGTGGTTTGTACACGTTTCCAGTCGGGATCTTTTCGCACCGAGCGGCTATAGGCCACAGTCCAATCAATGGAAGTGAGCTCGTTGAAGAGTTTGTGTGTTCCGCCGAGCTGTCCGGTGTATATGCTGCGGTTGAAATACCGGAAAGAATAATCCCGATGAATCATTCCTTCTTCGTTATTCAACCCTTCACGAATGGTGGTGGTATTATTGCCTATTTGGTTAAAAATATTCTTGAATTCTACCTTGTGTTTGGTGCCGAAACCAAAACTCCAGTTGTGTAAAATCCCTTCACGCACTTGGTTTATGTAAACGTGGTCGTTATAATCGAAGATGGTATCGCTTGATTGTTTTAAGCTATCGTAAGAGTTGTAATCTGTACGACGACTTGTATAACTTTGCTTGGTGTTGCTATAATTCAATGCCGTAATATGCCCCACTTTTACCTTTTCGCCTAAGTTAAATCTGCGGGCAAATTCCAAATTGAATCGCATATCGGGGCTGGCGTTATGCGTTGTAGTGCCCCAATTGTTGTTCAGTTCACGTCCTAATCGGGTTAACTCGTTCTTACCTTCTTTGTTGTTGAGTCCTTTTAGGCTTTCAGGAAAATCGGTTGGCAAACTGCGGCTTCCACCATCAAAACCCAACCATTCGGTTTTGCTACCTTGGTTTACTAAAAACTCATTGAAGCTAGTTCCACCACGATATGAACCCGAAAGCCCAACCTTGATTTCATTTTTTTCGGGAACTGTTTTGGTAAACACTTTTATCACACCTCCGGCAAATTCGCCGGGAAGTTCGGGAGCGGGAGTTTTGTAAATCAATAAACGGTCGATTAGCGAGCTGGGAACCATATCGAAGGCAAATGCTTTTACATCTGTTTCCACCGATGGCGAAGAGGTATTATTCAACCACACCATATTATAGCGTTCGGCTAAACCACGAATGTTTACATATTTATCGTCGATGATGGTAACACCGGGTACACGCTTAATCACCTCAGCAGCGTCTCTATCCTGGCTTTTAGCAATCTGCTGACTACCTATTCCACTCACTATTTGTTGTGACTGACGAATTTCCGCTATCACTGCCTTTTCTGTATTACGAATACGTTCGGCTTGCACAACAGTAGTCTGAAGCGTTTTTACATCGGCCTTCATAATGAAGTTCAACGATGCGTTTTCGCCCGGTTTAATCTGAACTTTTTGCGATGTGGGGATATATCCAACAAAAGTGGCCACCACTTCGAACGTTCCAGCAGGAAGCTCAAATCTGAAATTACCATCGAAATCGGTAGTAGCTCCAAAGCTTGTGTTCGGAACGGCTACGTTAGCAAAAGCCACCGGAACTTCTTTACCGTTCAAAATCTCTACCACTTTCCCACTCAAACTTGCACTAAAAGCATCGTTTTCGGCAAAGCTACTGAGGGCTATAAATATAAAGTATAAACTAAGGACTATTCGTGTTTTCATTGCGAATTTATAATTCTGCAAATCAACAACGGCAATTTCACCTCAATATTTCGGCAAGGTTAAGGATATGTTATGTAAGGCTGTTTGTACTTATGGATTAGACCCTTAAAACAAATCCATCGTGGTTTGCTTGGGAGGGAAAAATGGTGGCTTAGGCTGAGGGTTGTCGGGGTCGCTATTGCTCCCTGTATTTAAGTCCTCATCCCCACCATTTTCGGGGGCATCATTACTTTCAGCTAAATTAATAGGCGTTGCCACTATGGGTTCGGGTTCTTCTTCCGCAGGTAGCGGTTCAAGTAGATTTATCTCTTTTACCTTGCGGTTTGTAAGCCTGTTGCCTTTTGCCTTAAAGCCTTTCACATCAATAAACTCGTGGGCATTTATTACTTCCTTGGGTAATTCGCCATTGATTTTCCCCTCCATATAAATGAGTTCTAAAACCGGGAACATATCGCTACTAACAATCTCAAGTCTTGAACCTTCAGCCTCGCCAATAAAGATAACTTTCTTGTCGGAAGGCTCAGGCAGGAAGCGTTTAATATTAAACTGTTTGTTCTCCTGATCCCAATACACCGCTGTAATGGGTTTTCGTGGGTTGAATTTCTCGATAAGAATCAAATCCTCATCGAAGTGATTGCTCAGGTCGAAACCATAGAGGCGATAATGCCCGCTTTGGTAAACGATCAAAATTTTATCATCACCCGAAAAACGGCCAAGCAGCGTACCTCGCCCATCAGCGTTGAGGCGTTGCACACTATCATCAAACCAAATTTGACGGGCGGCCAAAGTGGAAACACCTTTTTCCTTTTGAATGATTTTCCGAACCTCTTCTTTTGTTAAGATATTCCCCTGGGCATCGCGGCCTTTGATGCTTTGTTCGCCAAAATCAACATCAAATTGCACCTTTTTAAGGTTCGGGCGTGGCCGAAGCTGAATGGTTACCAGTTCGCTTTCTCCGTTTGGATTAGCAGTGAAATAAACAATCTTGCTATCCTTAGTTCCTTTCGTTAGGGGATATTCCTTATCGCGGGTAGTGCCGGTTACAGCAAACCGCTTGATGTATTTTGCACCGTATTTCCCATCCCTGTAAATCATATTGTAGATGGTGCGGTTATCGCTCTTCTTGAAAACAGCAATATGGATTATATTTTTCCCCACGAAAGCCTTCTCGGAAACCTTGGTAACTATCATCGTGCCGTCTTCGCGGAAAACGATAATGTCATCGATATCGGAGCAATCGCTCACATACTCATCTTTCTTAATTCCAAATCCTGCAAAGCCTTCCACACGGTTTACATAAAGTTTTTCGTTGGCCACAGCCACACGGGTAGCCACAATATTGTCGAAAGGGCGAATCTCGGTTTTGCGTTCGCGGCCTTTGCCATACTTCTTTTTCAGATTCTTGTAATAATCAATAGCGAAGTCGATAATATTAGCCAAATGATGATTTATCTCCGCAATCTGCTCAGTGAGTTTCCTCATTTTTTCATCGGCAGCCGAAGAATCAAAACGAGTAATCCGAATCATCGGGATTTGGGTTAAGCGTTCGAAATCGGCTTCAACAATCTCCCGAAAAAGGTTCTTTTTGTGAGGTTCAAATCGTTTATCTAAATACACAAAAAGGTCGGGCTTGTTGTCGTATTCCTTGAATGGAATATACATTTCCTCGTTGATGAAAATCTGTTCGAGCGAAGCAAAATAGAAATCTTCTTCCAATTCAGCCTTGCGTATTTCCAACTCACGTTTCAGTAAGTAGAGGGTGTTTTGGGTGCAGATTTTCAGAATTTCATTCACCCCTATAAAATGCGGCCTGTCTTTTTGAATAATGCAGGCATTGGGGGAAATAGAAATTTCGCAATCGGTGAAGGCGTAGAGTGCATCTATGGTCTTGTCGGGCGAAATGCCGGGAGCAAGATGGATAACTATTTCTACGTTTTCGGAGGTGTTGTCCTCCACTTTTCTCACCTTGATTTTCTCTTTGTCGTTAGCTTTGAGAATGGTGTCAATCAGTGAAGAGGTAGTAGTCCCAAACGGAATTTCGGTAATAACGAGGGTCTTCTTATCAAGCTGATTAATCTTGGCTCGCACCCGCACCTTCCCGCCTCGCAATCCATTGTTGTAATTGGTAAAATCGGCAAATCCGCCCGTAGGGAAATCGGGCATAATGTTGGTGGGTTTTCCTCTCAGAATATCAATCGAAGCGTCAATAAGTTCGATGAAATTATGTGGAAGAATTTTACAAGCCAACCCAACTGCAATCCCTTCAACGCCTTGGGCAAGCAATAATGGAAATTTGATGGGAAGCGTTACCGGTTCTTTATTGCGGCCATCGTAGCTCAATTTCCAAACGGTGGTTTTGGGATTAAACGCTACTTCAAGAGCAAACTTGCTTAGTCGGGCCTCGATATAACGGGCCGCAGCAGCAGAGTCGCCGGTGAGCGTGTTGCCCCAGTTTCCCTGGCAATCTACCATTATATCCTTTTGGCCAATACCCACCAATGCATCACCGATAGACACATCGCCGTGGGGGTGATACTTCATGGTGTGGCCTATAATATTGGCCACCTTGTTATAGCGGCCGTCTTCCAACTCCCACATGGCGTGCATCAGGCGGCGTTGAACGGGTTTTAGTCCATCGTCCACATAAGGCACGGCACGTTCTAAAATTACATAGCTGGCATAGTCGAGAAACCAGTTTTGATACATCCCCGACACCTTGATAACGTTGTGTTCGCCATCATGCGTGGCTTGCTCTTCAGGCTGAACGTTGTCTTCGTTATCGGGTAAAAGTGGCTCTGCTTCTTCGCTCATCGGGGCTTTAAATCCAAAATAAAATTTGGAGTGTAAAAATAGTAGCTTAGCACTAATAGAATATGTTTGAGAGGGTTTATTTTAAACAGATTTTTGAACAGTTTAAAACTGACCACGACCAGAATTGCGTATCAACTTTAGGGATATTATTATGTCTGTAGCACCAATTATGGGTTCTGTGCTTTTTCTATCTTTGTCATCAACTTCGACATTTTCATTTGTATTAGTTAACCTTTAGCACAATTGGAGAAGGTAAGAAGGAGAGGTGATTTAATCTATGAAAAGTAATAACATTAGAAACAGTCCAATTAGTATAGTTCAAGGCGATACTTCAATTTCGTCGGCTGATTTTAATGTAATCGTTAATCAATTTCGTTATGAGTTGCTCAATAGTGGAGTAAAAGAGCAGCAGGTAATTGCCGTAAAAGGTGAAAACAGCATTGACTTCATTATAGCCATGTATGCCGTGATGGCTGCCGGAGCAATAGCCCTGCCGGTGTATCATTTATCGGGAAAGGACGAATGGCAGGAAATGCTGAAAAAAGCTAACGTAGCTTGGGCGATTTTCCAAAACAAATTCATTCCTCAAGAATCAAAACTCAAGATTTTGGATGTTGAGAAATACACTTTTGGATTAGAAAAGTTTGAAAGTTCAGTTGACGCAGCTCTCCTCCATTCAAAGGGGGAGTTGGAGGGGGTTTCAAACAAAAAATTCCATAACAGAGAAAGCCCACCTCGGTTCATTCGCTTCACGAGTGGCACTACCGGGGCGGCAAAAGGCGTTTTATTATCCGAAAGAAGTATAGAAGAACGCATTGAGGCTGCCAACAAAACGTTAAACCTCGGCCCAAACGATACCGTACTTTGGGTGCTTCCAATGGCATTTCACTTTGTAGTTTCTATAATGCTATATGTTCGGTTTGGAGTTAAGATAGTTATTGCAAACAGCAATCTTCCGTCAGATTTGTTGACTTTAGCCGAAACCCATCAAGCCACGTTTCTCTATTTAAGCCCCCTGCACATTAAATTCTTCGCTTCGGCTAAGGTGGAAAACTTCCCAAAATCCATCAAAACAGTTATTTCAACCTCGGCCGGTGCAAATACCGAAGACTGCAAAAAATTCTTTCAGCTTTACGGAATACCTGTTTCGCAGGCGTATGGCATCATTGAATTAGGTTTACCGATTATCAATTTAAACGATGCCGAACACTTTCCCAATTCGGCGGGGAAGGCAACGCCCGGCTATGAAGTAGGTATTTTAGATGAAAACCTAAACCCCTTAAGTTTTGGCAAACAAGGAAAATTAGCGATTAAGGGAGTCGGAATGTTTGAAGCGTATTTAGCACCCTGGAAGCCTAAAAATGATGTATTGCAAAATGGCTGGTTCTTAACCGGCGATATTGCCGAAACAGATAGTGAGGGACGGGTATTTATCAAAGGACGCGAAAAATCAATGATAAACCTTAGCGGTCTGAAAGTGTTTCCAGAAGAGGTTGAAGCGGTAATTAACCAAATAAAAGGTGTGGAAACATGTCGGGTTTATGGAGTTACGGATTCAAAAATGCAGGAAACCCTCGAAGCCGAAGTAGTAATAAGCGATAAAACCACTTTAACCGAATCAGACATTAAACAAACCTGCCGAATGCATTTGGCGATGTATAAAATTCCAACAAAAATCTACTTTGTGGAAACAATTACCGAAACACAAAGCGGGAAAGTGAAACGGGGGTAGGGAATGGGTTGGACTTAATCAAACGTGCTTTTTCGGCATTTCATACTGAAACAGGAAAACAGCTTAATTTGTATTTCAAAACCCATAGTTAAACTAATGTTCAAAAGACTACTTCCACTTTTGGTTTTTATCCTAAGTGGACAGTTTATTCTTAGCCAAAACCTTGTGCCTAATGGAGATTTTGAGGGTTATACGTCGTTACCCAATTCATCTGGCGAATGGTATCGGTGTATTGGATGGTCAAATGTAAACGGGGTCCAACCAACGGTATGGCCAAATCCAACTACTGATTATTATAATAGTATGGCTTCGGGAGCGTTTGGGTTGCCGAATGCTCTCTTTTTGACTGTTTACCCCTATTCAGGAAATGGAGTTATGGGTATAGTTGTTAGAGGAAATGAACCCGAATACCGAGAATATATTTCTAGCCGTTTATATTTACCTTTAGAAATTGGTAAAACCTACAATGTTTCATTTGCAATAACTAGTGGCATTCCTAATCCTGAGTATTTAGGATGTAGTAGCAATCATATTGGTTTACGATTCTCAAATTCTGCATTAACGCAGTCAGAACATGAACCCATAGGTGGTATTCCGCAATTTGAAATTTTAGGAGAGTTTTGGGATACTTCATGGCAGGTTTTTACATTCAATTTTACAGCCGATTCTGCTTATGAATTCATAACATTCGGCAATTTTTATAGCGACTCCGTAACCTCATATACACAAAGGGTAATAGGCAGTTTAGATGGTGCATATAATGTGTTTGATAAAATTGAAATAGTTCCAACCGGATTGTTTATTTGGGGAGATGTTAATGTATGTAGAGGACATACTGTGATATTGAGAGCCTACAATGGCTCTTCTTATGCTTGGGCAAATAGTTTAAGTCCCAATTCCATTATTTCTACCGATTCAATGATTGCTGTGGAGGCAACAGAAAACTCCATTTATTATGTTTACAGTAATGGTGATACAGCATCGTTTACAATAACAGTTGAAGACCCGTTGCCTTCATCTATTTTCGGCAATGATACGACAGTGTGCAATGGACTTAACATAACCTTAGATGCAACCACCCCTGGGGCTACCTCCTATGTGTGGACAAGTGAAGGCTATCTATCTGCTCCTACTTTTATTACGCCCCACCCCGACTATTATGTTGTAGATGTTGGCAACAGCTGTGGAACAGTAACTGATGGTATAGAGGTTGACATAGTTTCCTACAACCAAACTGTAAATTTAGGCCCCGATGCTACATATTGCGATGAGGATACCATAACTTTAGACGCAACCTTGCAACAATACAATACTTATTTATGGCAGGATGGCTCAACCAATTTTACATTTACTGTTACTCAAAGCGGCACCTACTGGGCTAGAGAGACCAATGTATGTGGCAGCAGATCCGATACCATTCATCTCGTTTTTGCCAACACCCCTGTTATCGAACTAGGTGCAAATATTTCTCTTTGCCAGGATTCCGTTGTGCTTTATGGCGGCTCAGCCTCAAGCTATTTATGGTCAACCGGCTCTACCGATTCTTCCATTACCGTTTCCACCACCGGAACATATACCCTGCAAGCCAGTAATAGCAATTGTTCTGATGTAGATGCCGTGCAGGTTATTGTTCATCCTGCCCCTTCTGCTCAAATTATCCAAAATGGCAACGAAATAACTGGAAATGGAAATGGTAGTTTTCAGTGGTATTTCAATGGTGAAGTTATTCCCAGCCAAACAGACACCACCTACACCATTACTCAAAGCGGTTCCTATTATGTTGTTGCCACGACTTCAACAGATTGCTATGTACAATCAAACACACTCGAACTTACCTATATTGGAATAGAGGAGGCTTTACTTTCAGGTTTTCGGACTTATCCAAATCCTGTAGGTCAAATGTTGTATATCGAAAACACCAAAAGCGAACCTAAAACTGTTAGCCTTTATGATGTGTTGGGGCGAAAAATGCTGGAAGAAATTTTTGAAGGAGGGCAAACTCACACAATTGATTTCTCTAAGTTTTCTAAAGGGATTTATGTTATTTGCTTTCAACTGAAAGGTGTAGCGATAAGAAAGAGACTTGTAAAAGAATAATGTCTTTGTCTAATCATCATTCCTTCTGTTTTAGTTTCAGTACGCTAAGAGTACCGAGCATAAAAAAAGCCGCTTTATGCGGCTTTTTCAAATTCGATAATCCTTAGATTAGTGATGTTCAGCAGGTGCAGCGGCAGTTGCAGAATCAGCAGTTGCAACAGCAGCAGTGTCAGCAGTTGCTTCAGCAGCTACAGCCGTTGAATCAGCAGCAGCAGCTTCTTCTTTGTGTTCTCCACCGCAAGATACTAAAGCGAATGTGCCTACTACAGCAACAAGAGTAAAAAGTTTTTTCATTGTTAAATTTCCTTTTTAGGGGGTTAATAGTTTTTGATAATTTGAGGGCAAAATTAACAATAAATTAACAACTCCACAGAAACGTGTGAAAAAATGTTTGAAACTATCAACATCGTTTTGTTGGTAAGGCAGGACAAGGCAAATGTCGCTAATTCTTTCCGGGTTAATTCAATTTGCTGTTGAGCCAAGAATCACTCGTACGCTACAAAACCATTCTTTTCCCACAGCACATTAAGCTTAGGTTTTTCAGCAAGAATATCCGCTTTTGAGTTGCATTTAGAAATGTAAACAGTGTCTAAGCCTATCCCTTCCTGTTTCTGAGCATAGAAAAACTGAGCGTAAGATTTATAGCCCATTGTAATGATTTCGGTACGCTTATTTTGCTTGGAAATGAAGTAGTCAATTGCTGCTCCCTGAGTTATCCGCTCAATTTTTGGAACAATAAGCGGCAAGGCCGTAAGCAGCATAATTAGGTTTGCGACAAACAAAAAAGCATATCCTCCATTTGGATTTTGCTTTTTCAAAAAGTAAACAAAACCAATTGCCCCAACCAATAAAGCGAAGCCCGGCAAAGCACCGCACAGTGTCCAGTTTACCTCTGCTTTCAGGTTTTCCATGGCAAAGGCATCTTTGACAATTCCCAGTTCAGCAATGTGGCTGTAATTATTTGAAATATACATCCCGGCGAAAGGCAAAGCGAAAACGGCCAATCCGGTTATCAAACCTAAAACAAGGGTGAGATAGTTAGTGAAGGTAGATTTGGACTTTTCTGAATTCAGCCATTCAGCAGCAAAAAAGGTAATGGGAAAGTAACAAAGTGATGAATAATGCACAATTTTAGTGGTTACAGCCGAAAACAGCAGTAATACAAAGCCAAAGAAAATGAGCATTAACAGGGAAAACTCCGAGCCTTGGCTTCTTTCTTTTTGGAAGAATTGCGTTTTTATAACCCTAATCATCCCAGCCAGTGCCGGAATTGAAATAGGGAAACAGCCAAAAAACAACACCACAGGATGATAGAACCAAGGTTGCCCATGTCCGGCTTCGCCTTGGGTAAGTAAGCGAATTTGATACTCGATGAATTGCGAAATAACGCTTTGATAACCGGCAAACCACAGCCAAATAAACCAGCTCAAACCGGCGAGTAAGGCTACAAAAGCCCAAAGCAATAAATATAGCCAGCGATTCAAAATGGCTTTAAGATTGAAGCAGGCAAACAAAAATGACACTCCGCCAATAACCAGCAATGCCACCGGGCCTTTGGTCAAAACGGCTAATCCGGCAGCAATGGCCGATACAAAGAGGATTATCGGTTTTCCTTTCCGAATAAAAAACTCATAAAGCCCAATCAACGAAATGGCGATAAATAGATTGAACCAAGGGTCTATTATTCCGCTATGGAAATAAAAGTGGGGCAAAAGCGAACAGCCGAAACAGGCCGCCCAGAGTAAGCCAATATTCCGATTTCGTATTCTTTCACCAATCAGGAAAAGTAAGGATAGTGTGACTGCTCCGCAAATTGCATTGGGTAGTCGTGCCGAAAATTCACTCACACCAAATAGCTTCATACTCACTACCTGCATCCAAATAAAAAGTGGAGGTTTTTCCCAAAAAGGCTGAAAATCTATTTGAACGGACAGGTAATTTCCGCTTACAAGCATCTCTCTTGCACATTCGGCAAAGTTTATTTCGTCCCAGTCAAACAAGTGCGTTCGTCCTAAAAAAGGAAGAAACAAGCATAACGAAACCGTAAAAATTGAAACAGAGAGCTTGATCGAAGAAAGACTATTTAATGTCTTTGAAAGAGCAGCTATTGAAAATCGGGAATTCAAACAGAAACCATTTAAACACCCATAACTTCATTCACACTATCCCTCACAGCGGCAATAACCGTTTTTACTTGTTCATCGGTGAGGGTGAAATACACAGGTAATGAAATTTCTCGTTTGTAATTATCATAAGCCACAGGATAGTCGCTCATGTTGAACATTCCGCTATATGCCGAAAGAAGGGGCAAAGGCTTGAAATGCACATTCACCGATACATCTTTATCAAATATTTTTTGAATAATGGCATTACGTTGTTCGAGGCTTGCACCCTTTATCCGCAACATATACAAGTGATAGGAGGAAACTTTGTCGGAGGTTTCAAATACAGGAAGTTCAGCCCAAGTTTCGTTCTTAAAACCTTCCGAATACATTTCCATGATGCGTTTGCGGCGAACCAAATCCTCTGAATCGTAATTAGTAAGCGATGCCAAACCAATGGCGGCCAATACATCGGGCATATTCCATTTGTAACCGGGTTCTACAATGTCGTATTCCCAATTACCTTTTTGCGTCTTGGCTAATGCGTCTTTGTTTTGGCCGTGCAGAGCCTTTGTATTCAGCTTGGCATACACTTCTTCCACATCAAAACTAGCTGGAAGGTTCAAGCAAACCGCTCCACCCTCAGCAGTAGTAAGGTTTTTTACGGCATGGAACGAAAACACCGAAGCATCGGCATACACAGCGGCTTTCTTGCCTTTATAGTTTGCCCCAAACGAGTGTGCAGCATCGGCCAACACAAATATGCGACCAATTTTTGCTTGGTTTTCCGAATTGGGTTTGAAACGATTTTTGATTTCCGCTTCATTCACTAAAGCTAATATTTCAGAGTAGTCCACCGGCAATCCGGCAATGTCCACCGGCATAATTACTTTTGTGTTTGGTGAAATAGCCTTGCGTATTTCATCAACGGAAATATTGAAATCGTCAGGGTTTACATCCACCAATATCGGGGATGCTCCACAGTGCATAACCACATTGGCCGTAGCCGAATAGGTGTAGGCTGGCAAAATAACCTCATCGCCGGGGCCAACACCCAACCAGCGAAGAATAAGCTCCAAACCCGCCGTAGCAGAATTTAAGCAAAGCACTTTCGCTACGCCATTGTATTTGGCTACCTCAACTTCTAGTTTTTTGGTTTTAGGCCCAGTGGTAATCCAGCCCGACTTGAGAGATTCTACTACGCTGTCAATGGCTTCTTGGGTGATGTGGGGCGGGGAGAAGGGGATCATGGTTTTGGCTTTAAATGGTTAATCAATCTATTTATCAATAAGGAGTAGGTTTCTGGGCTAACGTTTCCCAATACTCCTATTATTCGTTCTTTTGAAATGGTGGAAAGAAATCCCAGGCGAATTAAACCTGAATAATCGAGACCACTGGTTTCAAAATCGTTTGAACCCTTTAATAACAAGATGTCAAAACCTTGAATTTCTAAATTTAGGCTACCACTAATACCACAGATTAACCAATCGTTGTAAAGGGGCATTGCCCTAAGTAAAATAGCTGGCCTGCGTTTAATACTTCCATCGGACTGCATAAAATCAGCAGCAACAATATCCCCTGCAATCATAATTTCTTGTAGTCCAGATTTAATTCCCTGAATTGAAGATGAGATATATCTGGTTCGTTTTCAGTATAGGCATTATTCAAATTGATATTGGCAAATCTGTACCATTCCTCATTTTCAAGATTTGCAGTATTTTGAACTTCGCATTTAATGCCATATTCAACTTCAATCTGTTTTTGAAGTTCCTCAAGTGATAATGTTTTAAAACTTTCTTCAATCTTACTCAGAATAGATTTGCTCCTTGCTTGCGAACCCATATAGCGAGCAACACCCATCAATACTCCAACTACTACCATTGTGGAAATGCGTTCCTTCCTGTCTGCCGATACTATTTTAATGAGGTCGCCAAATTGGGGTTTCGCCTTTTCAATCTGTGCTTGCAACCCTTTTGGCTGTGGATTTTGTTCAATTTCAAGTTCTATCGTCTTCATGGTGCAAAATTAGGCAATAAATTACCAAAAAGAAACCGATACAATATTACTGCCCTTCCTATTTCATTTTTTCTCTGTTCCCCGCCGATTGACAGCCTTTGTTGAAATCTTTTGGAAACCCAAAAGTTGAAATGTTCACCCCTCAACTACTTTCGCTTCCATATCCGAAAACGCAGATTTACAATGAATATTACGAAATACTCCGAAGATAAAGACACCCGAGGCGGCTTTGGTGAAGGGCTTTTAGAGCTTGGCAGAAAGAACCCTAACGTGGTGGCATTATGTGCCGACCTAACTGGGTCGTTGAAGATGGATGCTTTCGAAAAAGAGTTTCCTGAACGTTTTTTTCAGATTGGAATTGCCGAAGCCAATATGATGGGCATAGCTGCCGGACTTACCATTGGCGGGAAAATTCCGTTTACCGGAACATTTGCTAACTTTAGCACAGGCAGGGTGTATGATCAAATACGCCAATCTATTGCTTATTCCGGAAAAAATGTAAAGATATGTGCATCGCACGCTGGGGTTACTTTGGGTGAAGATGGAGCAACACACCAAATATTGGAAGATTTGGGTTTAATGAAAATGCTTCCGGGGATGACGGTTATAAACCCATGCGACCATAATCAAACCAAGGCTGCCACATTGGCTATTGCCGAACACGAAGGCCCGGTTTATCTCCGTTTTGGCCGCCCTAAAGTGCCAAACATTACGCCACCCGACCAAAAGTTTGTGATTGGGAAAGCGGTGGTTTTAAAAGAAGGAAAGGATGTTTCGATATTCTGCACCGGCCATTTGGTTATAAAAGCCTTGCTGGCCGAAGAGCTTTTAGCGGCAAAGGGAATTAACGCTGAAATAATCAATATTCACACCATTAAACCGCTGGATGAAGAGGCCATACTGAAAAGTGTTGCTAAAACAGGCTGTGCGGTTAGCTGCGAAGAGCATCAAATTGCCGGAGGATTAGGCGATAGCATTGCTCAGGTTTTAGCAAAGAAACTTCCAAAACCTCTCGAATATGTTGGGGTAAACGATAGCTTTGGCGAAAGCGGAACTCCAGACCAGCTAATGACAAAATATGGAATGGATGTGGACGATGTGGTGGCCGCTGTGTTAAGAGCGGTAGGCAGAAAGTAGTGCCTCTTAATCCCAGGTTTTAATTTTGGGACTGCTTAGCTCCACTTTATAAATATAGGTTCCGTCGTCGGCAGAAAAGCCATAATAAACATGGGTATTGGTGATTCCCAACCCAAAACCGCCACCACTCTGCATATTGGCAGGGATTTTTGATTCTAAAAACTGGCCGGGTGTTTCTGCTGTGGCTTTGGTTACTGTCCAAATGAGGAGGCTGCCGCTGCAAAGCACTACACTAAGTCCTAAGCATATTGCTAAAAAGCGTTTTGAGAAATTATCTGTAAACATAGTTTTAATATTTGGCTGAAAAGTAGAGAATATTTGCGTTTCTATTTTCAGCACAAGCAATAATATAGATACTTTATCTGTATTAACCTGAATTTGTGTAAGAAAATAAGGCTTTTGGGTTAAATAGTCCGAAGGGCTGCCTAACCTGAATTTTCACCATCCCTTTATCCTTAATGTCGTATTTTTGTACCGTTCACTATGTGTTTGTCGGCTTTTGGCTTTTATCCTCTAAAAAACAGGTTGAAGAATAGCCAAATTCATATCATCTGCATACCAATAATCTCTCCTAATTTATGCGAACCAAATCGCTCAAGAAAAATAAAATAAACGTTGTAACACTGGGTTGCAGCAAAAACCTGTTCGATAGCGAAGTGCTGATGGGACAGCTCAAAGCCAACGGTATGGATGCCACCCACGAAAGCAAAAAAGACGATGCCAATATTGTTGTTATAAACACCTGCGGTTTCATTGATAATGCCAAGCAGGAAAGTATTGACACCATTTTACGATATGCCGAAGCCAAAGAATCGGGATTGATAGATAGGCTTTATGTTACCGGATGTTTGTCGGAACGCTACAAACCCGATTTGGAAAAGGAAATCCCAGAAGTGGATAGCTATTTCGGAACCCGTGATTTGCCTCGCTTACTCAAAACTTTGGGAGCAGACTACAAACACGAACTTATTGGTGAGCGTATTTTAACCACTCCGAATCATTATGCTTATTTCAAAATATCGGAAGGCTGCGACCGCCCATGCTCATTTTGTGCTATTCCATTGATGCGGGGAAAGCATATCAGTACGCCGATTGAAACTTTGGTAAGCAATGCTAAAAGTCTTGTGGCCAAAGGGGTGAAAGAGCTGATTCTTATTGCTCAGGATTCCACCTATTATGGTTTAGATATTTACGGGAAACGCTCGCTTCATGAACTATTAGCCCAGCTTTCGGATGTGGAAGGGCTGGATTGGATTCGTCTTCACTATGCTTTTCCATCAGGGTTTCCGTTGGAGATTTTGGATGTAATGCGGCAGAAATCAAATATCTGCAACTACCTCGATATGCCCTTGCAACACATCAGCGATTCGATGCTGAAAAGTATGAAACGTGGCACCACCAAACAAAAAACCTTGAAGTTGGTAGATACCATTCGGGAAAGAGTGCCCGGCATTACGCTTCGCACCACCTTAATTACAGGTTATCCGGGTGAAACCGAACACGACCATCAGGAAATGCTTGAATGGGTTGAACAAGCAAAGTTTGATCGGCTAGGAGCGTTCACATATTCCCACGAGGAAAATACATCTGCTTATAAATTAGACGACAATGTACCCGATGAAGTGAAAAAAGAAAGAGCCGAGGCCGTGATGGAAATTCAACAAGGCGTTTCGGAAGAGCTGAACAGCCGAAAAATTGGTCAAACGCTAAAAGTGTTGATTGACCGCAAAGAAGGCAACAGTTTCATTGGTCGCACCGAAGCCGATTCGCCAGAAGTGGACAACGAAGTAATTGTTTCTGCCGAAAAACACTATCTGCGGATAGGCGATTTTGCCAATATTGAAATCACAAGTGCCGATATGTTTGATTTAATGGGAGAGGTGGTTTAGACAACTAAAATCACTAGTGTGTACTTAAAAAAGATAGATACTTTATAGGGATTTTGTCAAGCTGATAAATTCCGGTTTCGAGCAAAAATTTTAAAACCATACTGAAGGTTTTGAATTTACAATTGGTAATCATTACCTTTGGTGTTTCCCAAGCTAAGTTTGAATACATCAAATTAGGAATTTTGAAACAGGACAATAAACAGCCGTATAGAAAACCGAGTACTATAAACCTTTTCCAAAAAATGGTTTCTAAGGGTCAGCATATCTGAATGAAAAAAGCAAAAACGCATATTGTCCTTCTTGGTTTTTGTTTGCTGTGGCAAAGTGTTTTTTCTCAACAGTCGCAGCAAGATTGCTACAGAGCACTAAGTATTTGCGACCCCACATATAGTACCAATGTGGTGTATCCGGGAGTGGGTTTGGTGGCCGATGTGCCGCTAAACGCTACTTGTATTCCTACCGGCGAACAAAATTCGTCATGGTTTCAGTTCAATGTTATTTCGTCGGGTTCGTTCACTTTTCAGTTGGTGCCCAATAATGCTAACGATGATTATGATTACATTCTCTATAACTTAACGAATGATAGCTGTCCCTCCATTGAATCAAATGCATTAGCCCCGGCCCGCTGTAATTTTTCTTCTACGCCGGGCAGCACGGGTCTGCAGACCGGGGCATCGGGTACAAATACTCCGGCATCTGGTTCGCCGCAATGCCAACCCATCAGCGCTTCCACCGGCGAGGTGTATGTGCTTTTGATAAATAACTACACCGCGTCGCAAAATGGATATGTGTTGCAAATCGGTGGCACGGCTTCCGTGGTTGATAATATTACCCCAACTTTAGATACTGTTACTTACGGCACAGCCTGCAACCCTAAAGTCTTGCGATTGGTGTTTTCTGAACCAATTTTATGTAACACAATTTCAGACGAAATAACCATTACAGGACCTTCGGCAATTACCATCAACACTACTACCGGAGTTGGCTGCAACACTCAAGGGGAAACAGATAAAATTTCCATCGTTTTGTCCGGAAACATTTTGGTTGCCGGAACATATACAATCACCATTGGAACGGGTACGGACGGGAACACCTTTGGTGATGTCTGCCAAAATTATGTTACTGCAGGAAGCAGTATTACTTTCACTATCACCAACATCGGCCCAACGGTTACATTGAATAGTTATACCAATACAGCTTGTGGGGGAGCAACAGGAACAATAAATGTGAACGTAACGGGAGGCACTCAGCCATATTCCTATTCTTGGAACACCTCGCCGCCGCAGACCACCCAGGATCTTGCAAACCTGCCCAGTGGAAATTATACTCTTGTTGTTACTGATGCCAATGGCTGCACCACGCCTTTGGGTCGCAGTATAAGTCAAGCAAATGCCCCCACCGTTACAATTTCTACAAATACACCCGTTTCGTGTTATGGAGATAACAATGGTACGGCAGTGGTGAGTGCCGATAACGGTACACCACCTTACACCTTTTCGTGGAACACCACCCCTCCGCAAGCATCAAACGCTGCTCATAACCTAAGCCCAGGAGTGCATATTGTAACTGTAACCGATGCTGCGGGCTGTTCTCGCCAATTAAGTGTTACTACCGCCCAGCCGCCTTCATTGCTTGTGGATATGGAATATACCAACACCAATTGCGGAGCATCTACCGGCACAGCAACCGCAAGTGCATCGGGAGGCAATAGCCCTTACACCTATCTCTGGAATACCACCCCGGCTCAAAGCACTCAGGGAATTACTCAATTGGGTGCAGGCGTGTATACAGTAACAGTTAAAGATGCCCGAAATTGTCAGGTTCAGCAAATAGTGGCTATTCAAAGTGCTGCAAATCTTGGAGCTGCTATTATTAATGCACAAGGGACCTGCGATGAAGTAAGCGGACAGGCCACAGCCACAACTAATAACTCTAATCCACCTTATAGCTTTCAATGGAATACTACCCCGGTGCAAACCACTCCGACGGCTTTCAACCTGCCCGAAGGAAGCACTTATGTTGTGGTTACCGATGGCAGCGGATGCAGTCAGGTTTTAAACGTAAAAATTGATACACTATATGATGTGGTAGCCAAAGTGGTTTCGGTTACAGAAAGTTCATGCGGGGGCAGCGATGGACAAATAGCGATGGACGGAATTGGCGGTCCGGCTCCCTTTACCTATAAATGGCTTACCAATCCGGTGCAAACCACAGCTACTGCCACCGGACTAACTCACGGTATTTATACTGTAGTAATTACCGATGCTAATGGCTGCGACGATACCACTTCGGCAGAGGTGAAAGAGTTCATTGGCCAGGCCGATTTTAGTTGGAATGAAGGCTGTTTTGGTTTGCCCACCACTTTTTTAGGAATAGCCAACTCCGAAGTAGATACTTTTTCTTGGAATTTTGGAAATCCGGTTGGCGGACTTACCAATTTCGACACAGGAAGTACAGTAACCTATACCTACCCCGAAATAACGTCCTACACCATAACCTTGATTGCGAAAGGAAGATGCGTTAAAGATACTGTTTCGAAAGTTTTTACCATAAACAATGTCCCTAAACCCCAGTTTCAGGCAGGACACGATACCCTCTTCAGTGTTTCTACTATTCCATTCTTTTACACAGGCACACCGGTTAGCGAATATTACTGGGATTTCGGAAACGGACTATTATCTAATGCCGAAAACCCTACCAGTTATTATCATGATAGCGGAACGTATTTCGTTACCTTAATTGTGATAGATAGCAATACCTGCACAGATACCGTTTCGGGATATATTTATGTGTTTAAAGAACCCCGCATTTACCTTCCCAACGCCTTCACACCCGAATCAGGCAATCAAAACGACCAATATTTGGTGTTTGGAAACGGCATCGAAAGCCTTAGATTTACCATCTTTAACCGTTGGGGACAAAACGTTTATGAAACCAACAGCGTGCATGAGGCTACCACAATAGGGTGGGACGGTACTCAGTTTGGAAAACCCTTACAGCAGGGTGTTTATGGGTATAAACTTAATGCTAAGTTTATCAATAGCCGCGACTATTCCAGAACCGGAACCATTACCTTGATAAGGTAGGCGATATTATTCTCTGAATTCACAAACAAAATACTTCACCACAGGCTCGCTCAATGCCGAAATATTAAGTTGGTCGGCTGCCTCGGCAATGTCTTTTACTTCACCGTTGCGTTGCAATATATAAATCTTGTCGCTTTTAGGATTGTAGGCATTGTTGACAATGCTTCCTGAAAACACAAATAGGTTTGATTGTTCTAGTAGAATGTTATATTTTCCCGAAAATGCTTTTTGCTTTTGCCGCAGAAGTTCAACACTTATTGGGTTTTGAGAAATTACAACCTTAAATAGATTTCGTGCAATGAGCTGGCGACAAAGCATAGATAATGCTTTATCCTTAACGTTTTGCCAGCTTTTTATTGCAGAATAAATATCATTATCGTCAAGATTATTAAACATTTCCAGTGCCTTTCCTGCTGATTCAAAGTCGGCTTTATTGGGCGAGTTTTCCAAAAACCAACACAATGATTCCGATGCGAAAAGATGCTCGCCATCCACAGTGAGTTCTTTGGCTCGCCGAAGTATATTATTGAGAATATTCTCGGCACTCAAAACCGTTTTGTGAAGATAAACCTGCCAATACATTAGCCGTCGGGCCACAATAAATTTCTCGATTGAATAAATTCCCTTTTCCGATACCACCAGCACATCGTCTTTCACTTGCAGCATTTTTATAATCCTATCGCTGCTGATTACCCCTTCCGACACCCCGGTAAAAAAGCTATCCCGCATCAAGTAATCAAGCCTGTCCATGTCCAATTGCGACGACACAAGTTGATGTAGAAACTTTTTAGGATAAGAATTTTTGAAAATCTGAATGGCTGTTGAAAGTTTCCCCTCAAATTCCTCATTTAACTTCACCATCAAGATTAGGCTTAAATCTTCGTGATGAAGATTTTCGGCCAAAGAACTTTCTAAAGCATGAGAAAAGGGGCCGTGTCCAATATCGTGGAGCAATATAGCAATGGTTACCCCTATAGCTTCGTCTTCAGTAATGCTATTGCCTTTGTTTCGTAGTTCATCAATAGCCAGCGTCATCAGGTGCATAGCCCCCAATGCATGATGAAAGCGGGTGTGAATGGCACCGGGATATACTAAATGAGTCATACCCAGCTGCCGTATATAACGTAGCCGCTGAAACCATCGATGTTCAATTAAATCGAAAACGATAGAATAAGGAATTCCAATAAATCCATAAACAGGGTCGTTAATTATTTTGAGTTTATTGAACATAGCGGGGAAAGTACATTATTGGAATAGCCCAACAAAGGAAGGAGAATAAATGCAAATGAGGGTTAGGATAAATTTATGGTTTCTCCTAACCCTCAAATGTTCTGTATCAGCAAAAATTTATTGTATTTATTCTATCCGAATAAGCTTTTTAGAACTTATCGAACCATTAACATTTACCGTTACAAAGTAAATTCCCGATGCTAAGTTCTCTTTTTCTGCATTAAGTTGTAAATGCTGTTTTCCTTCAGTTTGCAAACCACTGAAAATAGCTTTCAATTTCTTTCCGGTGTAATCAAACAAATCAACAGCAACATTAGTTGTGTGGTTTGTTGTGTAGCTTAGGTTGAATACGTCCTTACTCGGGTTTGGATATATGGACAGTGAATTTATTCCATAAGATGTTTCCTCAATAGCATTTGGGGGTAATTCAGATGTATATTGAAAATATGTAATGAACATTTCTTCTTTTGTGGTAAAACCAAACGGAATTGTTTCGGGAGTGTTGTTTACCCAAGTAGCCTCAAATACCAGCCCTTTGTTCATATCCACTTCCAACAGAGGACTAAATCTACGCACTGCCGGATGGGTATAATTGTAATAGTTTTGATTAGCGGTGTAATCTTCATTATAAAACCCTTCATAAATTTGTTCGCCTTTTGTGCCGTCTTGATTAGCTAAGAACATATCATAATCTGTTCCACGGCTATGAGAATGGGCTTGCATTGTCCAAAAATAACGGGTTTCACCTGCTACGGTAAAATGATTTTGAAGGGTGAAAGGCTGACCTGTAGGAGGAATTTGAAGCACAAACGGATTAAATCCGCCATACGTTGCAAGGTCGGTATGCATTTCCACAGCACCTGAATTGGCGGGCTGGGTATAAATATTTATATATGCAGTAGCAGCTAATAAAGAATCTCCACTATAGTTCGGAATATGCAGATTTAACAGAATTGCCTGCCCAGAATCTTGGAAAATAGCTGTTCCAGTAGGCAACGGAATATCTCCCGAAAACTGCCATACTCCCATATACCGAGCATACTGATATACCAAGGTTTGAGCCTGAACAGTAGTTCCAAGCATTGGGGAAACCGGAAAATTACTTTCTCCACCTGCATTAATAGAACGCAAAACCCAATGGTGAGAAGAAGAAGACATTTTAGATGTCATTTTATAAATCTCTTTTGCTGAAGTAGCATTAGTTTTATAAGGTTGAAAATATTCAAATTCACCTAAAGTGTCTACAAATATTGGCCCGAATTTAACTTGATAACCCTCTTTGCCCTCTTCTTCTGGAGTAGGCGGAGGTGTTGCTTCTGCCATACCTTGACCAGCATAAAAATTGTGAATAAGATTAACATTATAAGTAAGTCCAGTGTCGGGAGCTCCCCATAGTATCCACTGACGGATTAATTCTATTTCTTCATTATTAATTGTTATCGAACCATTGTTTGGCATTAAACTTCCCTCGCCTGCACTTAAAACCAATTTAGGGTCTAAACCATGATTTACTTTCTTAAACAGGTAACTAGTTTTAGGATAACCTGGATCTACTCTTTTAAGGTGATTGGCTACTGCAGCAGGGTTTGTAGGGTTTACATTCACTAACCGGGCATAAACTTCTTCGGGAGTTCCCTGTAAGCTCAAATTGCCAGAAAGCGATGAGGAACTATGGCAGCCTAACATACATTTCCCTTGAAAAATAGTGTAAACCCTTTCATAGGTGGAGGTGGTTTGAGCCTTCGCTGATAGGCTAAAGATGCTTAAAATTACGGAAGAAACTAAGTAGATTTTTTTCATACAGCAGATTTAATAATTTAAAATGATGGTATTAGTGATAAACTTTTGGCCAAATATATAGCTTTTATCCACTAATTACTAGAGCCTTAAGAAATATTTTTACTCAAATATTTCACTCTTGAAATTAATACTACATTTGCAACCCCAAAAAACGGAGGAGGTATGGTAGCTCAGTCGGTAGAGCAAAGGACTGAAAATCCTTGTGTCGGCGGTTCGAACCCGCCCCGTACCACTAAAAAAACCCGGACTTTTATAAAGTTCGGGTTTTTTGTTGGAACTATCTCCAAATTTTTCAAAAACACTACTCACCTTTTTTGGGTATTGTGTAATTTCGCCCCGCAATAGCAATACTTAATACTCATTACTTAATACTTTATATAACAAATGGCATTCGACATCGAAATGATCAAGGCTCATTACAGCCGCATCCCCGCTAGAATAGCTGCTGCCCGCAAAGTTGTAGGCCGCCCTCTCACCCTTTCAGAAAAAATCCTTTACAGCCACCTCACCGAAGGCGATGCTGCTGCGGCCTACAGTCGTGGTAAGGATTATGTGGATTTCAATCCCGACCGTGTGGCAATGCAGGATGCTACGGCTCAAATGGCTTTGTTGCAATTTATGCAAGCCGGTCGCCCAAAGGTTGCCGTTCCTTCTACCGTGCACTGCGACCACTTGATTACGGCTAAGGTTGGTGCAAAAGACGATTTGGCGTATGCCAACAAAGAAAGCAAAGAGGTTTACGACTTCTTGGCTTCTGTATCCAATAAATATGGTCTTGGTTTTTGGAAACCGGGTGCGGGTATCATTCACCAAGTTGTATTGGAGAACTACGCTTTCCCGGGTGGAATGATGATTGGAACCGATTCGCACACTGTGAATGCAGGTGGATTGGGAATGTTAGCGATTGGTGTTGGTGGAGCTGATGCCTGTGATGTAATGGCCGGATTACCTTGGGAGCTTAAATTCCCTAAACTTATCGGTGTTAAACTCACCGGAAAGCTCAATGGTTGGACCGCTGCAAAAGATGTAATCTTGAAAGTAGCCGGTATCTTAACTGTGAAAGGTGGAACGGGTGCTATTGTTGAATATTTTGGCGAGGGTGCTATCTCGCTTTCTTGCACCGGAAAAGGTACAATCTGCAACATGGGTGCTGAAATCGGTGCCACAACTTCTACCTTTGGCTACGATGAGTCTATGGAGCGTTACCTACGTTCTACAAGCCGCAACGATATTGCTGATGCCGCAAACGGAATTAAAGAACATTTGACTGCCGATGCAGAGGTGTACGCCAATCCTGAAGCCTATTTCGATCAAGTAATCGAAATTGACTTGAATACTTTGGAACCCCATTTGAACGGCCCTTTCACGCCGGACTTGGCTACTCCGCTTTCTAAAATAAAAGAAGAAGCTGAAAAGAATGGCTGGCCAATGAAAGTGGAATGGGGACTGATTGGTTCTTGCACCAACTCTTCTTACGAAGACCTTTCGCGTGCTGCCTCCATTGCTAAACAAGCTTTGGATAAAGGTTTGGTAACAAAGGCTGAGTTTGGTATCAATCCAGGCTCGGAGCAAGTACGTTACACTGCCGACCGCGATGGTTTGCTTGGAACCTTCACCGATTTGGATGCTACTATTTTTACTAACGCCTGCGGCCCTTGTATCGGGATGTGGGATCGTGTAGGTGCTGAAAAGAAAGAGAAAAACACCATCGTTCACTCTTTCAACCGGAACTTTGCTAAGCGTGCCGACGGCAATCCGAATACGTATGCTTTTGTGGCTTCGCCTGAATTGGTAGCTGCCTTAGCTATTGCGGGTGATTTATCGTTCAACCCCATCACTGACACCTTAACGAATAATAAAGGTGAGCAAGTAAAATTGGATGCTCCAGTAGGCGACGAACTTCCTGCGAAAGGTTTTGCGGTAGAAGATGCGGGCTTTCAAGCTCCAGCTGTGGATGGTTCGGGAGTGAGTGTTTTGGTTTCGGAAACCTCTGATCGTTTGCAACTCTTAGCTCCGTTTGCTCCATGGGAAGGAACGGATTTGAAAGGTTTGAAGCTGCTGATTAAAGCAAAAGGAAAATGTACCACCGACCATATTTCAATGGCGGGCCCGTGGTTGAAATACCGTGGACACTTGGATAATATTTCGAACAATATGCTGATTGGTGCGGTGAATTTCTACAACGAAAAAACCGATGAGGTGAAAAACCAATTGACAGGAACTTATGGGCCGGTGCCGGCTACACAACGTAGTTACAAATCTGCCGGTGTTGGTTCTATAGTTGTGGGTGATGAGAACTACGGCGAAGGTTCTAGCCGCGAACATGCTGCCATGGAGCCTCGCTTCTTGGGTGTGCGTGCGGTGCTTGTGAAATCGTTTGCCCGTATTCACGAAACGAACCTTAAGAAACAAGGTATGCTGGGTTTGACCTTTGCAAACAAGGAAGATTACAACAAAATTCAGGAGGATGATTCTATTGATATTGTTGGCCTGACCACATTTGCACCGAACACTCCGCTAACGGTAGTGCTGAACCACAAGGACGGCCGCCGTGAGGAGATTTTGGCTAACCATAGCTACAATGCCGGACAAATAGAGTGGTTTAAAGAGGGTGCTGCTTTGAATATTATTAAGAAGGGGATTAAAATTTAGCCTTCAGAGATTAGATTTTAGACATTAGAAAAAGCCGCTCTGTAAAGGTGCGGCTTTTTTGTTTGAGCAGGGAGGGCGACCGGATGAAAGTAATCCAGTTCGGATTGTTGTGCGTTATGTTTTTCTTTTATATTTGCCCACCTTTAAATTAAATAAATGAAACAATCAATCTTAATTGCCGCACTTTTTTTTGTAGGCACGATAGCAAACGCTCAAACCATTGTTGGGAAATGGAAAACCATTGACGACGAAACCGGAAAACCAAAATCGATAGTAGAAATTTACCAAAAAGGAAACGAATATTTCGGCAAGGTGGTAAAACTCTTTCGTGCACAAAGCGAAGACCAGGACCCTGTTTGTGATAAATGTACCGACGACCGCAAAGGCAAAAAGATAATTGGCTTGGAAATAGTCCGTAGCCTAAAAAAAGACGGAACCGAATATAAAGACGGCTCAATTATGGACCCCAAAAACGGCAAAACCTATGATGCTAAACTTTGGCTCGAAGGCGGCAACCTGAAAGTAAGGGGCTATATTTTGTTTATGTACCGCACCCAAACCTGGTTGCCTTACAAAGAATAAACTGATATAAATGTAACATATTTAACAAAAAAGCCGGAGCAAATTGTTTCGGCTTTTTTTGTTTTATGTTTGCATATTATTAGCTCACTCACCCCTTTGCCAATGCAAATAATTTATCGGATTTTAATCCTCGTCGCTTTATGCTGTTGGATACAGATTGGCAATGCACAAACCAAGAACATAAAAAAGCTGTTTATTGCCGGGAATAAAGCCCTGACAAAAGGCTCATCATCGGTGGACAATACGCTTTCGGGCGATTATAGCCGCAATTTGAAGCAAGATTTTATTGCACAATCTATCTCCATTTGGAACGAAGTATTGAAAGAGAAACCCGAGAATCCCGATGCCAATTTCAAAATGGGATTGAGCCTTTATAACACTTATGATAAGAAAACAAAATCGCTGCCATATTTCATAAAAGCCACTCAAAAGCTTAAAAAGAATTACTCTTTCAACAACGATAAAGGTGGTGCATCGCCCTTTTATTCCTTGTTTTATCTGGCCGAAGCATACCGATTGAATAACCAACCGGATAGTGCTTTGAAATACTATTCTGTTTATCGCAACAAGTATAAAGTTCCGCCAATTTCGATTGAGAAAGAAATTTTTATGTCGCTAAATGCAAAGAATAGCATTAACAAACCTCGAAATGTAACCGTGTCCCAATTAAGGAATATCAATACGCAGTATGCAGAATCAAATCCGGTGTTGAAATTGGATGGAAAACGCTTGTTTTTTAGCTCTAGAAGGCCACCTGCAAGCCTTGCCATTGATGCCAAGAAAAGCAATGGACGAAACTCGGAAGATATTTATGTGGCCGAAAAAGATGCTTCAGGGAAATGGGGCGTGGCTTTTCCATTCCCCCACAATTCGGAATATGACGAAGTGCCGCTTTATGTTACTTCCGATGGAAATACGCTCTATCTGCGGTTAAGCAAAAACAAAAACGCCGATATTTATGTGAGCAATTACAAAGAAGGTGCTTGGACAAAACCCGAATCGTTGAAGATGGTGAATTCTGGTTTCAACGAAAACGGAATTTGCTTTTCCTTGGATGGAAAAACGCTTTATTTCTCGTCCGATATGCCCGGAGGAACCGGTGGATACGATATATATGAGTCACATGTAAATGAAAAAGGGAAATGGACTTTACCCATCAATTTGGCCTTCCCAATTAATACGTCCAAAAACGAAATTTCACCCAATCTCACTCCTGATAGCAAAACGCTTTACTATGCTTCAAATGGTGTTGTGGATTTAGGCATTGGTGGCTACGACCTATATTTCTCTGAACAAAAAACCGATGGCAAATTTAAAGAACCCATAAATATGGGCTATCCGATAAATAAATCGGGCGACGATTTTAGCCTTTATAATGCTGCCGACGGACAAAGGCTTTTTGCCCAAAACACTCCCGAATCTAGCTTTGACATTTTTGAAATTACGGGTGGTGATTTTAGAGAAGAGGAAGTGGCTGCCAATACCGAAGTGGTTACTATTACCAATGAAATGACCGTTGCCCAGGTGGTAGAAACCGAAAAAGAAGTGGAGAAAGAAGTAGCAATTGTGGAAGCCATCGAAACCCAAGTAGAAGTAGAAAAAGAGGTGGAAGTGACCAAAGAAGTAGAGGTTGAAAAAATTGTGGAGAAGGAAGTCTTAGTGGCTGATGCAAGCATTCCACCACCTGCAGTTGAGTTTACGAAAGAAGAAGCCCCTGCTCCGCAATCAAATAAAATTAACACAAAAGAAATGATGGGCGAGTCGCCATCTAAAGCAACACAACCCGAAACACCCAAAGCAGAAATTGGGGCTGAATCGGCAAACATTTATTACGCTTTAAACAAAACGGATATTCCCATGGCGGCTATAAATGATTTATTCCCATTTATTGAAAAATTGAAAGAAATCCCCATGGTTACCTATCAGGTGATAGGCCATGCCGACAGAAAGGGCAATTGGGAAACCAACCTGAAAGTTTCGCTGAAACGAGCCAAAAAGGTTCGGGATTTTTTAGTTCAAGGTGGCATTGAAGCTTCAAGAGTAATTTATTTCGGAGTTGGAAATTTAAAGGCTGAGGCCGATAAGCCCGAAAGCAGCAAAGATCGCCGTGTGGAAATTAGTATTTTAAATGAGAATTGATGCTTTCTATGACTAATAGAGGATAGCCAAATTCTTTTTTTATTTTAAATTATCAATAGCGTCCTAAACGATTAAAATAGGAGAATCGGGAATAAGTATCTCAAAATACCTTTGAGTTGCATAACCACACCCAATTCTCCGATGGCAAACATAACACTTTTCGCCCAAATTGTATCCAAACTGGATAGGAACAAAT
>CANJNG010000004.1 GCA_947475205.1 Bacteroidota bacterium
GAACACAAAACTTGATGGTGGGTTATATCGAAGTAGGCGATTATCTCGCTTGGAAATACTTCATTGAAAAATGTAGATAGAATGGGGATTATATTTAAACCATAAATGTAGACTTTTATCTTTTACTCCCCAACTTTTGACGCTGACCCCTAATTAGGGCTGCCAACCCAACAGTGGAAGAAGTTACACTCTTTATTCTCCGCCCCAATGGCAAAGTAGATTCAAGTTATGTGCTTCTCCCAAACGATTAGTGAACGGCAGTGGAAAAACAACCACTATTTCTTACGCTCAATTTGCCCCACAGCTAAGATTAGCAAGCAAATTAGACCATCTACATTAGTTGCCGAAATTGACTATTTCTTTTCAGCCTTCGATAATATTCTGAGCAAATATGAGGTGGAGAAGATTAAAACAATGGGCGATGCCTATATGTGTGTGGGCGGACTTCCCAAACCAAACGACACTCACCCCATTGATGTCATTAAAGCCTGGATGGAAATTCGGGATTTTATGTTTCATCATAAAATGGAAAAACTGTCTAAAGGCGAAACTCCATTTGAAATCAGAATTGGAATCCAAACAGTGCCGGTGGTAGCGGGTATTGTTGGAGTTATAATTCGCCTATGATATTTGGGGCGATACCTTAATAAGGCAGCCCTTATGGAAAGTGGCGGCATAGAAGGCGAAATCAATATTTCGGGAGCTACTTTTGAATTTGTGAAATATACCTTTGATTACCCCTGCCACAGCAAAATTGAAACCAAGAATAAAGGCTTGGTAGATATATATTTGGTGGTGCAAAGAAATTTGGAATGTGGCTTTGTGCCCTCCAAAATCCTACAGTAGATAAATTCCAAACAGTTTCTACATTTGCCAGCCCAAATATCCGACACCGCACATATCCAAATATGGCTCAACAGCAAAATCAGGAGTTTAATTTCGATTCCACCAATTTTATTTTATTTCTCAGCAAATGGAAAAAACCCTTGGCTATTCTTACAATTGTAGCCATAGTTGCATCGGCACTTTTTTCCTCGCCTTACTTTATTAAGCCAAAATTTAAGTCCACCGTTATCCTTTTTCCGGCAAATACTAACTCTATTTCAAAGGTGCTGATTGCCGAAAATAGCTCTGCAAAGGAGGATATTATGCAGTTTGGAGAGGAAGAGCAAGCCGAACAACTACTCCAGATTCTTAACTCCGACGAAATTCGTAACCGTATCATCAGCAAGTATCAGTTGATGACGCACTATGATATTGATACAACCAGTCCATATAAAAACACCCTGCTTCAAAAGGAATATGAAAGCAACATAGGCTATAGCCGCACCGAATTTATGAGTGTGGAAATAGAGGTTATGGACACCGACCCACAATTGGCTGCCGATATGGCCAACGATATAGCCTCCTTGCTCGATACCGTGAAAAACAGGATGCAAAAAGAGCGTGCATTTAAAGGGATGAAAATAGCAGAAGCTGAATATTTCGATTTAAAAAACTACATAAAAGGCTTAGAGGACAGTATGGATGTGCTTAGAAGTTTAGGGGTAAACGACTACGAATCGCAGGTAGAGCGGCTGTATGAAGCTTACGGAAAAGCTCAACTCGAAGGTAAAACTCAGGTTATAGAAAAGATTGAAGCTCAACTGAAAATTGTTTCCAAATATGGTGGAGCTTATGTATCAATTCGTGATTTAATTGAGAATGAGAAAAAACAAGTAACCCACCTTCGAGCAAAATACCATGAAGCTAAAGTGGATGCAGAACAAACGCTTCCCAATAAATTTATAGTAAACAACGGTACAAAGGCAGAAAAGAAAACATATCCCATTCGCTGGCTAATTGTACTGGTTTCAGCATTTTCTACATTTATAATGAGCGTTTTGGCTATTGTGATGTATGAAAAATATCAATCCATAAAAGGAGGAAGTAATAATGAATAACTTAGATCTTACCGTTTTCAATATTGTATTGAAATGGAAAAAACACCTTCTTGTGTTGGGGGTGCTTTCAGTGGTTTTATCAGCAATCTTTTCCAGTTCTTGGTTTATTACCCCATTGTATAAATCTACGGCTATACTTTATCCGGCAAACATTGTTCCCTTTGGTTCCGAAACCGAAACCGAACAAATGATACAGGTATTACAAAGCGATGCCATTACCGACAGCTTGGTGAAGATATTTAAACTTTATGAGCATTACGGTATAGATTCAACCAAAAATGCCACGCATCGCACTGTGCTTTTAGGTCAGTTTCACGACAATATTTCGGTGAAGAAAACCGAATTTGAATCGGTGCAGATTGACGTAATGGATAAATCGCCCAAAGTGGCCAGCGAAATTGCAACAGTGATGATTAAATTATTCGATGCAAAAGAGCAACAACTTCAACGCCAAAAAGCAACAGAAAGATATTTAGTTGTGAAGGAGCAAATGGAGCGATCACAACATGAAATGGACTCGATGGAAACCATTGTTCAAGATATGCGGGTTAAAGACGGTTTGTTGGATTACAGTATCCAAACCCAATATGCAATGAAAAGCTATCTTAAATCGGTTGCAGAAAAAGGTAACGGAAGAGACTTGGAAGAATTTCTTTCCACCCTAAAAAGTAAGGGAGGAAAGTTTATGATTATTACAGAAACCCTTTGGAGGATGCGAATTTCATTTCATTATTTGAAAGAGAAACATGACGAATACTATAAAGATACCTTAAAGAAACTATCGTATTCAAATGTGGTGGTAAGGCCATATGAAGCCGACAAAAAATCGTATCCGGTGCGATGGCTTATAGTAGTTACCAGTTTGTTCAGCAGTTTGCTTTTGGCTGTTATTGCTATTTCTGCTATTGAAAATTACCGAAATAGTAGCGAGCAATGAGAGTAGAGTAATGAGTATCTCCGATTTATCTTCTTCAGCACAAATGAATAAATCATTACCCGCAAAATGGATATACTGGGTTGCGGGGGTATTTATTGCACTAAACTGTGTGCTGATTGCCAATGGGTTTTTCTATGCTCCGCTTTTACCGCTTGGACTGGCCGTGATGCTACTTTCGCTTATTGCCCTGGACAAGTTGGTGCTTTTTATTGTGTTTTGCACACCATTGGCCATCAATATTCCAAATATTGGTGGTGGTGTTGGATTGGCCATTCCCACCGACCCTCTGCTTTTCGGTTCAATGTTGGTTTTCTTCTTAAAATTACTTTTTGAAGGAAAGTTTGACCAAAAATTGCTTTCGCACCCCGTAACTATTGCAATAATTATCAATTTGGCCTGGATTGGCATTACTGCGTTTTCAAGCTCTATGCCAGTTGTTTCCTTCAAATTTTTGCTTTCGCGAATGTGGTTTGTGGTTACTTTTTATTTTTTGGCGGCTCAAATGTTCAAGCAACCTAAGAATATTCAACGCTATATTTGGGTGTATGTTATTCCATTTATGGGAATTATTGGCTACACTATTTACCGCCACTATACTTTTGGCTTCGACCAGCAATCGGCCAACTGGGTAATGTCGCCGTTCTATAATGACCACACGGTTTATGGTGCCATTTTGGCAATGTTTATGCCTTTGTTACTCACTTATACGGTTTCCGACATCTATTCTCGCTCCACCCGAATTTACATTGCCATTGTTTTTGGAATTTATATTCTCGCACTAATTCTGTCTTACACCCGTGCTGCTTGGGTGAGCCTTATTGTTGCTTTGGGGGTTTATGTTGTTATGAAACTGAGAATTCGGTTTACAACCTTACTTATTGGTGGAGCAACGGCTTTGGCAATCTTAGCTATGAGTTGGTCACAATTGCAAATGAAACTGGAAAAGAACCGTCAGGATAGTGCCGATGATTTTTCCAAACACGTTAAAAGTATTTCCAATATATCTTCCGATGCTAGTAATTTGGAACGCTTAAATCGTTGGGGCTCGGCCTTTCGAATGTTTGAACAACGACCTTTTGTGGGTTGGGGGCCGGGTACTTATGCCTTCAAATATGCTCCGTTTCAAATGAGTCAGGAAAAAACCATAATCAGCACAAATGCCGGTGATATGGGGAATGCTCATAGTGAGTATATAGGGCCCTTAGCTGAAAGTGGGGTATTTGGTATGCTTTCCATTTTACTCATCCTTATCACCTCAATCACTACCGGTATAAAGCTCTATTTTAGACTTTCTGATCCAAAGACCAAAATGATGGTGATGGCTTTAACGCTTGGGATTATTACCTATTACATTCACGGATTCCTCAATAATTTCTTAGACACCGATAAGGCTTCCTGCCCGTTTTGGGGCTTTATTGCTATGCTCGTGATGATGGATATTACCCTCGATAAAACAACTTCGGAGGAAAAGGCTATAGAGGGAAAATAGCGACTTATTGGCAATTCGGGAAACCCCTTATGTCTGAATCACCCCAACATTATACGGCTTGGTTATAGGAGCGTGGTTAGCAGCTTCTATTCCCATACTAATGTATTTGCGTGTATCAAGCGGATTGATGATAGCATCTACCCAAAGCCGTGCTGCACCATAATACGGCGAAATGGTATCGGCGTATTTTTGTTTGATTTTGTCAAGCAGAGCTGTTTCATCTTCGGGTAATATGGTTTTTCCTTTGGCTTTCAGGCTGCTTACTTCTATTTGAAGCAATGTTTTGGCGGCTTGTGCTCCTCCCATTACAGCAATTTGTGCTGATGGCCAAGCGAGCATTAGACGAGGGTCATAAGCTTTACCACACATGGCATAGTTTCCGGCTCCATAGCTGTTTCCGATTACTACCGTAAACTTAGGCACAACGCTATTCGCCATTGCATTCACCATTTTGGCTCCGTCTTTAATTATTCCGCTGTGTTCGGAACGGCTACCCACCATAAATCCGGTTACATCGTGAAGAAACAAAAGAGGGATTTTCTTCTGGTTGCAATTCATAACAAACCGTGCAGCTTTATCGGCACTGTCGTTATAAATTACGCCGCCCATCTGCATTTCGCCCTTCTTCGATTTCACAATCTTGCGGTCGTTGGCCACAATTCCAATTGCCCAACCTTCTATACGAGCTAACCCACAAATAATACTCTGACCGTATTTTTCTTTGTAAGGCTCAAACGAACTTTCGTCAATCAGTCTGTCGATTATGGCTTGCATATCGTAGGCTTTGTTGCGATCATCGGGTAGGATGCCGAAAATTTCCTTGGGGTCTTTGGCAGGTTTTTGAGGCTTTTCGCGGTTAAATCCGGCTTTGTCATAATCTCCCACCTTGCTCATTATGTTTCGGATGCGTTTCAAGCAATCGTCGTCGTCTTTGCATTTATAATCTGTTACGCCCGATATTTCGCATTGAGTTGTTGCTCCTCCAAGGGTTTCGTTGTCCACATCTTCGCCAATGGCAGCTTTTACCAAATAGGAACCGGCCAGAAAGATGCTTCCGGTTTTGTCCACTATCATGGCCTCATCACTCATAATGGGAAGATAGGCTCCTCCGGCAACGCAACTTCCCATAATGGCGGCAATTTGCAATACGCCCATCGAGCTCAGCACCGCATTGTTGCGGAATATGCGTCCGAAATGGTCTTTGTCGGCAAACACCTCGTCTTGCAAAGGCAGATAAACTCCTGCACTATCAACAAGATATATAATTGGTAAACGGTTTTCGATGGCAATTTCCTGAGCCCTGAGATTCTTTTTTGCGGTGATGGGAAACCAGGCTCCGGCTTTTACTGTGGCATCGTTAGCCACCACTATGCATTGGCGTTTGCTAACATATCCAATCATAACCACTACGCCACCACCGGGGCAGCCGCCGTGTTCGGCATACATTCCTTCTCCGGCCAATGCTCCAATCTCGATGCGTTGACTATCGGGGTCGAGTAGCTTTTCGATGCGTTCGCGAGCGGTGAGTTTTCCTTTCTCGTGTTCTTTATCTATCCGTGTTTTTCCGCCGCCTAAGCCTACTTTCTCCAATCTTTTTTCCAATTGGCTGGCGAGCATTCGGTTTGCATCTTCGTTTTTATTGAATGTAATGTCCATTGATTTTTTGAGTGGGCGAAGATAGGGGTTCAATTACGAACGGCAAAGCCCTCAACGGAGTTAATTACGAATTGCGATTTTGGATGTGTAGCACGAAAATTTTCGTTCAAACAAAAATTGAATTTTCCTTTAAGAGGAAATATCGCCATTAAGAGAGCTAAACACTTTTCATCCTCAACCACAGCAGCAACTGTACCCCAAACAGTACACTGGCCAATAGAATATGCACAGGTTGCATTGCTGCCGGAAAATCAAAATAAACAAGGGTTATTCCCGATAGGATTTCAACGCCTATTATGCCCATTATCCATTTCGATAATGGTTCACTGATAGGTTTTAGTTTCCAAAACAAAAAGCCGTTAAAACCCAGCACAAGTAGGGAGAAACTACGGTGCAGATAAAACTTCCAGTCTAACTGGGCTATCCAAATACTACGAAGGCCATAATCATTCTGGTAAGAAATAACATCAATCTCTTTGCGGACTTCGGTTCCCAAATATACTTGAATAATGGAAAGTGATAGTGCAGCTAAGCAAATGGCCTTTAGGTGGCTTGGAACTTCTACCGTTAATGGGGAAATTATATGAAGCATTTTTATCAATATCCCAAATATAACGAAAGCCAACAACATGTGTATGGTGATGGTCCCGGGCAGCAGATTGGTGGAAACCACAATGGAACCCAGCCAACCCTGAAACAAAGTGATTATGAATACGGCCAATGCCCAGCCAAAGATGGCTTTGAACTCATTTCTTCGTTTAAAGGAAATCCAAAGCAGAGCAAAAAGCAAGGGGCCGAGTACTACTCCACAAAGGCGATTGGCATACTCTATCCAAGCTTTTGTTACGTTAAAATCGGTTTCGGTTTTTACCGATGGGTCATTTACGATTAGGTAGGCTAAATTGGTAAACCCCGCAGCGGATAAATATTTGGCCAACTTCTCATTTTTCTGAATGCGTTTGGCAATGTATATATCCTTGTAGTTGGCCGGTAATTGGCTGGCATCGGTAGGAGGGGCTAATTGTCCGAAGCATTTAGGCCAATCGGGACAACCCATTCCGGAGCCGGTAGTGCGAACCACACTTCCTGCCAAAATGATTAAATAGGTATTAATAATGCAGGCTATGATGAGTTTTTTCATTTTGCCCTGCTAAGAGAAACTGTACAATGAAACAGAGAGAACGCAGATTAAGCACACCCTGTTGAAGCATAAAAGAGAAGAAAACTTATTTCGTTTCGGTGGAGTCAGTTTTACCATCGCCTTTCGAAGCATCCTTAAATTCCTTTACGCCTTGGCCTAAGCCTTTCATTAATTCAGGAATTTTTTTGCCACCAAAAAGCAATAGCACTACTACCAGAATAATGATTAATTCCTGAGCACCTATAAAGCCGAGAAGAATAGATAAAAGCATTGTTTCTATATTTTGGACAAAGGTAGGGGTATTTGCCCAAATCTAAGTAATAAACCATTTAGTTTAAATACCCTTTTCTTGATTTGATTTAAGCATTAGTCGGTTAACCAAGGTTACAGTTAAATCTTGACCTCCTTCTTAAAGGAAAAAGGCTATTATTGCATCCAATTTCAACAAATGAAAAATCTTTTTACTTCAATATCAATTGGCCTTGCGGCATTGGCTTTTCAGTTTAATGCAATGGCTCAATGTCCGGGCTGTGTGATTGACCAAACCTGTGCAGTTGGGATAAATCCTGTTGCACCATCGCAATGCCCCGTGGTTTTACCTAATGCCACACAAGGCGTTCCTTACGACCAAGACATTACGTTTTATATGCCCCGAAACTTCAACGTAAATACCCCAGCATATACAGGAGCGGTGCAATTAAACTCTATAACTGTGGTTAGTTATACCGGAATGCCACAGGGTTTAAATTTCACTTGCAGTGTGCCAAGTTGCTCATTCACAGTAACCAACAATCCTGCATCCGAAAGAGCCTGTGCTAAAGTTTGTGGCACACCAACCGTTCCGGGTAATTATGTGATATTGATAAATGTAATTGCTAACGTAACGGCATTATCAGTTGGTGTTACACAAAACCAACCCAGCACAATCACCATTCCGCTAACTGTAGATCAACAGCCTGGAGGAAATTGCTGTTTTAATTTTAATCCACCCACTGCTTGCGGAGATTTAGATGTAACCTATCAGGCACTTATCGACCTTGCTCCAAACCAACCCACCAGCTACCAATGGACATTTGACAACGGAAACACCAGCACTTTGAAAAACCCTCCAGTGCAACATTACTCACAAGTGGGGCAACATTTTCCACGCCTGGTAACAACGGTTTCAAATTATGTGCTTACCGCAATAGACGTAACCGTATCGGGCACTAATTGGTGTGGTGATATTGAAGAGCCAAACATTCTTACATGCCAAGGTTCACCTGATCCGTATTACTTATTTACGAATGGTTCTATATCTTTTCAGTCGGCTTATGTAAACAATAATGCCCATGCAACTTTCAATAATCTTCATCATGTTTTGGAAAATCCAATTATGTCTGTCCAGTTTTTAGATGATGATGGCACCTCGCAAGATGATAATTTAGGAACTTTTGCAGCCAATATTACTGCTGCTGGAACTTTCAGTTTCTCCACCTCAGTAAGCGGGACTATCCAAACCTCCGGAACTTATACCATTTCTTTAGAAACCGATACTGTTTACGACACCACAGATACCGTAGAAGTTTATGCAAATCCCGCTATTCCAACCATTACATCAAGCCCTAACGACAGTGTTTGTATAGGCGATTCTATTTTGCTTTCTACACCAAGCGGCCCTTACAGCTATCAATGGTTCAATATCCATACACTTATTTCTGACTCCATCGCCACTTATGTTTCCTTAGCCGGATATTATAGAGTTACGGTAGTGGACACCCTTCATATTTGCTCTGCTACTTCCGATAGCGTTTTTATGGCCTTCGTACAATATCCTCAAGCACCTGTAATCACAGTAAATACAACGTTGAACCAGTTGGAAATTGCAAACAATAGCGGAAACTTTGATGTGCAGTGGTATAATAATGGTGTATTAATACCCAACGCAACCGGAAATGCCCTTGCCGGACAAACCACGGCGGGGCCTTACACCGCAACTTTTACAAATTCTGTTGGTTGTAATTCCGAATCGTTTCCGTTTACGCTTTGCCTGTCGGGTACAGTTATTGCACCACCAAACGACACACTTTGTTGTGGTGAACTTCAAGAATACTTGGCCACTGGTTTTGTAACCAGCCTTGGATACACAACCGCTTGGGCCATTACACCTGCAAGTTTCGGTCCTATAAACAGTGCTCAAACTGTGGCTGCGGCAAATGCTGCTGGTTATGTTCATTTGCCAAGTACAAGTACAAGCATAGATTTCACCCGTGTTTGCTTCAACAATGCCGATAGCATAATTGATGGCGATTACTTTGTCACACCTTTTATTGTTGAAGATGTTGCCATTCCTGCACCATTGGAATGGGATACACTTATCGGTTGCCGCCCACATGCATTTATGTGTCCTGTATTATCTGGCGATTCGGGATGGGCAATGAATCCAATGCTATTTACGTTTCCCGATGGTTCACAGTTAAACGTAAATCAAGTGCAGGCGTTTGGTTTAGATATTACCGCACCGCTTTTAGCCGCAGCTTATCCGGCAGGTCTTCCTTGTATAGATTTAATGAATATTTTTCATGGCAATCCCAACGGACACTGGAATCTCTCGGCTACCAATGTTGGAGTAGGTGATTTGCACGTTGATGTTCCGGCATTTCAGGTGATAAATTATGTGGATAGTTGTCCCCTAATTACTGCCAATCAGGTTTATACTATTGATGCGGTTTCGCTCGTAATTCCGCCCGGACAAACCGGTCAAGTTGACATTGATATTCCGCCAATTCCCGGAGGTTTCCCATCTGTAACAAGTGAGTGTAGCGGATTTGGCGACAGCCATTTAGTTTATTTCAAGAATTGCTATCCCAATTTGACATGTACGCTTCACGCTGATAGTGTTCAGGCCGTAAACGTTACAACGGTAGGAGGCACAAATGGTTTTGCCGATATTTCTGTGGCGGGTGGAACTCCCCCTTATACGCTAACTTGGAACACAGGTAGCCACAACGAAGATCTATTTGGAGTTGCAGCAGGCACTTATACTCTAGCTGTTCGAGATGCTGCTGGATGCAAAGACACCCTACGCATTACAATTTCTGAACCGCCCACAGGAGTAGCGGCTCTTAATAATAACGGTATCATTTTGTTCCAGAACCAGCCCAACCCCGCCGATGCGTTTACCGATATTCTATTCACCAGCCCCAACACCGATAACTATGAAATTTCGGTAAGCGGCATTGAAGGGAAAGTTCTTTTTTCGGAAACCATCAAAGCAAAATCAGGATTGAATACATACCGTTTAGATACCAAAAATCTTTCGGCAGGAAGCTACCTTTATTCTGTGAAAAGTAAAACGGCCAATGCTACTAAACGAATGTTGATTGTGAAATAAATCAATCTTGCTGATCGACTAGGGTGAATGCTAATTTGTATTTCATGGTTTCTTAATAAATATAAACTGCCCACCTTCATCTCCCGTGTTTTTAATGGGAGAAAATTTTGGTGTTTGTTCAGAATTGTTAATTACCGGAATTTTCACTTTGGTGTAAAGCTGACTGGCATCGAAGTATTTGCTTTGGTTTGATTCAAGCGTTTTTAGGAAATAATAGGCAAACACAGAGTGGCCATCTTTGCCGCCATCCATCACGGGTTCGAGTCCGCCTGATGTAAGTGCCTGGCGACTACTTAGGCTTTGAACTTCTTTGTAGTATTTTTCTGATTCTTCAAACGGCACCGAAACAGTATTTCCACGGAAGATATCCCCGCTAAAGCAAGCATCGGAAACTAATAAGGTGTGCTTACCCTTTATTCCGCTTATATAGGTTTGGATATCGGAATTGGAAATATACTTGGCTGTAGAAGAATTTTCGGCATCTGCCGGCACCCAATATCCTTTATTCAGCTCTTTTTTGTATTCGCCGTGGCCGGAATAGTAAATGAACACATTGTCTTCTGCTTTTACGTTGGCCACCAACCATTCTAATTGGGCAATTATATTTTCACGATTGGCTTGCTCGTTATAAAGGGTTTTGAAAAACTCGAATTTGTAGCTGGCACGAAGCAGCTTTTCAATGGCACGGGCATCGTTGGTGGCATTTTGCAGTACCGGCCAAGTGCCTTTATATTTATCAATCCCGATAATGAGAGCGTAATAATTGCCAATGACCATTGTTTTGGCTTTCGACACATTTAAACCTTTAAGGGGATCGCCACCTCCTCGATACAAATTGGCATTAGGGTCGGTTTTTTGTTGTTCCAATTCGTTGGCCTGAGCTATAACATCAGCCGAATAGTCTTCGCCCGCCGAAAGGTTTTCGTTCAACTTTACTCGTAGAATTAACTCTTTTGCATTGGTGAAAGCCGCTCCTTCAATATCCACTCCCATTTTTATTTCAGAAAGGGTAAATGTTTTATCTGCATAAAACTCCATAGCTATTTCTCGCTCTTCGCCTGCTGCCATTGCAGGGATTTGCTCTGAAATTTTATTCACCGCAAAAACGTGTTCAGGTAGCAGGAAATTCACCTTAATATTTCGGGCTGCCCCTTTTGTAATGTTTTTAATTTTTAGTTTTAGCGTAATTGGAGCACCAATTTCAGCTTTTCCTGTGGCAGAAGTGTAGCTTTGATTCATCACCATGATGTAACTATAACTTCCGGCACCACCCGTTTGAAATGAGAGTCTGGTAGGGGAAGCATCGCTACCGTTGGCTTCAGAAATGTTCAACACGAATGCTCCGTTTCCGGCTTGCAAATCAGCATTGGCATTTATGGGAATACTTATACTCTGACTTTTATCCCCGCCCAAATTGCCAATAAATACTTCTTTATCAAAACTGATGTCGGACGTTGGATTATCGAGCGATAATTTTGCAATCAAACGATAGGCATCACCTTTGCTTTGATTTTTAACTGTGAATGTGAGGGATGCCTTCTCGCCTCCCTCTATTATTCCGTTGCTATTTTCATCAGCAATTGTCAGGTTAGTGCAAACTAAAGTTGGAGCAACTTCGGGCTTTGGGTACTTTGGTAATCCGAATTTTAGTTCGGTCATATCCCAAAATATCAAGCCTCCATCTATCCCACCCGAAATCAATTGTGACATTGCACTATTAAAAGCAATTGCACTCACATTACTTCCAGTAATTCCAATTTCTTTAACCGTTTTTTCCGTTTCGGTATGCCAGATTAAAATCTTCTTGTCATCGCCGCCCGCAATAACATATTGCACATCGGGGCTAAACGTTACTGTATTTATCTGCCCTTTCACCCCTTCAAATTCTTTTACCTTGGTAAAAGTTTTCCCATCCCAAAGCGTTACTTTCCCATTTCCGCCGCCGCCTGCCAAATATTTCCCATCACCGCTGAAGGACAGTGCTGATACCCCTTTGCTATCAATATCTATAGTCTGAATTAAAGTTCCCGCTAGTGCATCCCAAATTTTGATGGTATTGTCTAAGGCAGCACTGACTAAGCGTTTGCCATCGGGACTAAAAACCACCGAAGTAATTTCCTTGCTGTGACCACTGAGGGTAAAAACAGACGTTTTGCTTTTGCTATTATCCCACACCTTTAAGGAGTTGTCTTTAGCTCCGCTAACAATATAGTCGTTGATGGGATTAAACGCCACAGCAGTAACGGCAGCAGTGTGTTCAGCCAAAATGCGAATCGGAACACCCTGAGCAATATCCACTACCCGCACTTTCATATCTGAGCAACCCGAAACATAGAGTTTGTTACTTGCATTAATAGCCACAGCGTTCACCTTATCGTTCTGCTTCATTGCCCCTTTAAGCTTTTCAGTGGTTTTGGTGTTCCACACAAAGGTTTTGAAATCGTTTCCGCCCGATACCAAAATGTTTCCATCAGAACTTATTGCCAAAGCGTTTACGCCACCATCGTGAGCATTGGTTTTAATTTTCGCTGGCTGATCTTGGGCGTGAAGGTTGATGCCAAGGGTAATGAACCCAAACAGGATTATGCATTTTTTCATTTGGGGCAAATTTGGTGATAAATGCCGATGAAAAGAAATTAATTTCGATGTTACGATTCTCCTCAAAATTTAATAACCAGCATTTAGTTGTCTGTATTAGACTTCCAAACAAAAAAGGCCGTATTCATCAGAATACGGCCTTATCCTTATTAGTTATATCGCTTTTAGTGCGATTCCACTTCTCCATTTTGCAGTGGAACAGTTTGCTGAACAAAATCTTCAGGCATTCCAGGCTTACTGTAATCGTAAGGCCAACGGTGAACTTCAGGAATTGCTCCCGGCCAGTTACCGTGAATATGTTCTGTTGGTGCTGTCCACTCCATTGTATTTGCATTCCAAGGATTGTGCTTGGTCTTGGCTCCTTTGAAGATGCTGTAGAAGAAGTTAAACAAAAACAAGCATTGAGCAATTGCACCAAGGATAGCAAAGGTTGAAATCATTGCGTTGATATCAGAGAAACTATCGAAAAGAGCAAACTCAGTATTTGTGTAATAACGACGAGGAATACCCGCTAAACCTAAGAAGTGCATAGGAAAGAACACTCCATAAACGCTAACAATAGTAAGCCAAAAGTGAGCAAACCCTAATTGTTTGTTCATCATCTTGCCATACATCCGAGGAAACCAGTGATAAACGCCGGCAAACATTCCAAAGATAGCTGATGCACCCATTACGATGTGGAAGTGAGCCACAACGAAATAAGTATCGTGGATGTTAATATCCAAGGCAGAATCACCAAGAATGATACCAGTAAGACCACCTGTGATGAAGGTTGAAACCAATCCTACAGCAAACAACATTGCTGGAGTGAAAACGATATTCCCTTTCCAAAGTGTGGTGATGTAGTTAAATACTTTTACCGCAGATGGAATAGCCACAAGCAGTGTTGTGAAAGTAAATACAGAACCTAAGAATGGATTCATACCGGTGATGAACATGTGGTGACCCCAAACGATAAAGGAAAGGAAAGCGATAACCAAAATTGAACCAATCATCGCCTTGTAACCAAAGATAGGTTTACGTGCATTGGTAGAGATAATCTCAGAAGTTAAACCAAGTGCAGGAAGAAGTACGATATATACCTCAGGGTGTCCTAAGAACCAAAATAAGTGTTGGAAAAGGATTGGTGATCCACCGGTGTGTTCCAAGGCTTGACCTCCGATATAGATATCAGAAAGGTAGAATGAAGTACCAAAAGAACGGTCAAAGATTAATAGCAGAGCAGCTGCAAACAAAACTGGGAACGAAAGAACACCTAAGATAGCTGTTACTAAGAAAGCCCAGATAGTAAGAGGAAGGCGAGTCATCGACATTCCCTTTACACGAAGATTCACAACAGTAACGATGTAATTTAAACTTCCAAGTAATGAGGACACTATGAATATTGCCATACTTACCAACCAAAGCGTCATACCCATTCCTGAACCCGGCATGGCTTGTGGCAATGCACTTAAAGGAGGATAAATGGTCCAACCTCCTGATGCCGGTCCTGTTTCTAAGAACAGAGAAATAACCATGATTACACTTGAAAGTAAAAAGAACCAATATGATAGCATATTCAAAAAGCCGGAAGCCATATCCCTTGCTCCAATTTGAAAAGGAATCAAAAGGTTAGAGAAGGTACCGCTTAATCCGCCGGTCAATACAAAGAATACCATAATTGTACCGTGGATTGTAACCAAAGCTAAATACATATCCGGGGCAAGAACTCCACCCGGAGCCCATTTGCCTAAGAATGTTTCTAATATTGGGAACGACTTTCCTGGCCAGCCTAGTTGCAGACGGAAGAAGATGGACATCATCATCGCCAAAATGCCCATAAATACTGCAGTTACCAAAAACTGCTTTGAAATCATTTTATGGTCTTGCGAGAAAACGTATTTACTTATAAATGACTCCTCGTGGTGATCGTGGTCGTCGTGAAAATGCTCGTGATCGTGGCCATGAGCATCGTGGTGGCCGTGATCCAATGTTTCAGCGTGTGATGACATTTCTAATAGAACTTATTAATTATTAATGAACTTGGGCTACAACTTTTACTGTTGCAGAATCAACTTTGGTAGAATCAGCAGCAACTGCAGCAGAATCAACTGTAGCAGCAACAGGTGCAGGCGGTGCTATTTCCTGGGCAAATGTCTTCTTTTCAGAAATCCATTTATCAAACTCTTCCTGACTTTCTACAACTATTTTCATTTGCATATTGAAGTGGGAAGCTCCGCAAATTTTATTACATAACAATAGGTAGTCGAACTTATCGTTTCCTGTTTTAACACGCATTTCAGCGGTAGTGATAGTAGGGACAAAGTGCAACATAGTTTCCATACCGGGTACGCAGTTCATTTGAGCACGGAAGTGAGGCATATAAGCACTATGAATCACGTCGCGAGAGTGAAATTTGAAGTTTACAGATTTCCCTACAGGAATGTGAAATTCGCCACGAACAATTTTGTCATCGCTGGCAGCTTCGTCTTTAACATCAATACCTAAAGCATTTACACCATCAATCAAGCGGAAAGAAGCCTTACCCAATTGATTATCCTTTCCGGCGTAACGAGCAGTCCAATCGTATTGTTTAGCATACAACTCAATTACCATAGTTTCCTGAGGAGCCGGAGTAGTGATTTCATTCCAAGTACCGATACCGTAAACTATTAATGATGTAAGTACAATTGTAGGGATAACTGTCCAAATCAATTCAAGTTTAGTGCTGTGAGCAAAAAACGTTGCCTTTTGACCTTTACGATGATAGTACTTGAAAATGTAATAGAATAAGAATATATGTGTAGCAAAGAAAGTAGGAGTAATAATCCACATGGAAACATCAAATAACATATCGGTCTTTAAACCGTGTTCCGAAGCGGATTCAGGTAATAGCAATGCTCCATAATTTTTTACTTGCCAATAAAAAGCATAGAAAAATAATACACCAAAAACTATCCAAGTAAGGGCATTGTTCTTGTTATTATCCTCTGTAATGTCGTTTACGTCACCACCTCGCAAGGCAGCCGACAACTCCATCACCTTTAGCAAGCGGGCAACAGCCAACACGCCTAAAACTACTGTAAATATGATTAACCAATTCATTGTTTGATTCTATTTCTTATGTTAATTACTTAAACGTGGTGATGCTTAGACTCCTCCAAGAAGGGGTGATTTTTAGCTACAAGTGGTGCTTTGGCAAGCGAACTTAATACTACAAATATAAATAAGCCTAGGAAAGCCAACAACATTCCAATTTCTAATGGCCCGATTCCCCAATGCTCTTTTACTGTTCCGGGCATTACCATAATGAATACATCTAACCAATGTCCGATAATGATAACAGAGCCTACAAATTTAACTGTTCCCCAACGGCGTTTAGCATCTCTGGTCATCAAGACAAGGAATGGGAAAACGAAATTGATAGCCAAATTGAAAACCCACAACCATTTGTAGTTTTCCCATCTGTCCATATAGTAAGTAACCTCCTCAGGAATGTTTGCATACCAAATCAAAAGGAATTGTGCTGTCCACAAGTAAGCCCAGAATACACTAAATGCAAACATGAACTTGGTTAAGTCATGTAAGTGGTTCTCATTAATATGCTCAAAATATCCGTTTTCTTTCAAGTGGATAACCAATAGGTTTATGGTGATGAGAGCTGAAACAAACATCCCAGCGAAGCAATACCATCCAAACAAAGTAGAAAACCAGTGAGCATCAATGCTCATAATTATATCCCAAGACATTGTAGAAGAAGTAACAGCGAAGAATACTAAGAACCAAGCTGAGAAGTCCATTGATTTGCGGTGACGTAATACACTTTCTTGTAAGTCTTCTTGCAAAGAACGTTTGCGGAAAGCACGCATGAATAAAGACCAGCCAACGAAGTAGGCTAAAATTCTTGCCCAATAGAAGATAGGATTGAAATACGCTTGCTTGCCAACCATTATTTCATCATAGTGTTCTGATTTTGGGTCGTACAAATCAGGATCCATAAAGTGATAAAGGTGATTTAAGTGCAATTGACTTCCTAAGATACATAAAAGAACAACTCCACATCCAATAGGAAGGTATTGAGAAACGGCTTCAAAAACGCGTTTTAAACCTGCGGACCACCCAGCTTCGGCAGCATATTGAACTGCCATAAAGAAAGTAGCACCCAAAGCAATTGCCATAAAGTAAAAGCCATTAACCAAAAGGTTGGCCCATATACGTTGAGCAGCGTGCTCATGGATAGTGAATGCTCCGAGCAAGGCCAAAAGAACGCCACCACCCATTAGGCCGTAAGCTATCTTCTTGTTGTTGTCGGTAAAGTTATAATTGAGATTCATTTAATTGAAGACTAATGATTCTTTGGAAATTAAAGTTTTTGTAAAGTTTGAACGTAACGAATAACTGTCCAACGCTCCACTTTGCTTAATTGTGATGCATGTGAACCCATCATACCTTTACCATAAGTAAGTGTGTGGAACATTTTACCTTCAGGCAATTCTTTCAATGCAGCATTGTAAGCCGGCGGAGGAGGGAAATTCCCGGTTTGGGTAATGCTTCCATCTCCTTTACCTTGATCGCCGTGGCAGTGAACACAAAACTTAGTGTAAATGTCTTTTCCTTTTTCAACAACTTGAGCCGTTGCAGCAATTGGATTTACCACTGTTGCAGCCAATTCATAGTCCTCAGCCTTTAAAGAATAAGGAACATAGTTCACAGGATTCCCTTCATAAGGATAGTTACCTTGTGAAACAGTGCCTTCAACAGGTTTACGAGCAGTGATGCTATCCGTGAAGTTAGGGTTTACGTTATAGTATTCGTAACCCACTGGGCGATACATATCCGGCATGTACTCGTAACCCGGGCTAAGAGGCTGTTTGCGGCAAGAGTCTAATACCACAACAGAACCTACAACGAGGGCTATAGTAACAGCGGTTTTTGAAATTTGGTTAATTCTCATTTTAGGAAACTCCACAAATTATTTTTCTGAGATTTCTTGTACACCTGTAGCCAACAAAATCTCTTTGATTTTGGCTTCTTCAACTTTGTTATCTGCAAGATTGATTTGCATCATAAACTTATCGTCGGTGGTGCGTGGATCAGGATTGTGAGGCTCGCGACCGGGATACAGTTTATTAATCAGCAAAAAGGTAATCACCATTCCATGACCTGCACAGAATACTGTCATTTCAAACATTGGAGGGATGAATGCAGGCATATTCAAGTAAAAGGCAAAACTTGGTTTTCCACCAATGTTCATTGGCCAGTCGTGAATCATCATATACCAAAGCATTAAACTTCCTAGAGAAAGTCCTGTGGCACCATAAATGAATGCTCCTATACCCAATCGGGTGCGGGGCACTCCTATTACAGGGTCGATACCGTGAATTGGGAAAGGAGAAAAGACATCCTTGATGCGAACACCATTGCGGCGAAGTTCTTTGGCAGACTTTAACAGCAACTCGTCGTCATCGAAAAGACCGTATATTATTGATTTGCTCATTTACTTATGTGTAAAAATGCTTGGTTATTTTTTATATTGACTACCTGAAGATTTCAAAATTGATTTGATTTCCGCAATAGCTATTACAGGAAAAGTACGACAGAAAAGTAGGAACAATGTAAAGAAGATACCGTTTGTTCCGATAAAGATACCTATGTCAACGAAAGAAGGGTGATAAATCAACCAGCTTGATGGAACATAGTCACGGTGCAAAGAGGTAACGATAATTACAAAACGCTCGAACCACATACCGATATTTACGAAGATAGAGATAATGAATGTGGCAATCAAACTGCGACGAACGCTTTTGAACCAAAACAACTGTGGGGTAACCACATTGCAGGTCATCATACTTGCATAAGCCCACCAGTAAGGTCCTGTAGCCCGGTTGATAAAGGCATATTGCTCATATTCCACACCAGAGTACCAAGAGATGAATAACTCGGTTAGGTAAGCCACGCCCACGATTGAACCTGTAAGGGTGATTACCTTATTCATTGACTCCACGTGGTTGATGGTAATATACGCTTCTAGGTTCAATGTTTTACGGGCAATCAACAACAAAGTCAAAACCATAGCAAAACCAGAGAAGATAGCACCCGCAACGAAGTAAGGTGGGAAGATAGTAGTATGCCATCCGGGAACGATAGAAGTAGCAAAGTCCATAGATACTATCGTGTGAACCGAAAGTACAAGTGGAGTAGAAAGACCTGCAAGCACTAAAGCTAATTCTTCAAAACGGTGCCAAGCACGAGCATTACCGCTCCAACCGAAAGAAAGGATGTTATAGATTTTGCGACGTAATGGTTTGCCTTGCATTTGTGCACGGTCGCGGATTGTACCGAAGTCAGGAATCAAACCGGAATACCAGAATACAAGAGAGATGGTGAAATAGGTTGTTACCGCAAACACGTCCCACATAAGTGGTGAGTTGAAGTTAACCCAAAGCGAACCGAATTGGTTTGGCAATGGAAACAACCAGTAGTCTAACCAAGGACGACCTGTGTGCATAGTTACGAAGATGGCCGCACAGATTACCGCAAAGATGGTCATCGCTTCCGCAGAACGGTTGATAGACATACGCCATTTTTGACGGAACAATAAAAGGATAGCTGATATAAGTGTTCCGGCGTGTCCGATACCCACCCACCATACGAAGTTAGTGATGTCCCAAGCCCAACCTACTGTTTTATTTGCTCCCCAAGTACCAATACCTGTTCCAATAGTATAAGCCAAACAGCCTATTCCGTAAAGAGCTGTTAATGCAGAGATGGAAAATACAATCCACCACCATTTATTGGCTTTTCCTTCTACCGGAAAAGAAATGTCCTCAGTAATTTGGTGCCAAGTTTTATCGCCTAATATCAGCGGTTCCCTGACAGTCGATTCGTGATTTGCCATTTAGTATATCTCGAAATTAATATTGTATAATAATTATGCTTCGTTCTCTTCTTTTGTGCGGTTACGTACTTTAGTCAAATACCATACGTTTGGTTGAATACCTATTTCTTCCAACATGTGATATCCTCGTTCGTCTTTTGATGATTTAGCCACATTGGTTTCTGCATCGTTAAGGTCGCCAAACGAAATCGCGTTTGTTGGACAAGCTGATTGACATGCAGTAGTGATTTCGCCATCTGTAACCTTACGGCTTTCTTTCTTAGCTCTTAGTTTACCTGATTGGATACGGTGAACGCACATTGAGCATTTTTCCATAACTCCACGTGAACGAACAGTTACATCAGGATTGATAACCATTTTCGCCAAATCATCATTGAAGTTGAATGGGAACTGTTCGTTATCAAAATATTTGAAGTAGTTGAAACGACGAACTTTGTATGGACAGTTGTTTGCACAATATCTGGTTCCGATACAGCGGTTGTAAGTCATTTGGTTCAAGCCTTCATTGCTGTGTGTAGTTGCAGCAACCGGACAAACTGTTTCGCAAGGTGCGTGATTGCAGTGTTGACACATCAAAGGCTGGAATACAACTGAAGGATTCTCTTCAGCATCTTCCATCGCTAAGAACTTATCAATAGCACCAACTCCTTCTTTCTCCGCTCTTTCTTCTGTCATTGCAGAAGTGTAATAACGGTCAATACGAATCCAGTGCATTTCGCGGCTACGACGAACTTCGTCTTTACCAACTACAGCAACGTTGTTTTCGCTTGTGCAACTTGTTACGCAAGAACCGCAACCGATACAGGAATTCAAGTCAATGGTCATTCCCCAACGATGTCCACGGTCATTGGGATGGTCGTCCCAAAGGTTTACTTTAGTTGGAGCTTGTTTACCGTGGTTTGTAGTTTGGATAAACAAATCAGGATTGCCTGATTTAGGGTCCTTAATATAATCAGTAAGGATTGTTTCCTTTACCATATCACGGCCCATCAAAGTGTGGTGGGTTTGTGTTGCAGCTACAGGATATTGTTCTCCTGTTTTGGTAACACTAACGTTTAGGTTTTGATAATCAAAGAAACCTCCGGAGGTACTTACTAAGTCGAAAGCATTAACTCCGATTCCATTTCCGGTTTTACCGGCTTTGGTACGGCCATAACCTAAAGCTATGGATATAGTTCCAGGTTTTTGTCCCGGCTGAGGAATTGCAGGAAGTTTAACTGTTTTACCATTCACGGTAACACTTACAACATCGGCTTGCTCCCAGTTATCTCCTTTCTCGAACCATGTTAAGCCAAGTTTCTTCATGTCCGAAACGGCCATTGCCACATAGTTGTCCCAAGTAAGTTTAGAGATAGGATCGGGGAACTCTTGCAACCATGGGTTGTTTGCTTGATTTCCATCACCTAATCCTGTTTTTACATAAATAACTAATTCTGTATTTCCACCATTATCTTTAGTGGCTTTAGCGGCAGCAGCGTTTAAGTCAGCCACATTGGTTGCAGCAGTAGCAGCCAAAGCAGGAGTTTCGAAAACACCGCCTTGCAGCGAGCGAACCCAGAATTCTTCTGCACCAAAACCTTCAGTAGATTTAGGCTGCAAAGTTGTTTGCCAAGTTGATTTTAGGAAAGAATGATAATCACCACCCAAATCAGCCCAAGCGATAAGACTATCTTGGAATTGACGAGTTTTGAAAAGTGGAGCAATGGTAGGCTGAGTTAAACTGTATTGTCCAACTTTAGGCTCAGCATCATCCCAGCTTTCTAGGTAGTGATTAGATGGAGCTAAATATTTGGTTAATGAACCTGTTTCATCTGCACGGTCGGCAAAAGAAACGCTTAATTCAACTTTAGAAACTGCATCAGCAAAACCGCTTAAGGTATAAGCAGGATTAACTCCTTGAACAAACAAAGCACTGATTCCACCGGCTTTCATTTCATTCAATAAAGCGATAACCTTAGTGTCGTCACCTTGACGGATGTTCAAATAATTATCTAGGTCAATGGTATTGCCATAGTTTCCTAAAAGAGCATTGATTCCGTTTACAACTGTTTGTACGCTTGGGTCGTTTGAACCAGCTACAACGATTGTGTTTCCTTTATTTTCCCACAATTCGTTTGCGGCTTTAGCAATTGCTTTATCGCCTTCGGTAGAACCGGAAGGAAGAGAAGAAGCACCGGCTTTCTTAGCAATTTCGTTGTAAAGATTTACAACGGCTTTGTTTATTTGAGAAGCTTTTAGAGAAACTCGGATATCGGCATTTGAACCTGTCAATGATAGAGCAGTTTCAAATTGGAAGTGGCGGCTCATGGCTTTGTTCTTCGGGTTACGGGTTACACCGTAAGCCTTAGCGAACTTCACACCACTTAACCAAGTATTCAAGAAATCGGCTCCGAAGCTTACAACAACTTTAGCTTTTTCGAAGTAATAATCTGGAACTACTGCTTTGCCGAAACTAGCTTGATTTGCATTTATAATCCCTGAATAAGAAATAGGATCATACGTTACAACTTCGGTAGTCGGATATTTAGCTTTGAACTGAGCAAGAATTGCTTTTGTAGAAGGGCTAATAATTGTAGAAGTCAAGAAACGGATTTTTCCGCCTTTAGCAGCAATCGCCGCTAGTTTCTCTTTTACTTCTTTATCTAAAGTATCCCAAGTGATTTGACGACCTGCAGCCTCAGCTCCTTTAGCACGACCGCTGTCATATAAACCAAGTACGGATGAGTTAACACGAGAGTTAATCCCGCCTTTGGTAACGTTAGAAATTTTGTTTCCTTCAATTTTGATAGGACGGCCTTCGCGAACTTTTACTAAAATGCTTGCATAGTCGTTGCTATCATAGAATGTAGAAGCATACCAGTTTGCAACACCGGGAGTGATCTCTTCGGGTTTGTTCAAATAAGGAATAGCTCTGTTTACAGGGGTTTCGCAAGCAGCAAGCGTTGCAGCGGCAGTTGAAAACCCTAAAAACTTAAGGAAGTCGCGGCGGTTTGATGACGTGTCACCAATATTGGCATTGCCAAGAAGTTCTTCAACTTTAGCGTTTTCAGGAAACTCAGCTTCTACTGACTGTTTAAACTCAGCTGTTGGATTGAGTTCTGCGTGTCCTTTCCAGTATCTTTTATTGCTCATCGTTTGGATTATGCAAGTAATATTTGGGAATTAATAAAATTAGTGATGGCACTTGCCACATTCTGTTCCACCCATGGTTTCAACGGTAACTTTTTCCATTTTATCAAGGGTTTTAGTGTTATGTTCTTTAGCGTATTTGTTGAAACGGTGGCTCATTTCGGTATAGTAACCGTTGCCTTCCATTTGAACTTGGGTTTCGCGGTGACAGTTGATACACCATCCCATTGTAAGTGGTGCATTTTGTTTCACCACGGCCATTGAATCCACCGCTCCGTGACACGATTTGCATTCAACCTTACCTACGGAAACGTGTTGTTGGTGGCTAAAGTAAACGTGATCGGGAAGGGTATGCACCTTTATCCATTTGATGGGTTTGGTGTTTGAACCGTAAGTTTGTGTAGCAGGGTTATAATCTAATGCGTTGTAGATTTTAGCAATCTCTGTTTTGCCGGTTGTTGGTCCTTCTTGAATAGCTTTGTGGCAATTCATACAAACGTTAGCCGAAGGAATACCGGCATGTTTGCTACGTTCAACACCTGAGTGACAATAAACGCAATTGATTTTGTTTTTCCCGGCGTGGATTTCGTGAGAGAACTTAATTGGTTGTTCGGGTTGGTAGCCTTGATAAACACCGATGCCTAACAAAGCATCCCAACCTATTTTGCTAATCCAAAGTATTCCGATGAATCCACCTAATGCAACAACTTTTTTGTTGTTGGCCATCCAATATTTAACGCCATCCCATCCTGTGTGGTGAACCGGAGTAGGCAAACCGTTTTTGTCGGCAACTAAAGTTTCAAGGTTACGCTTGATTTGGCTTAGGAAGATAACTAATACTAAGAAGATAGCCGAAAGGCCGAATAATACATAGTTAAGTGTGTTGTCGGGAGCGGGTTTTTCGGTTGCTACTACTGCTCCGGCAGGGCCTGTTGTGGCTACTGGTGCAGGAGGGGCTACTATATAATCAACAACTGCTTTGATTTCATCATCGCTGAGGTATTCAAAAACGGTCATTGCCGCTTTGTTGTTCTCATTGAAAATCTTTACCGCATAAGCATCGCCCGAAGCAATAAGCTTGGTATTGTTTTTTACCCAGTTAAACAACCATTCGTTGGCTGGTTTTGGCACACGGTCGGCAATGCCTTTAAGACCGGGTCCGGTGAGCTTCTGGTCGGTGATTTTATGGCATGATGCACAATTTGCTTTGAAAATTGCGGCTCCATCAGCAGCTGCAAAAGCCGACGATTGAGCAAAAACGCCTAAAACTACCGTGAAAAGAAGTAAATGTTTCCTAAAACCGAAATAGTCGTTACAGTTTGAAGTCATTGATTTTGCTGATGTTTTTAGCATTATACTAGTCCGAACACTGCCTTTGAATGCCGCCGCAAAAATAGAAACGCAGGATAATGGCGTTTAACTTTTTTTACGGATTGGGTAATTTAGAATGGTTCTAAATAGCGAGGTGGTTTGAGAAGAGAAATATTGCAGGGAAATTGAGGTGCTTTTGTGCCCTGACAGCCTTAAATTACGAATGGGACGCACGATTTTACTGATGTGCTGATTTGAAGACTGATTTTATGTAGGCCGAGAACATTGGATACGAGTCATTGGGGGCATATATGTTTTAAAGGAGAATGAGTGCGAAAGCATCCACAAAAAAAGCGAAGCACAATGCTTCGCTTTTTCCTATCAAAAAATACAATTACGATTTAAAAGAACCGTTTCAAGGTGAACTCACCGTCTTGGTCGGTGTCGTTTCGTACAATAAAGTAACGGTAACCGTTATTCATTACCTGACTGCCCATGCAAGTGCTTTGACTATGGCCGGTGATAGAAAAGAAGGGCGGACCGGTGAATGGTTCGGTGCGGGAAAGGCCAACACCAAAGTTAAGATCTGCATCGCCGTGGCTTGTTATCTCCATTTTGTCGTTTGCTTTAAACGTGTGCACAAACACCACCTTCCAGGACTGCCTAGGCACAGTCACATCAAATGAAGTTTGCTTCTTGTTCATAATGTTTTCTACATCGAAATAACCCAATAGCGAAGCAAGGTTATTGATAGCCGTTTTAATTAATGAGGCGTAGGCATCCATCAAACCATCGGCCATAAGTAAGCGTTGGGTTTCAACAGCAGCCGACGAAACCTCGGTGCCAGTAATGTCCATGCCCGATTCTTCGATGGCATTTTCATAACTAGTCAGAAATGCGGTAACCGTTACTTTCAGTGCAGCAAGGTTAGCATCGGTGCCAATGGCCTCTAAAAGAGTGGTTACAGCACTCAGGCGGTCTTGATGTCCGCCTTTTTGAAACGGTTTGCGGCGGTGGGGCAGCAACTCTTTGTAGCGGGTGCTGGGCACATCATAATGTTGCTGAATGGCGGCATCCCATTGGCGGATATACGTGCCGCTCAGCAACTTTTCAAGGGCTAATACGGCATCGGTACTGCTTATGTGGCCTTCGTCGCTGCTAAACCAAGCATCGTAAACATTTTTGAAGGCCAAATAAAGCGGATGATACACATTGTAGATAGCCAGAATTGCCGCATTGGCAATTTGACCGTGCAGAGCCAAATCGGTGTATTTGGCAATTGCCATCATTTTTAAATAATTCCCTCTTGTTACAATTTCAAAAGGGTTGCGGAGAAATGCCCAAATTAAAGCTGCCATAATTTCTAGTTTTTAAAAGGTTAGTAAATATTGAATTATGACTGTAAAATTAAAAACCCACTAAATTGCAAACGTTAAATTTTATTAACAAAATATTAACTGCTAGGAAACCCCAATCTGGGCATTATGTTCCCGCCCGTCTACAACCTAAAACCGACCGGTAATTTCATATCCAAACACGTGTTTTGCCAAGGTTCTATATGTAGAATGATGCCCGGACACGTGTTTTGCCAAGGTTCTATATGTGGAATGATGCCCGGACACGTGTTTTGCCAAGGTTCTACATGTAGAATGATGCCCGGACACGTGTTTTGCCAAGGTTCTATATGTAGAATGATGCCCGGACACATGTTTTGCCAAGGTTCTATAGTTAGAATGATGTCCGGACACGTGTTTTGCCAAGGTTCTATATGTGGAATGATGCTCGATAAGTTTATTTTGCTAAAGGGTAGGTGTGATATTTATAGAATGGGATTATTCGGGGGTATTTGGATGGGGTAGGATGTGCGATGGGGTAGAGGGTTCAGATTTTATTTGTGGGATATTTAAAAATAGGCCTTAGACCTACAACGCGAAAGGGCAAGGTTGATAAGCTTTGCTCAGCGAAGTTTTGGGTTATCTAGGAGTGAGCTATAGATTTTATTGCATTTCCTATTTTTGCTCCATGAAATTTACCATTGAAAACCTACACCATAAAATCGAAGATTTTTTGGGTGACGATAACGTTACCTTTCATTTCGATATTCATATTTCGGAACCGGAAGAGTTTTTGATAAAAAACTATCCCTTCCATTATCATGAACTCACACACTATCTGCAAGAAGCCAATCCGGCCTTGCATGCTTATTTAAGTAAGATTCGCAAGGATATTGGGGGTTGGGGGCCAAAGGAAAATAAAATATTCGAGGCCCTGGAACCCGACACTCTTAATGAAGTTTATAAGTATGTGGAAGAGTGCCTCCTTAAACGAGATTGGCAATTGGTATATGAACGAGAACAGAAATGGAAGAAAATGGCACTTGAAGCTAAGGTGGAAGAGCACAAGAAAATAGAGAAGGTTTTTGATGATCTTAGTGAGGGTATGCCCAATGCTTCAATGATGCAGCGAAAGTTTTACCGTTTTGCTGAAACTGTGGAAAAGCAAATTCAGGCAACTGCCGTTGATATTTACCCCGAACTAATGAATGGAAATGCCGAGCAAATGGACGAGTTCCGATATTTATTCAGCCGCGAAGTAAGCTCGATGCATGAAAGGCTTTCTAAACATTTAGAAAGCATAAGGAAGGCAAATACATGACGAGAGAAGAGGCAATTGGAACAAGTCGAATTGGCAGTGTGTAATGCAATATAAAAGGGTTTATTGTCTAACCCATTTAAATACAATTTTTCCACACCTTTGCCGCCCCCAATGAGCAAAGCCACCACCGCAACGGAAACGAAGGGTTAATGCTGTACGCTTATTCTTGCATTTATGTGGCGATGACCTACTGTTAGTTTCAGTAAGTAAATGCCATTAGCCAAATTGCCGGTATTAAAGTCCACTTCGGTGATTCCTGATGCCATAAATACATTATTTGTCGCCGAAATAGATTGCCCCAAACAGTTTTCTAAGCTATAAGATACATCATTAGGTTTGTCTAAGTTCAACCGAAGTTTGGTTGCCTCGTTAGCTGGATTTGGGAACAAATCATAACTAAAATCAAGATCCATGATTTCGGTAGTGCTATTAGGCGATATTCCGCACTTGCCAGCAATATAATCTCTTAAATTTACTTCATTGGTAAGTGAATTGCTTAGTTTGTAAAGTTTCTTATCCTCGCAAACCACAAATATTGCAGGTAAACCATACGTTTGTCCGGGCTGCACGAATTTCAGAACAACAGAATTAGAATTTGCGGGATCGCAAATCGGATGGGTAGTCCCCGTAATCCAATCGCCTTGAGTATTTGTACCCGTTCCTTGCAAATCCGCCATATCTGTTGAATTATCCACTTCGTAAAGAAACACTTCTGCATCTTTTACTTCACTTGTTCCCGTAGGTCCATATAGATTATAGTATCTATCCAGCACTTCGCTTTGATGATACCCCCAACATATTCCGCACCAAGTAGCCGACAAATCAATAATGACATGTTTGCCTGCATTTGTCATAGTAAACAGGTCGTGGCTTACGTTGTTTAAATCGGTAAGTGTAGCGGTAGTAGAAATTGCGGTTCCGTCCGGATAATACACCTGAGATCTAGAAGTGAAGGCTGTGGCTAAAATAGCCAATAAGAGTAGGTTTTTTTTCATGACGAATATTTTCGTTTGGTTAATATAGACTACAAATATAGTATATCTGTTAAATATAAAGTTAGCATCCGTTGAAATAAATTCCTCTTATGGTAACTTTTCATCCAAATTTTAGACGCCTGAAGATTAGCCCCCGACCTATACTGACTCCAATCAAAGGAAGTTTCGGCTACGAAATTTGCTAATTGATATTAACGTTTGGTTCATAAACAATGGGGTAATTGTCATACTTTTCATCCAATTTTTCCACACCTTTGCCACCCCAATGAGCAAAGCCACCACCGCAGCGGAAACCCCGCTGATGAAGCAATACAACGGCATTAAGTCCAAACATCCCGATGCGATATTGCTGTTTAGGGTAGGCGATTTCTACGAAACATTTGGCGAAGATGCCGTGAAGGCTTCCAAGGTGCTGGGCATCGTGCTTACCAAGCGGGGAAGTGGTTCGGCTACCGAGGTGGCTTTGGCCGGATTTCCCTACCACTCCCTCGAAACGTATTTGCCGAAATTGGTTCGGGCAGGCTATCGGGTGGCGGTGTGTGACCAGTTAGAAGATCCCAAGTTTACCAAAACCATTGTGAAGCGGGGCGTCACCGAAATGGTAACGCCGGGGGTAACGTTTAATGACCATATACTCGAAGCTAAATCGAACAACTTTTTGGCAGCAGTGTATTTTGACAAAACACAGTTCGGGCTTGCTTTTCTCGATGTATCCACCGGTGAGTTTCTAGCCGGAGCGGGAGATAAAGAATATGCCGACAAGTTGCTGCAAAGCTTCCGGCCCGGAGAAATTCTTTTCCCTAAACAAAACAAGAACATTTTCAGGGAAAACTTTGGCGGCATCAGCTCTGAGTTTGGGCTGGAAGATTGGGTGTTCTCCGACGATTATTCGCAAGAACTGCTGCTCAAGCATTTCGCCACCAAATCGCTAAAAGGTTTTGGGTTTGAAAAGAACGGATTGCATACCATAGCGGCGGGTGCGGCACTGCATTATTTGTCTGAAACCCGCCACGACAGGCTGAAACATATCACGAAGCTTCAGCTTATCCAAGAAGAGAATTTCGTTTGGCTGGATAAGTTCACGATTCGTAACCTCGAAATATTTGGTACAAACACACCAGGAGGAACAGCCTTGGTGGATATTCTGGATAATACATGCACGCCGATGGGTGGCCGCTTGCTGAAACGCTGGGTGGCATTGCCGCTCAAAAACCGCAAGGCGATAGAAGACCGATTGAATGCGGTTTCAGAACTGAAGGACAATGCAGAGCTGAAAGATAATCTGCAAAAGCACCTGTCTTCGGTAGGCGATTTGGAAAGGCTGATGTCGAAGATTGCGGCAGCACGCATCAATCCCCGCGAGGTAGTGCAACTCCGAAGAACCTTAGAATTGCTTGTTCCGATAAAGGAACTGTGCCTGTCGGCCAACTCCGCTCCGCTCAAACATATAGGCGAACAACTGAACCCCTGCCTTTCTATGGTGGAGAAGATTTTCAATGAGGTGCAAGAAGACCCACCGGCATTGGTAAACAAAGGCGGAGTGATAAAAACGGGTGTGAATGCCGAGTTGGACGAACTACGAGCAATAAGCTCAGCAGGGAAAGATTACCTGCTGCAAGTGCAGCAACGCGAAGCCCTCAAAACGGGCATTACCTCGCTAAAGGTGGCCTACAATCAGGTGTTTGGTTACTATATTGAAGTGACCAACGCCCACAAAAGTAGAGTGCCCGAAGAATGGGTGCGGAAGCAAACCCTCACCGGTGCCGAACGCTATATAACCGAGGAGCTAAAAGAATACGAAACCAAGATATTGGGGGCAGAAGAGAAGATTCTGGGCTTGGAAACCCGTCTCTTCGAAGAGTTGGTTACCGCCTTGGGCGAATACACCGAAGCGGTGCAATTGGATGCTACCTTGGTGGCAAGGCTCGACTGTTTGGTGAACTTTGCCCAAATAGCTATTGACAACAACTACGCAAAACCACACCTGAACGATGGCAACATCCTTTCTATAAAACAGGCACGTCACCCGGTTATTGAAAAGCTATTGGCGGTGGGCGAAGAGTATGTGCCGAATGATATTCTGCTCGACCCCGAAGATTGTCAGGTGATTATTATGACGGGGCCCAATATGTCGGGTAAATCTGCCTTGCTTCGGCAAACTGCTTTGGTGGTTATCATGGCTCAGATTGGCTGCTTTGTGCCTGCCCAAAGTGCCGAGATAGGCGTGGTGGACAAAATCTTCACTCGTGTGGGAGCGTCAGACAACATTAGTTCGGGAGAGAGTACGTTTATGGTGGAAATGAACGAAACGGCCAGCATCCTGAATAACCTAACACCGAAATCCTTGGTAATATTGGACGAGATAGGCCGAGGAACCAGCACCTACGATGGTATTTCTATTGCCTGGGCTATTACGGAATTCCTGCACGAACATCCTTCGGCACGGGCCAAAACAATGTTTGCTACTCACTACCACGAACTGAACGAGATGGAAAAGTCCCTTAGCCGTGTGCGGAACTTCTCCATTGCAATAAAGGAGATAAACAACAAGATTATCTTTTTGCGAAAGCTAATTGCAGGTGGTAGCGAACATAGCTTCGGGATACACGTTGCCCGCATGGCCGGAATGCCGCCCAAGGTGATAGAGCGTGCCAACCAAATACTTTCGCACCTCGAAAAAGACCATAGTTCGGAAGTCCTAACGGATAGTAAACCTTCCACGGGCAAAAAGGCCGCCCAGCCCGATTACCAGCTTAGCTTCTTCCAACTCGACGACCCGGTTCTTTCGCAAATCAAAGACGAAATATTGAAAACGGACATCAACACCTTAACTCCTGTGGAGGCTTTGATGAAGCTGAATGAGATTAAGAAGGTGCTGTTGGGGAAATGAATTGACAATTAACAACGGCGAAGCCCTCTTGTCATCATTTAAAACAAACTAAATTGACAAAATTGCCAATGAGCAGAACTTGCTTGCTTTTATTGTTGTTGCTTGCTTTTGAAGGCAAGGGACAATTACGGGGGAAGTATTGTTATACGTATACACTAGAAACGGAATGTTTGAATTTCTTGAATGATTCGGTTTTAGAACGTGAATGTGAAAATTTTGAGCATGTGAAACAATCCAAATCTATAATGTGGTACACTGTAGAAGGAAATATGTTGCGATTTAAATCTATTCGGACAAAACCATTTCTCCAAAATACTGAGGTTGTAGAGATTGATGATGTTCCTGAACTGGAAATAAGCAAATCCCCTAGTGTAAAGGACTCTTTAAGTGTGTGTGTGAAAGTCTTTGATTTTAAAACTAAAGAAGAATTGAAAAACCTGGATTGTAGTATGACACTATTTCAAAACGGCAAAAGAATTGCCACAGCTAAGTCCCCAAGAAATTCAGCGATTGTTCCCTGCATCAAAATGAAAGGGCAATTGGATTCTCTTAGATTAAACATCTATGGATTTGAATATTACAGAGCAAATAACATTGAAATCAAATCGGGGAACTCATACAGTATTAATGCTTTTTTGAAACCAATGCAACTTGAATCAATACATCCGGTTTTAATAATCCCCAAGACTTTTGTATATGAAGTTGGTGATATTAAAAGGGAATACATTGAGTTGAAAGGAGAGCACTCACCAGATAGTTATTGGGAAGGCGTTCATCAAAAGGTGAAATATTTGCGGGTGAAATAATTCTTGGCTTTAATGAAACTGAATGAGATTAAGAAGGTACTACTCCACCTCGCCACCATATCTAATGTGATAGATAATTATACTTTGTTTACCCACCTTGTAAGCAAATACCCATTTTTTGTCAAATGTGGCACAATGTAGCCCTTGAGCCAAAAGTTTGGGGCTTTTACATAGTGGATAAGCCTTGTAATAATTTCCGAGATGGTAGCCAAACTCAATTAAACTTTCGGCATACTTAATTGCCGTTTCCGGCATTTTTATTCAGTAGCAATATAGTCGGCTATTTGTTCAATACTTGATAGTGCTGCTTTTCTGATAAGCACTTTCATTACTTGGCCATTTTCTTTGCTTCAATTCTTTTACTCACCTCCCCTTTGAGTTCAGCAGCAAAAACATCAAACGAAACTGTATCAGCCTCTTCGTCCAAAAACACAATACCCTTACTCTTTTCGGCCAATACTTTTGCAGCAGCTAATAGTGCTTTCCCCGCATTGGTGTTTTCGTTTATTTCTATGGTAACCATTTGGTGAAAATTGATAAAGCAAAGATATAGGATTTGAGTAAGCCCCTGTGGAGGCTTTGATGAAGCTGAATTAGATTAAGAAGGTGTTTCTTGGGAGGGGAGGATTTGATGACTATTCCATTAAGTTATCTATACACTTGGTTTGATATTACTCGATAATTCCCAAAAAAATTATTTTCCATCCCACACAATATCTTTTCCATTTTTCTGTTATGTGTATCAAAAACATACCTAATCAAAAATGAAACTACCTTTGCCGCCCACAATGTCTTCTCGGATTCTACTTTTTTCTGCCATCATTGCCTTTCTTTGGCTTGGATTTTCTTCCTGTAAAAAGGATAAATTTACCACCAATGGTGCTTTAGATTTCAGTAACGATACCGTAATTTTCGACACCGTTTTTACTCAAATTGGCTCGTCCACCAAAGCGTTTAAGATTTACAATACCCACAACGAGAATATCCGCATCAGCAAAATATACATTGCGGGAGGCGAAACAAGTAAGTATAGGATGAATATTGACGGGGTTTCCGGTCGGGTTTTTACCGATATTGAAATTGCCCCAAACGACAGTATGTGGGGTTTTGTAGAAGTTACCCTCGACCCCAACAATCAAAACACCCCGCTCATTGTTACCGATAGCATTATCTTTGAAACCAACGGGGTTCAGCAAGATATAGATTTGGTGGCTTTTGGTCAGGACGCTATTTTCCTCTATCCCGAACCCGGTAATTTTGGCTTTTACCTTGATTGCAGCGAACTTAACTGGAATAGCACAAAACCTTATGTGATATATGGCCAGGCAATTGTTAAACCTGGCTGCACTCTAGATATGGCTCCGGGTACTCGGGTTTATATTCATAAATATTCCAGTTTGGCTATTGCAGAGGGGGCGGGCTTAGATATTCATGGGACTAAATCAGATAGTGTAATAATTCAAGGCGATCGTTTAGAGTTGGACTACCGCGAACTACCCGGTCAGTGGCAAGGACTTTTCATCAAACAACCCATATTGGCCAATATTGATTATGCCGTTATTAAAAATGGCAATTTGGGAATATTCTGTGATGGTGATAGCACAAATTCTATTCCGGCTTCTGCCACTGTTCATATTACCAATACTAAGGTCTTAAATATGGGAGCAACCTGCTTTTATGGCCGGCATAGCAAAGTTAAGATGGAGAATTGTGTTTGGGGGAATGGAGCACAGTATGTTGCAGCATTTACTCAGGGAGGGGATTATGAATGCAATAATTGCACCTTTGCTGATTATTATTCTTATGCTACTCGTAACACCCCTGCCGTACTCATTACCAATTATTTTCAAGACGAAAATGACGTGGTCTATTCTTACGACCTAACAAATATTCTTTTTAATAATTGCCTGATATATGGCAGTAATCCTTCTGAATTAGAATTTAGTAATCAAGGTGGCGGCCAATTTAATTATAAGTTTAGAAATACTATGTTTCGGGTTAAAGATGATTTCAGTTCATCGGATGCCAATTATTTTGAATCCATTTACAGAAACCCCAATGGTGACAGCTTGTTCGTGAACTCGGCCATCAATGACTACCATTTAAGACAAACTTCACCTGCAAGAGACAAAGGCAATAGCGGTGCAACACCAATAGATATTGATGGTAAACCCCGTGATAGCTCCCCCGACCTTGGTGCTTATGAATTTATTCCGTAGAAAAGAGATATGACCCCACAACGACAAAAAGAAATAGAAACCCTACTTAAATCTCGCCACTCCGATGTGGTTTTAGACACACTTGACTTAATCCGAAAAGAGGGTAATTCCAATTTGATATTACCTATGGTTCAATTGCTAAATGACACTGATAGCCAAGAAGTGATTGAATCTGTTCTAAGTATTCTACGATTCGTGAAAACGCAAGACGCTGTACCAAAATTGGTTGAAGCCATTGCCGACCCCGATTCCTTTTTGAACCGTTCTGTATTAGTTGCAGCCTGTTGGGAAAGCGGATTAAATTTTGACGCACACCTAAATTTCTTTGTTGATTTGGCTCTTTCTGAAAACTATTTAGTTTGTTTAGAGTGCATTACGCTAATTGAAAATACCGGAAATGATATTCCAGAAGCCGATTTGTTAGCCAATTGGTCGAAAGTGAAAAAGCACATTCAGCCATCCGAAGACAAAAAAGATGAACTTTTAGTGGCACTTTTGGCCGTATTAGATGAAAAACGTAAACTTTCTTTACAGAATTAACCGCTGTTCCACGTGGAACAACCAATATAAACCGAACTATGTTTCCTGAATACGATGTAATTGTAGTTGGTGCCGGCCATGCTGGATGTGAGGCTGCTGCTGCTGCTGCCAATTTGGGGAGCAAAACCTTATTGGTTACCATGAATATGCAGACTATCGCCCAAATGAGCTGTAACCCTGCTATGGGAGGCATTGCCAAAGGCCAGATTGTTCGCGAAATTGATGCTTTGGGCGGTTATTCCGGAATAGTTAGCGACAAATCAGCTATTCAGTTTAAGATGCTTAACCGCAGCAAGGGGCCAGCAATGTGGAGCCCCAGAACGCAAAATGACAGAATGCTTTTTGCGGCTGAATGGCGTTCTATGTTGGAGAAAACTCCAAATCTTGATTTTTGGCAAGATATGGTTTCTGGTTTGATAATTAACAATGGAAAGGCTTACGGCGTTGTTACTGGAATGGGGCAACATATTCGTTCTAAATCTGTTGTTCTTACAAATGGAACATTTTTGAACGGAATTATTCACATTGGAGAAAAGAATTTCGGTGGTGGAAGGGCTGGAGAAAAAGCTGCAACCGGAATAACAGAACAATTAATCGATATTGGTTTTGAAGCCGGCAGAATGAAAACGGGTACACCTCCTCGTGTAGATGGTCGTTCGTTGGATTACTCTCAAATGATTATTCAACCGGGCGATGAACAACCGGATAAATTTTCCTATACAGACACCAAACCGCTAACAACTCAAATTCCTTGCTGGCTTACGCATACTTCAGATGAAGTTCATGATATTTTGCGTACAGGTTTTGATAAAAGTCCAATGTTTTCAGGAAGAATTCAGGGATTGGGGCCACGCTATTGCCCTTCAATTGAAGATAAAATTGACCGTTTTTCGGACAAGAATCAACATCAAATTTTTGTAGAGCCGGAAGGATGGGATACTGTTGAAATATACGTTAACGGTTTCTCTACATCACTTCCAGAAGATGTTCAAATGAAAGCCCTTCGGAAAATTAAGGGTTTCGAAAAGGTTAAGATGTTTCGTCCGGGATACGCCATTGAGTACGATTACTTCCCTCCTACCCAATTAGGTTTAACCTTAGAAACAAAATTATTAGAGAATCTTTATTTTGCTGGTCAGATAAATGGCACAACCGGTTATGAAGAAGCGGCCTGTCAAGGATTAATGGCAGGAATAAACGCTCATCGTAAAGTTCACACTCAAGAACGCTTTATTCTTACTCGTTCCGATGCATATATTGGTGTTTTAATTGATGATTTGGTTACAAAAGGAACGGAAGAGCCTTACAGAATGTTTACCTCTCGTGCCGAATTTAGGACACTTCTACGTCAGGATAATGCCGATGTTAGACTGACCCCAATCGGCTATAAACTTGGTTTAGCCAGCAAAGAAAGAATGGATAAAGTGGAAACTAAAATTGCTGAATCTGCTCGTATCGTTAAGTTCTTTAAAGAAACGAGCGTTTCCCCTGATGAAGTAAATATTGGTTTAGCTGCCTTAAATTCAAGTCCAATCAATCAGAAAGTGAAACTTTCCACCGTACTTTCCCGTCCCCAAATTTCAATTGAATTCCTTAAAGAAAACTCAAATTCAGTTAAGCAGCTGCACGATTCTTTAGGGGCTTCTGCAAACGAATACTTTACCACTGCTGAAATTCTAATGAAATACGAAGGTTATATTCACAAGGAAGAAGAAATGGCATACAAGCTGTCGAGGTTTGAAAACATTGAGCTTTTTGATAACTTTAATTATAACGGTTTGCAATCTTTAAGTACAGAAGCTCGCCAAAAACTTACTCGAATTCGTCCACGCACACTTGGTCAAGCTAGCCGTATATCAGGTGTTTCCCCTTCCGATATATCCGTAATATTAGTTCATATTGGTCGTTAGGCAAAATTGTTCCACGTGGAACATTCTATAAAATGGAAAAAATAATCTCTTGTCCGATATGCAAAAAGTCGGAATTTCAATCATTTCTAAACTGCAAAGATTACACTGTAAGTAATGAAACTTTTAGCTTAGTTCAGTGCAAAGGCTGCGAATTTGTGTTTACAAATCCTCGACCAGAGCTTAATGCTATTGGAAAATACTACGAAAGCCAGGATTACGTTTCGCATAGCGACACGAATACCGGACTAATCAATTCGCTTTACCAATTTGTAAAGAATTATACAATCGGCAAGAAAGTAAAGTTAGTTGATTCACTGTCCCAAAACAAAGCTATACTAGATGTGGGTTGCGGGACTGGGTCGTTTCTTGGTGCTTGCAAAAATGCAGGATGGCAGGTATCGGGCGTTGAACCAAACTCAACTGCCTTTGAAAACTGTAAAAAGAATTTTAGCTTTACACCACAAACATACTTTCAGGCCGAAAACTATAAAGATGGTTCTTTAGGAATTATCACTATGTGGCACGTTTTAGAACATGTGCATGATTTGGACTATTATTTGTCGTCGTTTCATAAATTATTAGACAATAATGGAGTTCTGATAATCGCTGTCCCTAACTTAACGTCTTATGATGCAATAGATTACAAAGAATATTGGGCTGCTTACGATGTTCCAAGACATCTTTGGCACTTCTCTCCAAAAGCAATTTCTCAGTTATGTTCTCAATATGGTTTTTCCGTAAAACGCACATTGCCAATGTGGTTCGATAGTTTTTATGTAAGTATGCTGAGCGAGAAGTATAAAAATGGTGGCAATATTTTAAAGGCGTTCTTGATTGGATTTGTTTCAAACCTAAAAGCTTTGCTGAACCCGGGTACATGCAGCAGCCAAATTTACGTTTTTGTTAAAAAGTAGCTTTTTGTGGAGAATGCTTGCTTTTTGTGCAATTTGAAGTGGTTTACTTAAAACCGTCGTACTTTTTGAAAATTTACGTTGTTTTAAATTGACTCATTAACCCGCTGATTTATTAGCCACTATGTGATTGAAAGTCGTAAAACATACCCCAAACAGTGTAAATACCTACTTTTACTATAAAATCATGAAAACAGCACTCCTTATTGGCAGCACCGGATTGGTGGGTGGACATTTGCTTCATCAACTTTTGAAAGATGAGCGATATGAATTAGTTAAAACCCTTGTGCGGAAACCGGGAACGATAAAACACGAAAAATTAGCCGAAGAAGTGGTGGACTTCAAGCAATTAGAAAAGTATGACTTGACCTCAAATGATGTGTTTTGTTGCCTTGGAACCACCATAGCCGTGGCTGGTAGTCAGACCGCATTCCGAAAAGTGGACTATGATTACCCTCTCGAAGTAGCAAAAGCCGCCTTAAAAAAGGGTGCAAAGCAGTACATTTTGGTGAGTGCTATCGGGGCAGATAAGAACTCTAAGGTGTTCTATAGCCGGGTGAAAGGCGAATTAGAAGCAAGTATTTCCGGTTTAGGCTACGAAACATTCGTATCGGTTCGGCCATCATTTCTGCTTGGCAACAGAACCGAGTTTCGAATTGGAGAAAAAATTGGAATTGGGGTTGCAAAATTAATTGAGCCGCTAATGATAGGAGGTTTGCGAAAGTACAGAGGAGTAGAAGCCGAAGAGGTGGCAGCAAAAATGCTTCGAATTGCCCATAAGGATATACCCGGAATTTATTTTGTGGAATCCGATGAGATCGGTTGATCTTCTTTACAAATTGGAACGCTAATGACACGAATTAGGCTAATTAAAGCGAATAAGAAATGGCATTAATTTCTGATAATTTGCTCAATTAGCGTTCCCATTTATTCTTCTTTCAATTCAGAATCCTGAATTAAATTATCCCAAACAGCATAAAACAGACACAACATCACAATAACTGTGATTCCTTCCACAGGACCCATAATGTGGTAGCGGGCTTTGGTAAAGGAGTGAATAGTCCAAAAATTATCAGGATTCTGCATTTTGTTAAATGCAAAAACTGTGTTTGAGTTTTGAGTAGAAATATATTGGGCTAAATAGCCGGAATTGATGGCTAAAGCGGTTACTGTTAGCAATCCGAAAAGAAAAAGAATCTCCGGTTTTGCCCACAACGATTTGTTTGAGCATTTTGGATAAATTCCAAAAACAGAAAGGGTAACCAATGCAAGCCCGCTACCCAGAATATCCATAACAATATCATTGAATTCGTAATACATGACATATTCCGGATAAAGCAGGATATATTGATTCCATTCGTCTAGAAGCATCACAGGAAGGGCAAAAACTATGGCGAAACCCACACTACGGCTTAGGGCAAACAACAGATAAGCCAATAGCGAAAACTCAATGGAGTGAATAATCTCGATATTCATTTCAAACATTACTCGGCTATGAATAACGATGAACAAAAGAGTGAGAAATAAATATACAAGTTTCTGTTTCAGAAATTGCCGATCTTTCCGAATTTGAAGCACAATAACTGTAAGAAACACACCCATTCCTAATAAACAGCCAGTTCCAACAACTTTATTAAAAATCGGAAGCGAAAGCCCATTCATTATCCATACAGATATATTCACCATTGGGTTATGCATCTCCAAAATGAACACGGAATACAGAAACACAAGTATTACCGTAATGGCTGTATTTTTAGATAACCAATTGGTCAATCGGGATAAGAGGGAAGTGAAATACATTTGGGGTAAGTCAAAATTACGATTTCAGATGGAATAGTCCCTGACAACATTAAGGACTAATTAATTTACCATTGAATCAAAGAGCAAACCTCCGATTTGTTTTCTTTGCCAAAGTAGTTTTAGTTTTGGAAAAGATATTTCTATTTAGTGTTGATTTAGAAGATGTCCGATTAGGGATACCTTATGGGTTACAATACAAAGACCGCTTAGCGGCAAACACAATCGCCTATCTAAACTGGCTTAGAAAACATACTTTTAAGTGTACTTTTTTCACGGTGGGAAACGTGGCTGAAAAGTATCCATCTCTGATTAATGAAATTACCTCAGAAGGCCACGAAATAGCCAGCCATACACTTTCTCATATTCCGTTAGACCAACACACACCCGAAACATTTAAAGCCGACCTGTCGCAAAATATAGAATTATTGCTTAAGGCCGGAGCTAAAAGCGTTACCGGATTTCGAGCCCCGACCTTTTCCTTAACTGAAAAAACAAAATGGGCGTATCGGATTCTAAAAGAATTGAATCTAACCTATTCCAGTTCGGTGCTTCCGGCAGATAACCCTTTATATGGATGGAAAAACTTTGGTTCACAGCCTCGGAAAACGGATGAAGGAATACTGGAAATACCAATGACGGTGGGGAATTTTGGCCCTTTAGTTATTCCGTATGGCGGGGGGGTCTATTTTAGAATATTGCCGGAATTCCTCATCTCCCTGAAAACAAAAACGCATACTTCAGTGCAAAATCCTCTATTGGGATATTTCCATCCTTACGATATCGACACTGAGCAGGAGCATTTTATGCATCCGGGACTTAACAACAGCAAAGTGTATAATTACCTAATGTATTATAACCGTCACAAGGTTTATAATCGGCTTGAAACGCTGGTGAAACAAGGATTTAGCATAATGACCTATAGTGAATACGTTGGAAAACATTTATCAATTTAAGCAATGTCGTATAGCTTTCAACCGACCGCAACCTCCCCCGAAAAGCTTAAGGAATATTCCGTTTTGCTCTCGACAGTTTTCCCCGAAAGCAAGAGGTTCACACCAGAATTCTTAAACTGGCAGTATGTTCAAAATCCTAACGGAAAAGTGGTGGGATTTGATGCCTATTTGAACAACGAATTAGCAGCACACTATGTAACAATTCCTGTTTTGTATGCCATACATGGTAAGCCTACAATGGGTTTATTGTCGTTAAACACAGCCACACATCCCAATCATCAGGGCAAAGGATTATTTACACAGCTAGCCAATAAAACATATGAACTGGCCCAGGAATTGGGTTACGAATTTGTGATAGGAGTTGCCAACGCAAACAGCACTCCGGGTTTTCTAAACAAATTGGGCTTTAGGCTGGTGGGGCAATTGGAGGCAAAGCTCGGAATTGGAACCATCAAGCCTGGAAATGCAGCATATCTTCTTAAGTCTATTTGGACACATGAAAGTCGGGAATGGCGAATCAAAAACCCGGATAAACAGTATTATATTGCTAATAACATAATTTTTACCGATACAGACAAACCCTTAATCTATGCTATTATGGGGCAAAGCCAAAATGTAGGGGAATCGCCAAAGAGAATCATGCCCTTGAAGGTTTGGATAGGCTTGGATGCCGGTAAAACAATAAATGGTCTGTTTGTTAATATTCCGGAGAAACTAAAGCCTTCGCCCCTGAATTTAATTTTCAAAAGGCTAAACCCAGCTATCTCTTCTTTCCAACTCAAAGATGTATATTTTGAATTGATAGATTTTGATGCTTATTAGCAATTTGCCATTACACTAATCAAAAAACCTTACCGGGTTACATACTGGTCGCTGTAATATTTTTGGTAATCGCCGCTGGTGATGCGGTTCAGCCATTCTTCGTTAGCCAAATACCAATCTACTGTGCGTTCCAAGCCTTCTTCAAATTGTAAAGATGGCTTCCAGCCCAATTTATTTTGAAGCTTTGAAGCATCAATAGCGTAACGCAAATCGTGGCCTGCACGGTCTTTTACATACGTTATCAATCCTTCGCTGGTGCCGGGTTTGCGGTTTAGTTTCCTATCCATCACCTGACAAAGCAAGAGTATTAAATCAAGATTTTTCCATTCGTTGTGTCCACCGATATTGTAGGTTTCACCATTTTCGGCTTTGTGGAAAATCAAATCAATAGCCGAAGCGTGATCTTCTACAAATAACCAATCCCGAACGTTTTCGCCTTTTCCGTAAACCGGTACAGATTTCATATTCTTGATATTGTTGATGGCTAAGGGAATCAGTTTTTCGGGAAAGTGATGGCTACCGTAATTGTTGCTGCAATTCGATATAACAGCAGGTAAACCAAAGGTATCGCTATATGCCCTCACCAAATGGTCGCTGCTGGCTTTTGATGCCGAATAGGGGCTGTGCGGGTCGTAAGGTGTTTCTTCGGTAAAGAATCCGGTTTCACCCAACGAACCATACACCTCATCGGTAGAAACGTGGTAAAAGCGTTTCCCTTCGAAGTTTCCGGCCCAGAAATGCTTGGCGGAATTCAATAACGCAACTGTTCCCACAATATTGGTTTGAATAAACTCCATTGGGTTCGAGATACTTCTGTCCACATGGCTTTCGGCAGCAAGATGAATAATGGCCGTAATATTATTCTCGGCCAGAGTTTTCTCTACAAATGCAGCATCGCAAATATCACCCTTTACAAAGCTGTAATTAGGCTTACTCTCAATATCACGCAGGTTTTCGAGATTTCCGGCGTAAGTGAGTTTGTCGAAATTTACAATTTTATAGTTGGGATAATTGTTTACAAAGCGTCTCACTAAATGAGAACCAATAAACCCTGCTCCGCCAGTGATAAGAATGTTCATCAAAAAAGATAAGTTATGAGTTATAAATTATAAGTGGAAACGCTTACTTTTTGCTTGACAATTGCTTCTCCCATTTCCAGGATGAGGCTAAGGCTTCTTCAAGTGTATGCTTGGCTTTCCAGCCCAGTTCATTGTTGGCAAGCGTAGTGTCGGCATACACTTTGGTAATATCACCATCGCGGCGTGGAACAAATTTATAATTGAGTTTTTGTCCACTTACTTTCTCGAAAGCATTAACGGCTTCCAATACCGAATTGCCTGTGCCTGTACCGATATTAAAAACCTCGTAAGCTGTTTTGTTATTATTTTTCAAAAGTCGCTCAATAGCCACAACGTGAGCATCGGCTAAGTCCACCACATGAATATAATCACGAATGCACGTTCCATCGGGGGTGTCGTAATCGTTTCCGTAAATGCTTAGCTCTTTACGTTTACCAATGGCTGTTTGCGTGATAAAAGGAACAAGATTATTTGGAACGCCTCGGGGCAATTCGCCCAAAAGTGCCGTTTCGTGTGCCCCAACTGGATTGAAATACCGAAGTGCGATTCCTTTTAAATTGCTGCTCGCCACGGCATCTTGCAAAATCTGTTCACAAATTTGTTTGGTGTTTCCGTAAGGCGAAGTAGCTTTTTGCACCGGATGGTTTTCGTCCACCGGAAGATATTGGGGTTCGCCATACACCGTGCAGGAAGAGGAGAAAACAATGTTTGCAACTTTGGTTTCCTGCATACATTCCAGAATATTTACCAACGAAAGCAGGTTATTCTTGTAATAGCCTAATGGATTTGAAACGCTTTCGCCAACTGCTTTATGTGCCGCAAAATGAATAACTGCTTTTATGTCGGAATGGAGTAAAAATAACTTTTTCAGGTCAGAAAGGTTGCAGCAATCTATTTCTGAAAAGTAAGGACGGCTTCCGGCTACTTGCTCAATTCGGTCTAAAATCCACTCTTCCGAGTTGTTTAGATTATCCACCACCACCACATCATAGCCTTTTTTTAGCAACTCAGCAGTTGTGTGTGAACCAATATAGCCGGTTCCGCCCGTAACAAGTATTTTCATATTTATCAGCCGCTTTATAGCGACCAGTAAGTCAAATCATTGATTTTCCCTTTGTAAATTCCTTTTACATCTATCACAATTCCATCGTTTGAAGAGAGGGCCTTGAAGTAGGCTTCGCTCAATTTTGCATAAGCGTTATGGTTTACTGCTACCACCACTGCATCGTAGTCTTTGCCGGGATTTTCTATTAAACCGAAACCATATTCATGTTGCAATTCCTTGCTGCTTGCGTGCGGATCAACCACATCTACCTCTACACTGAACGATTTAAGCTCGTTTATTACATCAGCAACCTTGGAGTTACGAATATCTGATACGTTTTCTTTAAACGTGGCCCCCATCACCAACACACGGCTCTTGCTGATGTCTTTTCCTTTTTTAGAAATCTTTTTAACGGTTTCCGAAGCAATGTATGCTCCCATACCATCATTTACAGCTCTTCCTGAAATAATTACCTGGGCATGATGCCCTTTTTGTTTAGCTTTATAGGTGAGATAGTATGGGTCAACGCCGATGCAGTGTCCGCCAACTAAACCGGGAAAAAATTTCAAGAAGTTCCACTTGGTTCCGGCAGCTTCCAACACATCGTAAGTGTTAATTTTCATTCGGTTAAAAATCATCGAAAGCTCGTTCATCAAAGCGATATTTACATCGCGTTGTGTGTTTTCTATAATCTTTGCGGCTTCAGCCACTTTTATAGAACTGGCTTCGTGTACACCAGCTTCTACAACAATTTTATAAGTATCGGCAATGTTTCGCAACGATTCTGCATCGCAGCCCGAAACCACTTTCATAATTTTAGTGAGGGTATGTTCTTTGTCGCCGGGGTTAATACGTTCAGGAGAATAACCAACTTTGAAATCTTCCAAAAATTTCAATCCTGAAACTTCTTCCAATACCGGGATGCAATCTTCTTCGGTACAACCGGGATAAACGGTAGATTCATACACCACATAATCACCTTTTTTGAGGGCTTTTCCCACTGTGCGACTGGCGGCCAAAAGCGGCTTTAAGTCGGGAAGATTATGTTCATCGATAGGGGTAGGAACGGCTACAATATGGAAAGTTGCCTGTTTCAACACTTCAATAGAATTTGTGAACTCAATATCACGACCAACAAAATCCGACGCTTCCAATTCCTCGCTTGGGTCTTGGTTATTCCGCATCATTTCCAAGCGGGCTTCGTTAATATCAAAGCCTATAACATTGATTTTTTTGGCAAATTCTAAGGCAATTGGAAGGCCAACATATCCAAGGCCGATAACCGATAATTTTGTTTCCTTCTGTAAGAGTTGTTCGTAAATACTTGACATTAATTTAGGTGTTTAGTTTGGGGGGGCGAATATCGCTAAAAAATTGAAAAATGTGCAGCTAAGGGCGAAGAAAACGAGAAACATCCCATGCAATATGGTGGTTTTTGAAATAATTTAACAAAACTTCCTGCTCTTTTTTAGCTGGATTTGTAAAATTTGGACCGGCTAAAAGCCATTCCTATAAAAACAAAACATCCCTCCTAAACTGGAAGGATGTTTCATTTTGTAACAACGGATTAATTTCCGATGCCATATTAATTCGTCAGGATTTGCTTACTTATTACCAACTTCTGAATCTCTGAAGTTCCTTCGCCAATTGTACAAAGTTTACTGTCGCGGTAAAATTTCTCTACCGGGAAGTCCTTTGTATAACCATATCCTCCAAAAATCTGAACGGCTTCGGTGCTAACTCTCACAGCCACTTCCGAAGAATAATATTTTGCCATTGCCGCTTCTTTGGTCATTTTCTTATGGCGATTTTTAAGATCTGCAGCTTGCAAAATCAAAAGTTCGGCAGCTTCAATTTCGGTAGCCATATCGGCTAATTTGAAAGCTATTGCCTGAAAGTTTGAAATGGGTTGTCCGAATTGTTCCCGTTCTTTCGAATATTTTAATGCAGCTTCAAAAGCCCCTTTGGCAATTCCTAAGCCCAATGCAGCAATTGAAATTCTGCCTCCGTCAAGCACTTTCATAGCCTGAATAAAACCATCGCCCACTTTTCCAAGTACCTGGCTTTCGTGAACACGGCAATTATCAAAAATCATTTCCGCTGTTTCCGACGCACGCATACCGAGTTTGTTTTCTTTTTTCCCGGCTTTAAATCCGGGTGTTGTACGCTCTACTATAAAAGCTGTGATTCCGTGGGAATCTAATAATTCTCCCGTACGAGCTAAAACTACTGCCACATTTCCGCTGATGCCGTGAGTAATCCAATTTTTAGAACCGTTCAATACCCAATGGTCGCCGTCTTTGGTGGCAACACATTTCATACGCATTGCATCGCTGCCGGTGTTTGATTCGGTCAGACCCCAAGCACCAATCCATTCGGCTGTAGCTAATTTGGGAAGATACTTTTTCTTTTGCTCTTCGTTTCCAAATTGCAAAATATGGCCTGTGCAAAGGGAGTTGTGAGCGGCCAAAGAAAGACCTATGCTTCCGCATATTTTCGATACTTCAACAATAGCGGTTACGTATTCCAAATAACCAAATCCCGACCCGCCATATTCTGTGGGAACAAGTACACCCATCAAACCTAATTCGCCCAATTTCTTGAAAACTTCAACCGGAAATTCTTGACTTTCATCCCATTCCATTAATCGGGGACGAATGTGTTTTTCGCCAAAATCTTTAATCATTTTGGTCATCATCTCTTGGTTTTCGTTCGGTTCGAAGTTCATTTACGGGGTTTTTGTTTAGAGTGCAATATTATTGGTTTTGTTAATTCGTTTTGGTGGAAATGTTGTAGAAAGAGCTTCTTTCTCCTTCACCACTACTACCGCTTCTTCTTAAATACCATTTTTGAACGTTTACCTTCTCCTTAATTAAATATTAAGCATTTCCTTATTTTTGAACTATACTATTCCTAAGTTGGATTTCGAGCTGCGGCAATTGATTTTCAACTATTCGCCAAACGGCAAAGAAATCAGTCCCCATATAATCGTGTATCAAAACATCACGCATTCCAGCAATTTTTTTCCACGGAATTTCGGAATGCATTTCTCTAAAGGGTATTGAAAGCCTTTTAGTGGCCTCGCCCATTATTTCAAAACATCTTACAACAGCATTGCATGTTTTCTTGTCTTTCAAAAACGAATCTTGTGTGTAACCGAGTGTAAATTCCTTAATTTGGTCAATGGCATCCAAGATGTGACCAACGTAAATGGTGTCGTCTTTCATTAATTGATTTGCCTTAAATCCTTTTGGATTAGGGTACTCAAAACCACCGAAAGCGACTGCTTAGTAACCAAATCAATGCGAATGCCCAACTTTTCAGACAAGGCTTCTTTGATGTCGAATAAATCGAATAAGTCATATTCAGAATTCAAATCAACCAATAAGTCTAAATCGCTATCTGGGCGATTTTGGTTACGAGAATAAGAGCCAAATACACCAACATAGACCGGATTATAGGGCAATAACACCGCTAAAATTGTTTGTTGCTGTTGGGTAGATAGCATTATGCAAAAATAGCGGAATTATGAATGAATGAGCGAAAAGACGCATTTCAAATGTTATTCTCAATTGTTTGGCGTAAGCAAGTAATAAAAATTTCCTATAAATTTGCCCAATGAGCAATACCTACTCCGAAAACGAACACTATTCCATTAAAACTTGGGCAGAAGACGACAGACCCCGTGAAAAGCTTATGGCTAAAGGGAAATCGGCACTTTCGGATGCTGAATTAGTAGCTATACTCATCGGGTCGGGAAGCAGAAACGAAACTGCGGTGCAACTGTCGCAACGCATATTGCAAGCCTCACACAATAACCTTTTCGAGCTTTCAAAACTAACAGTAAAAGACCTTTGTAAGTTTAAAGGAATGGGTGAAGCTAAAGCTATTTCTATTATTGCTGCTTTGGAATTGGGTCTTCGTCAAAAGGCTACGTTGAAATTAGAAAAGCCAAAAATTAGTTCTTCAGCTCAGTGTTTTCAAGAGTTATACGATTTATTTGACCAAAACATTGAGGAGTTCTTTGTGCTGCTCCTAAATCAGTCTAACCATTTGATTGGTCGCCATAAAGTGAGCACAGGCGGAATTACAGGAACTGTGGCTGACGTTCGGGTTATAGCCAGATTGGCTCTCGAACATCGGGCTGTTTCAGCCATTATTTCGCATAACCATCCTTCGGGCAACCTTAGACCCAGTGATGCAGATATTCAATTAACTAGAAAGGTAAAAGCCGGGTTAGAAACGCTTGATATAAAGCTGTTAGACCACATTATTGTTTCTGGAAACGAATATTTTAGCTTTGGTGATGAGGGCTTGATGTAGGTAGTATCATTTACGATTCTGAAACTAATTACTTCCTTCCGGCATTTCGGTTTGGGCAATGCCCCTAAAACCTTGACCATTTTGCTTGGATTCAGGAGTGATGCCTTTCAATTCTTAATAAAATTCCCTTTTTTGTTTTCTGTTGCTGCATACCTAAATGCTAAAAAAGAAGGAAAAAGGAAGAAGGAAACTTACAGAAACGCAGATGATATAAGCTATTGGATTAACTCTTCCGCTTTGGTAATTGGTATCGATGCATACACTGGTGAGTGGGCTTTTATCTCACCAATTTTTCAAGTATGGCTGAAATGTGAATGGCTGAGTCGCAGCTATTGGAATACCGGGCGACTATGCTTTTTGCTTTTCAATATGCATATTTCGGGGGAAGATGCACGAATGAAGTTGGGCTTATTTGGTTTTGTAGTGTATTGCAGAGTTGGAAGGAAATAGATTCAATATGTTCTACTTTTGCAGAAATTTATAAAATGAAACTCTTAAATGTTCTCTTTGTTGCCAGTGTATTTTTATCTTCTTGTGGGGAAAACAAACCTCAATTTGTAGCCAACAAAACCATTAACTGCACCATAGAAGGTATGACCTGTGCCGAAGGTTGTGCTAAAACTATTCAGGAAGCGGTGGCCGAAATGCCCGGTATCACTTTAAGTAAAGTTGATTTTGAAAAGAAAATTGCTTTGTTCTCTTTCGATTCTGCCAAAGTAAACTCCACAGATATTCTTCAAAAGATACAAACCATTCACGAAGGGCAATACAAAGTAAGCCTTTTGGGTGCTGAAACCCCTGCCACAGAAAAAGAAGCAACCAGTGAAGAAGCTGTGGAAGTAACAAAAAAGGAAGGCGAAGCTAATTCTTAGTTAAGTGAGAATTGCATTCATTGGGGCGGGTAATGCTGCTTGGAATTTAGCCATTGCTCTATCAAAAGCAGGGAATGAAATAGTTTTAATTGTAAATAGAAGTCCTGAAAAAGCAGAAAGATTAGCTAAGGAAGTTGATTCAAAATATTCCACTTCGCTGGTCGATTTAAGCAATGTGGTTGCTGATTTAATCATAGTAAGTACCCGAGATGATGGATACTCTCAAGTTGCTTCCGAACTGAAAACAAAGATTCCGGTGGTGCATACCTCAGGAAGCATTCCGATGAATGTTTTGCTGGAGTGTTCCTTTCAAATCGGTGTGTTTTATCCCTTACAATCCATGCTTCAAAGTAGGGAAACTAATTTTTTGGAAGTACCCTTTTGTTTAGAAGCCAATAACCAAACGCTCTTAGCTACCTTGAACACATTAGCTAAAAGCATTAGTAATGTAGTACTTGAAATTAATTCAGAACAACGAAAACAACTGCACTTGGGTGCCATATTCGCTTCCAATTTTTCTAACTTTCTGTATATCCTTTCAAAAGATTACTTACGGAAAAACAATCTACCTGAGCATATTCTCGACCCTTTAATAACTGAAACCGCAAACAGAATTATTGGGAAAGAACCTGCCGACTTTCAAACAGGCCCTGCACGAAGAGGAGATTTTTCGGTATTACAAACGCACTTAAAAATGCTTGAAGGAAATCCTTTGATGCAGGATGTTTATAAAATGCTAAGTGAGAAAATATTGGAATACTATGGGCATAGTGTTAACGGGATTTCTTAACCCCTATACCAATCCCGCCTTCACACTTATATCCAACATCCTTCGCATGGGTAATTCTGCTTTCAACCGCAGGCCTTCTTCCATGGTTAATTCGGGCGTTTCGTTTTTCAGACAGAGATATACCTTTTCGAGCGTATTAAGCTTCATGTGTGGGCAATCGTTGCAAGCACAACTGTTGTTTGGCGGTGCCGGAATAAAGGTTTTATTCGGGCTGGCTTTCATCATTTGGTGAATAATCCCCGTTTCAGTTGCCACTATAAATGCTTGTTCCGGACTTTTGATGGTGTAGTTCAACAGGGCAGTGGTGCTTCCAATGTATTCTGCCAGCTCCAACACCGGCTCTTCGCACTCGGGGTGAGCAATCACTATTGCCGCCGGGTTTTGTTCCTTTAGCCGCAATATGCGTTGTTGCGAAAATATTTCGTGCACCATGCAGCTTCCGTCCCATAGAATCATATCGCGTCCGGTTTTCCGGGCAATGTATCTTCCCAGGTTTTTATCCGGTGCAAAAATGATTTGCTTATCCTTCGGAATGCTGTTCACAATGGCTTCGGCATTGCTACTGGTGCAAATCAAATCGCTCAAGGCTTTAATTTCCGCCGTGCAGTTGATGTAGGAAACCACCACATGATCGGGATATTGCTGCTTAAACTTTGCAAACTCTTCGGGCGGACAACTATCGGCCAGCGAACACCCCGCTTTCAAATCGGGCAAAACCACTTTACGGGACGGATTGAGAATTTTGGCAGTTTCGGCCATGAAATGCACCCCGGCAAACACAATTATATCGGCATCGCTTTTGGCGGCCTGTTGCGAAAGTCCCAGGCTATCGCCAATATAATCGGCTATATCCTGAATATCGGGATTCTGATAATAGTGAGCCAGTATTACCGCATTCTTTTCTTTTTTGAGTTTCGCAATCTCTTCGAACAAATCTAATCCCTGCAATTCTAAATTTTTTGACATTTTGAAGTTATGAACACTTATATTAATTAAATCAATTTGTATTTTTTGAAATTTATAAAAATTAAAACCTTTTACTATTAATGATAGCCTGTTGAAACGGTTAGTAACCCTTGAAAAACGGGTGTTTTCCCGCAAGGTTATCAGCTACAGAATCCGGAGTTTTAAACATATTACAATTTGGCAAAAGTACAGAAATCAGCTACTTGTAAAGTAATTAACAAAGGCTGTAAAAACTTATCATTTTCCCCGAAAAACATCTCTCCTTTTGTGTGTACTACTTGTGTGTAACTGCTCCCTAAAAAAGCATAAGTTTATGTAATTCGGCTGCATTCTATGCTAATGCACATTCCCAAACGATATACAAGCATAAAGTTTTGGAATTCTTCACACACACTAACCCGCCGTAGCTAACAATAAAACAGGGCAATTGTTAATAGAAAAAGCAGATTTTAGCATTGTAGTGAAAAGCTGTTCATAACCTGTGAATAGCTAACAAATTCATTTTTGGAGCAGAACTTTCCATCTTCCATCCCAACGTTTGGGTCCCGCTTTCGCCTATAGCCGCCTCAAATGCAGGCGGGCTATTTGGCTCTACCGGGGCTAGGGAGACAGGGAAGTGCTTTGATGGGAGGGTGTTTAATACCATTCGGGGGCATAAAAACGAAACCTGAAAATTGCCAAGCCGCAACCCTGCTATTCCTGAATTTGTTTACTTTTGATAAATTTTAAAACAAAATGACTGTTATTCTTAAAAAAACCGACAGCCCCGAGGAGGTGAAACGGAAGATAGACCAGTTTATGGAAGCAAGAAGGTCGAAGAACTCCCCAAAAGAAGGGTTTGACCCCAGCAGATTTTTGGGAAAGTTGAAAGGAATGTATGGCGACCCCATGGAATATCAAAGGAGCGTTCGAGATGAGTGGGCTTGAATTATACTTGGTCGATACCAATATTTATATCCATTTATTTAATGGGAATATAAACGCCGAAAACGCTTTGAAAGGAAGGGTTTTGTATTTTTCCTACATTACCGAGATAGAGCTTTTGGGCTTTACCGGAATAAGCCCAGAGGCCATTCAAATAGTTAAGGATACACTGGCCTGCAATGTAAAAATTGACCACACCGAAACCATTACTCAAAAAGCTATTTGGCTGAAACAGCAGCAGAAAATGAAAACTCCCGATGCCATTATTGTAGCCACAGCAATATTGAACAATCTCCCTCTACTCACTGCCGATAAGGCCTTAGCCAATATCCCTGATTTAGACTGTATCCTCTTTGAAGGGTAAACTCCCATAACATTTACTGCCTCTTTTGCCTATAGCCGCCCCAAATGCTGGTGGGCTATTTGGCTCAATCGGGGCTAGGTCGACAGGGCGATGCTATAATGGGCGGGTGCTAAATACCCATTCGGCAAAAATCCAACGTTAATAAATAAGGATATATATTTTTTGAATCTTATTAAATGAATCAATTTCAGTTGTTCTTTTGTAACCATTGTATAAGGTTAAACTACTTGGTTATGAAAGACTATTTATCATTGACAGAAACTTCTGAGTATCTTGGGAAAAGCAAACAAACGCTAAGAAGATGGGATAAAGAAAAAAAGCTTGTTGCTGTTCGAGAGCCCATGAGTAATTATAGGGTTTATAAAAGAGAACAACTTGAACTCTTTGCTGATTTCATTTCAAATACAGACAAAACTGATTATCCCAATGAAATAGATTCAGAAAACGAGTACTCCGTTTTAGAACTATTTGCAGGAGCTGGTGGCTTAGCTGTAGGCTTGGAAAAAGCAGGATTAAAATGCGTTGCCTTAAATGAGATTGATAAATGGGCTTGCCAAACCTTAAGAAGAAACAGACCCAACTGGAAGGTGCTTGAGGGGGATATTAGAGCATTTGATTTCGTTGAATATAGAGATAGGGTCGATGTTGTTACCGGAGGATTTCCATGCCAAGCCTTTAGTTATGCTGGCAAAAGACTTGGGTTGAGCGATGCCCGTGGAACTTTGTTTTACGAATTTGCAAGAGTGGTAAATGAAATAAAACCACCAATTTGTATCGGTGAAAATGTGAGAGGGCTTTTAAGTCATGATAATGGCAGGACGTTAAGCGGAATGATTTCCATATTAGATGAAATTGGCTATAAAGTAGTTCCATATCGAATCCTGAAAGCGATAAACTATTATGTGCCGCAGAAAAGAGAACGATTGATTTTAGTTGGAGTTAGGAAAGATATTCAGATTGAATATCACTATCCAAAACCCACTAAGAAAATCTACACCCTAGCGGATGCACTAAAGAAAGGAGAACTATTTGACAAGGATGTTCCTGTTTCTGCCGGGGCTAAATATCCAAAGAGTAAAATTGATGTCATGAATTTGGTGCCTCCAAAGGGCTATTGGAGAGATTTGCCTTTAGATATCCAAAAGGAATTTATGGGTGGAAGTTTCTACCTTGGTGGAGGTAAGACCGGGATGGCAAGAAGAATAGGATGGGATGAGCCTTGCTTGACGCTTACTTGCAGCCCTGCTCAAAAGCAAACCGAAAGATGTCACCCCGATGAAACAAGACCTTTTACAGTAAGAGAATATGCCCGCATTCAAACATTCCCTGATGACTGGGAATTTGAAGGCTCAGTTGCTCAGCAATACAAGCAAATTGGAAATGCTGTACCAGTTAACTTAGGCAAGGAGGTTGGCTATTCCATAATCGAATTTTTGAATCAATATTATGCTCTAAAAGCCGAAAGAATAAAGTAACTACTTGTATTTTTCTTGAATTTCTTTGGCCAGAGATTTTATAGTTTGTTCCACTACCTTACTTGCGTCAACTTCTAAAGCAACTTCACCAATGGCGTCAATCAATTCAAAATAAAAGTCGTCTTTTCCTGTAAGCCTATGCCAAAAATCTTTCCCAACAAAAACAGGATATGTATTTCCGATTTTTTTATAATGTGAGCTAAGTTCTGCTGCTTCGCCATATACCACACAAACTATCATATCGTTGATGCCAACATTTATATTATTGGTTCTGGCAAGGCTACGAACGCCATTAAAGTGATTAATTATGGTAGTTACATCGTCATGATTGATTGTGTTTGGCCCTGCTTTTAACTGACAATATTTTTTCCTTCCGTCAATTGCATCTATAAATTCAATGTCGATTCCTTGAGTAGTAGAACCTAAGCCCTGAAATAAGGTGCTGATTAAACTCTGAATCTTCATTCCAAAGGAAGTATTAATTGAAGAGCCTAAAATTCGTGGCAGAACAAGAGCCCGGGCAATGCTTTCCGCATCATCGTTCCCTGTAAGGAAATTTGCCAGGTATTTAAATAAAAAGGGGTTAACATTGTATTCCGACAGTTTACTTGCTCTTTTGCAAGCACCGTCAATATGGCTTTGTACAATTTCATTTCTGAAAAACGTTTTTGCATTTTCAATTATTTGTTTTCTCTGACTATTGTTCATTAGGTTACTATCAGATTCGGAGTTTATGCATTACAGAATTGCCTCAAAACTATATTAAATTCAACCTCGACAGATTTTCATTGTACAAATATGATTTCCCGTAACTTTCGTATACAACCATTTTTTTTCCTAATCACCTTACCTGTTAATAAATAAGTATATATATTTGCCCCTCAAATGGCAATAATCCTTACCTTTATAAGCCCGAAAGGGTCAGCGGTCAGCGGTCAGCGGTCAGCGGTCAGCGGTCATAAGCTATTAAATTCCAAAAAAATTTTTTCCGGGTTTAACGAAGGGAAGCAAACAGGGTCTATTTCTGTCCGAAGTAAGGCTATTTCCATCCGAAATAGGGCTGTTTCCATTCGAAATAGGGCTGTTTCCATCCGAAACAGGGCTGTTTCCGTCCGAAATAGGGCTATTTCCATCCGAAATAGGGCTATTTCCATCCGAAGTAAGGCTATTTCCATCCGAAACAGGGCTGTTTCCATCCGAAACAGGGCTGTTTCCATCCGAAATAGGGCTGTTTCCATCCGAAATAGGGCTGTTTCCATCCGAAATAGGTCTATTTTCTAAACTCAAAACTTCGTTTACATCTTAAATATTTATATTAATCCCTAAAAATCAATACAATGGCAAAATTAACTTATCTCGAAAAAGAAATCAAACGCCTTAAACGTATCAAAGAAGGCATAGGTGCAAACTCGGCAGATTGGACCTCAACTCCAAATGCCGCAGCCGACATTCAAACAGTGATAGACGCACTCGAAGCTACCGATGTGTCTATCACGCAAACTGAGGTTTTGCTCAAGCAAAAGCGAAACGATGCGAGGAATGATGCTAAAACTGCATCTGAAACAGCCGACCAGTCTCAATTGGTGGTGATGGGTAAATACCCTGCCGACTCCGACAAATGGCTCGAATACGGCATAGAGGCCACCGCCCCCGGCACACCTCGCCCTGCTCCTGATAAAGGCTTAATCAAAAAAATAAGCGACGACACCGATGGCGTGGGCTTCATAATTGAAGTAACCGTACTCGAAAATGCAGATAAAAACGAATTCCAACGCGGCGAAGGCCCCGCGAATGATGTGAACACTATTCCGGCGTTTACATATTTACGCACAGTGGGGAAATCTAAAATTGTGGACGATGATGTAGAACCCGGCATTCGGTATTTCTACCGCTACCGTGGCATAAACCCCAGCGGCAATGGCGAATGGAGCGAACCCGTGAGCCGAGTGCAATAGGCATTTATGTAATAAAGTATAAAAAGGGCGAAGCGAATGTGGCTTCGCCTTTTTTTATGCCCACCCATGCCACGCCGCCCGCTTTCTCCCCTTCAAAAGTTCAGCCGCAGTGTGCGATATTATGCATCTGCCTTCGCTCACCTTTGCTATCACGAACCTAATCGTTTTCGGCTTGTTTCGTGGGTGCAGATTGGGTGGATGGTTTTGGGGGTGGTGGGGTTTTTTGGGTTGGTGGTGGTTGGGATGATGTAGGGAGAGTTTTTTATTTACTTTTCAGGCTTCAAATTTCTCAAACCAAATAAATAAAAACAACCGCCGAAAGGCACAAACACAAAACAAAACGAAAAAATCAATTCTATTTTTTGCAATTACTTCTATTGCATTTGCAAGTTGTACCAAGAAGCCAACAGCATGTTTCAATGCCGACACAACAGAGGCAAAAACCAATGAGAATATTAACTTTAATAGTTCTTGTTCAGAGAATGCCGAAAGTTATTCTTGGAATTTTGGCGATGGGTCTAGTGGTGATGGCTCCTCTGTTTCTCATAAATATACAGATGCCGGAGATTATACAGTTACCCTAACCGCAAAAGGAAAAAAGGATGAAGCCCAGACGACTAAGGCAGTTACTATTACAGGAGCAAGTTCTAATGACCCAATGTGTGTGCAGAATAATTCAGGAACAGTAAAAGTTACTAATTCTCACGATAGCAACTATACTGTAGAAATCAATGGAGAAAACAAAGGACAAGTTGGAGGATATGGCACCACAGCAGCTTTTACATACACTGCGGGTACAGCTATTAACGTAACTATTACTCAAATTGATGGCTATTTAGTTTATCCATCTGTTTTTTATGGTAGCGGAACGGTTACTCAATGTCAAGAAATTACAATTATTCCTAACTAGTCATTATCTAAATTAAAAAAAGGGCGTGGCTTAATTAGCTACGCCTTTTTTTATGCCCACCCATGCCACGCCAAAAACTTCGCCCGTAGTTAATACATCAACACTAAGTTACGCTATGGCCTATCTTTGCTAAAAAAAAAATGAAAACTACCTATCAAATTCAGCACACAGCAAAGTTATTGGCAAAGGCTCTTTGCCTTCAATTAGCGTTAACCACACCCATTTCAGCCTTTGCTCAATCGTCAGTACTCGACACTGAATTTTCGTCCTATTTGGGTAGTTATGCCAACTGCTTATCGCTGTATCCGGATGGGAAAATTGTTGTAACCGGACGGTTTTCGAATGGCGGAAACTTTATTAAACGGCTATTGCCCAATGGCACTACCGATAGTTTTCATCACTACTACAAGAGCCCGGCAGGTGAACTTACCAGCAATGCTATTCAAAGCGATGGTAAAATTATAGTTGGGGGCTTCTTCACATTTTATGGCGATATGGATGCTAATTATTTATGGGGCGAGCATCCTTATATTGCACGGTTAAACTACAATGGAGAGATAGATACTACGTTTTCGCCCCTTATGCTTAACGCACCAGTTCGCACCTTAGCAATTGATGCTAACCAACGAATACTAGCCGGTGGTGATTTTACCGATAACGATGGCTATAACCTTAACAGTATTGCCCGCTTTATGCCCGATGGTAGTTTAGACCCATCTTTTAGTATAGGAACAGGTTTTAATGCCGCTGTTTTTAAGATACTTGTTCAGCCCGATGGTAAAATTTTAGTTGCAGGTAATTTTACTGAATTTAACGGCGTTCCGGCTTTTCGCATCGCCCGTTTGAATGATGATGGTAGCTTAGATTCAGGCTTTGGAATTGGAGCCGGGTTCGATGATATTGTTCTCGATTTGGCAGTTCAGCCCGACGGGAAAATTATAGCCGGTGGAAATTTTTTGGCCTGTCAAGGTCAGGAATGCACACGATTGGCCAGGCTAGAAGCCAATGGCAACCTTGATGTAACATTTTCGCAAAATGCCTCGGCCGATTCAACCGTTTTAGCCGTTGCCGTTACCGAAAGTGGTGCAATTGTGGTGGGGGGTGAATTTTTGAACCTAAATGGCGTGTCGCGAAGCAGGATTGGCCAGTTAAAACCAAATGGTACTCTCGACACTAATTTCGATCCCGGTGTAGGGTGCAATAAATATGTAGCCGATATTTTGATTCAGCCGGATAAACGCATTTTACTCACCGGATTTTTCACCAAATACAACAATGTTGTCGAAATCAGAATTTGCCGACTTATGGGCGAAGACCCATTAGCTATTTCTGATATTCATGATAGTCAGTTGTGGTATAGTTTTATTAACGACAACGGAAATCTGCAACTGGAAAACCTTCAGGCGAAAAGCAAAATTCAACTCCTCAATATCTCGGGGGTAGAAATACTTAACACCGATGAAATAAACGGAAAAGCACGATTAGCGACTTCTCTTATTCCGAAAGCTGTTTATATTCTCAAAGTGTATTCCGAGAGTACCGTAAGCACAAAGAAGGTTGTGGTTGATTAACCAAACTTTACCGTTTGTTTTGTGGCATCGTACCCAAAAACACCGGCAATCACCAATTTTAAAAGAAACTAAACAATCTAAACAAAAACAGGTTTATTATTGTCGTTCCAAAAACGTTTCGAATGACAAAACTATTTACCCTTTTAGCAGCGGCTTTAGTTACCACAGTTTCTGCCCAAAATTACAGCATTGGTACCCGAACTATTACCTTTAACGACCCCGCCAGAACAGGAGGAACCGGGAGTGGAGGAGGGCCCGGCCGTCAAATTCAAACCTATTTAATATATCCATCGGTTACTTCAGGAGCCAATACTGCTGTTGCTACTGGTTCTTTTCCTGTTGTTGTTTTTGGACATGGCTTTTCCATGACCTACGATGCATACAAACCAATTTATGATAGTCTGGCAAGTTGGGGATATGTGGTTTGTCTGCCTTCCACAGAAGGAGGAACATTATCCACCTCACATCCTGATTTTGCTCAGGACCTAGCGATTGTTTTAGATAAAACACTTGCTTTCAACACCAATAACGCCTCACCATTTATCGGAAAAATCAATGGTAAAGGTGCAATAGGTGGCCATAGTATGGGTGGCGGGTGCAGCTTTTTGTCGGCACAATTTACCACTAATGAAACCTGCCTATTCAACTTTGCAGCGGCAGAAACCACACCTTCTGCTGTAGCACAATGCAGCACAACAGTTGATCAGCCATTGCTTGTTATTGCAGGTAGTTATGATGTAGTGGCACCTCCGGCTTCTAATCAGGATTTAATGTATAATGCTGCAATATCAGCCTGCAAAACGTATGTGAATATTACAGGGGCCTATCATTGCCAATTTTCAGATGTAAATCTTGCCTGTCAGTTTGGTGAAGGGTCTTTATTCCCCCCATCTGGCGGACCAAGCCGAGATCAACAATTGGCCACCACCCGCAAAGTCCTTCGCCCCTTTCTTGATTTTTGGTTGAAAGGAATATGTGCCCAATGGACAAACTTTGAGGCCCTGCTTACTGCCGGACAGGGTATAACCAGCCAACAAAATTGCAATGTGAGTATTCCTACTACTCCCGTAATTCAAACAAGCGGAGCAACCACATTTTGTGCAGGAGGAAGCGTTGATTTAAGTGTTTCTGCCGGAAATTCCAATGTTCTATGGAGCAACAATCAAACAACAAGTAGCATTACAGCCTCTACTAACAATACCTATGCAGTTACCCTTACCGGAACAAACAACTGTTCAGCAACATCGGCTCCAACCACAGTAACCGTAAACCCTGCACCTAACGCAACCATTGTTCCCCAGGGGGCAACTAGCGTTTGTGCACCCGCTACTGTTACCCTGACATCGCCATCTACCACCGGAAATTTATGGAGTACCGGACAAACAACACAAACAATTACCATAACCCAAACAAGCAATATTTCCTTGACCGTAACCGACGGAAATAACTGTCAAGCTACATCGCAATCCGTTTCAGTAAGTATTGCAGATTCGCTGGTGCCGCCAATTACCGGTGAGTTTGGTGCGTTTTTCTGTCAAGGTACCACTGCCCAATTATCATTGCCCGATTTTTCAAATTACACCTCTGTTCTATGGAGCGATAACTCAACAGCACAAACTACAACAGCCAACCAAATAGGTCAGTATTGTGTAAGTGTAACCTCATCAGGGTGCAATGGCAGCAATTGTATAACCTTAACCGATGGCACACCCGCCGCAAACTTTACCGTTACTAATTTAGCTCCGCTTTTAGCCGGAAATGTAATTGATTTCGCTCCAAATATTTTTCAAGGCGACCCAAATTCAAGCGTGAGCTGGGATTATGGCGATGGAACAAACGGCACAGCCAATAACCATATTTATACCTCGATGGGTTTATTCAATGCCTGTATCACCGTTACCGACCCGCAAACCGGATGCAGTAGCATTCCATATTGCAGTGGATTTATGATTGATGGCTTTGTTGGAATAGAATCAAATAAACCGCAAACCTCTTTTGGCATAAAGCCCAATCCTGCACAAAATACAGTAACTGTTTTCGGAATAAAGAAGTTCCCGGAGCAAATTATCCTTTCAGATATGTCGGGTCGGGTAGTATTAGAATCAAGTCTAAATACCGAAATGAGCACCCTAAATATTAGTCAACTTAAATCGGGGATTTATTTCTTGAAATCGGTTAAGGAATCCAAGGTTCTTAAACTTGTTGTGGAATAGGTTTAGGATGTGGCAAGGGAGAAAAAAGGAATATTTAAGCCCAATTTCTTCCATTGAGAAAATAGATTAATGGTTAAGCTGTAATTTTCAAGGCCGAAGCACGGTAATTTGGATAATACTGATAACTTTGCCCGAAATTTATATATAGTATATGTCAACGCCTGCCGATTACCTGCCGATTCTGCTTCAGTTTATTGCAGCTTTGGGTTTTGTTGTGCTCACGATAGGGGCAACCCATTTGTTAGGTCCCAAACGCCATACCAATGTTAAAAACGAAACCTTTGAATGCGGTATCGAGTCAGTTGGTAATGCCCGTGTACCGTTTAGTATTAAATACTTTTTGGTAGCCATCCTTTTTGTGCTTTTCGATGTGGAAGTAATATTTATGTATCCTTGGGCAGTGAACTTCAAAAGTTTGGGTGTGCGAGGTTTGATAGAAATGTTTATGTTCATGTCCTTATTGCTTCTCGGCTTCTTCTACATTATCAAGAAAGGTGCTTTGAAGTGGGAGTAATTTCAATTACGAATTGAAAATCCTCACAAAGTCTAATATCTCACATCTAATATCTCAAGTCTAAAAATAAAAAATGGGTGCAGAAAAAATAAACCAATCGCTTCCTTCGCGGATTCAGATTGTAGGAGCTCCTGACGGAATCGAAGGGCCGGGCTTCTTTGCCACACAGCTCGACACAGTGGTAGGAATGGCTCGCAAAAACTCTATTTGGCCTTTACCGTTTGCCACATCGTGTTGCGGTATCGAATTTATGGCTACAATGGGAGCACATTACGATTTAGGTCGTTTTGGGTCTGAAAGACTTTCATTTTCGCCCCGCCAAGCCGATTTGCTAATGGTGATGGGAACTATTGCAAAGAAAATGGGGCCAATTCTTCGTCAAGTGTATGAACAAATGGCTGAACCCCGCTGGGTGATTGCCGTTGGTGCCTGTGCATCGAGCGGAGGAATATTTGATACCTATAGCGTACTTCAAGGAATTGATAGGATTATACCTGTGGATGTTTACGTTCCCGGATGCCCACCCCGCCCCGAGCAAATATTGGATGGTGTAATGAAAATTCAGGAATTGGTACAAGCCGAGAGCCGTGGAAGAAGGGAGTCGGCTGAATACAAGGCCGAACTAGGAAAGTATGGAATTGAGTAAATTATAGTTTCAGAAAGTATAAATTAGAAAATGGCCTTAACAAACGAACTAGTTGCTGATAAACTTGCCGATAAATTTGGCGATGCTATTTTAAGCACTGAACAGCAATACGACTTTCAGGTTTGGACTGTGAAACGCGAAAAGATAGTTGAAATCATTCAGTTTCTGTATGAGGATGCTGCTTTGCAATATCAGTTTCTTACCACTATGTGTGGCATCCATATTCCGGCTAACACGGCCGATAAGCAAATGTGTGTAATGTATCAATTGCACAATCTGCCCGAAAATCACCGCATTCGCTTAAAAGTATATTTCGCAGAAGCCGATAGGAATATGCCAACCATCACCCCGATTTTCCGCACTGCAAACTGGATGGAACGCGAAGCCTACGATTTTTATGGCATCATTTTCAAAGGGCATCCGAATTTGAAAAAGATTCTAAATATGGAAGACCAAGAGTTTTTCCCAATGATGAAATATTTCCCGTTAGAAGATGGAACACGGGAAGACAAAGATGATACGATGTTTGGCAGAAAGGCCTTGAATAAATGAATTTAGAATTCAGATGTTAGACATTAGAAGTTAGACCATATTTATGCTGAGTCTAAAATCTAAAATCTAAAATCTAAAATCTCCTATCTAAACACACACAATGAGCAACGTAATAGCCGAACCTCAAAAGAAAGAAAAAGAATACTCCACCCTCAACCTGGGTCCAACCCATCCGGCTACGCATGGAATTTTTCAGAACGTACTGAAAATGGACGGGGAGATTATTATGGATAGCGAAGCTACAATTGGGTATATCCACCGTGCGTTTGAGAAAATTGCCGAACACCGTCCATATTATCAAATCACTACCCTTACTGATAGGATGAACTATTGCTCATCGCCTATCAACAATATGGGCTGGGAAATGACCGTGGAAAAACTTCTTGGGGTAGAAATTCCCAAACGGGTGGACTATATGCGGATAGTAATTATGGAATTGGCCCGTATTGCCGACCATATTGTTTGCAATACCGTAATTGGTGTGGACACGGGTGCTTTATCGGGCTTTGTGTATATGTTTCAGTGGAGAGAAAAGATTTACGAAATATTTGAAGAAATATGTGGAGCCAGACTAACCACTAACATTGGAAGAATTGGTGGGTTTGAGCGTGATTTCTCTGATAAATCATGGAAGCAAATCAATGATTTTATTGCTGAATTTCCTGCTATTCTAAAAGAGTATGAGGGCTTATTGATGCGTAATCGAATCTTTATGGATCGCACTATCGGAGCTGGACCTATTTCTCCCGAACTTGCTTTAAACTATGGTTTCACAGGGCCTAATCTTCGTGCGGCAGGTGTTGATTACGATGTGAGGGTTATGAATCCATATTCATCTTACCAAGATTTTGATTTCATTGTTCCGGTGGGTACCAAGGGCGATACTTATGATCGCTTTCAGGTGCGACACGAAGAAATGAAGCAAAGCCAGAGCATAATTAAACAAGCACTTCAAAAGCTTGAGGGTATGAAAGGCGGGCCGCACCATGCCGATGTTCCTGCTTTTTATCTTCCACCTAAGGATGAGGTTTACAACAATATGGAAGCCTTAATCTATCACTTCAAAGTGGTGATGGGCGAAGTGGATGTTCCGGTTGGGGAAGTATATCACAGTGTAGAAGGCGGCAATGGAGAATTGGGCTTTTATGTTATCAGCGATGGGGGCAGGGCTCCTTTCCGGGTGCATTTCCGTCGGCCATGCTTTATTTATTACCAAGGATATGCCGATATGGTGAAAGGTTCCATGCTGTCAGATGCAATTCTTACGCTTTCGAGCATGAATGTGATAGCCGGGGAGTTGGATGCCTGATAAAAGGGAGTTTTTTTTCATCGCTTTCCTTATTCCATTTAGCAACAGTAAAAAATGTTGCAAAAACAGCTATATCCAAACGGTGCAAGCAAATTCTATTTCAAACTGAATTTACAATTGGTATAATTTCGCCACCCACAGTAAAAGGCTAAATTCATTACCAAGCGTATGCGAATATTAAAATTTGGAGGCTCATCGGTAGCCGATGCCGGACAGTTAAAGAACGTTTCGGCCATTGTAAAAACATATATTTCGCGTAGCCCCGATTTGGTGATGGTGGTGTCGGCTCAATCGGGAGTTACCGATGATTTGGTGAAACTGTGCAGCATTATTCCGATTGATTTTAGTGCCTGCGAACCCATTTTAACCCATATTGCCCAGCGGCACGTTGCTACTTTAAAGGAATTGCTGCCAGCCTTGCAACAACCCGCAGCCCTGGCAGAGGTGCTATCGCTGTGCAAAGAACTAAACGATATTGCCAAAGGTGCATCGCTTGTGGGTGAGGTTACAGCTCGCACTCGCGATTTGATTTTAAGTTTTGGCGAACGCCTTTCGGCTTTTTGTGTGAGTGCTGTTTTTAAGTTAGAAATTCCGAACATACACTTTGCCGATGCCCGCAATTTGATTCGCACCGACGAAACCTTTGGTTATGCCAAGGTTAATTTTACCGAAACAAATAAGCGTGTTCAGGAATATTTTGCGGCCAACAAAGGTTTGCAAGTGGTTACAGGTTTTATTGCGAGTTCGGAATCGGGTCAAACCACCACTTTGGGACGAAGCGGCTCTGATTACACTGCCGCTATTTTAGGAGCAGCCCTAACCGCCGAAGCCATCGAAATATGGACCGATGTGGATGGAGTTATGACTGCCGACCCACGTTTTGTGCAAGAAGCTCAGCATATCGAGCAGCTTTCGTACAGCGAGGCGATGGAGCTTTCGCATTTTGGGGCGAAAGTGATTTTCCCTGCTACCATGCAGCCGGCAATGGTGAAATCCATTCCTATTTGGGTGAAGAATACGTTTAATCCCACCTTTAAAGGAACACTTATTTGTGATACCACCGGAGCCGATAATGGTTTTGTGAAAGGTATTACTTCCCTCAAAACTCTTCGGCTCGATACTCCGATGAAGAAATGTAGATTGCAACCGAAAACAGAATTAAAATAAGCGAAACAATAATGGTAAACTGTAGGGTGAGTTTAGCCCGTATTTGCATTATTCGTCCTCCTTCAAAATATAGCCTAATCCAAATGCAGTATGGATAAGCTTTTTATCGAATTTTTTGTCAATTTTCTGACGAAGATAAAAAATGTAAAGGTCAATAATATTTGTTCCGGTATCGAAGGTTATGCCCCAAATTTTCTCGGCTATGTCGCTTCTGGTCAGCACGCTTCCTTTATTTCGAATAAGCAATTCCAAGAGGTTAAATTCTTTGATAGTAAGGTCAATTCGTTTCCCGCCTCGTCTTACCGATTTTGCACTCAAGTCCATTTCCAAATCCAACACTTTCAACACCTTAACACTGTTATTTGCCGTACTGCGTTTTATTAAGGCTTTTAACCGGGCAAGCAGTTCGTCAAATTCAAAGGGCTTTACTAAATAATCATCGGCTCCAATATCAAAACCTTTCAATTTATTACCAGTTGTGCCGAGTGCAGAAAGCATCAAAATAGGCACTGAATTGTCGGCTTCCCGTATTTTCTGACACACCTCAAAGCCGTTTATCCCCGGCAAATTAATGTCTAAAACTATGGCATCAAACTCTGCATTTAGGGCCGAGCGGCTTCCGGCCAAACCATCATAGGCTATTTCTGAATTATATCCATTCAAAGCTAAGCCTTTGTTGATAAATCCGGCTACTTTGGGTTCATCCTCGATGATTAGAATATTAGGCATAGTCGAAAGTGCTTATTTGAATTTCAAGTAAGAAGTATATTGTCCATCAGTAAGTTCTTTCTTAGCTTCGGAGGTAAGCTGTTTGCCAACCCTCGACCCTCTTATGCGTGTAGTGAATATGCCATATCCTTCCGAAATATTGGTGTAAGTAGGTTTATCTTGCACCACTGTTGAAGTAGGCTGATTGAGCGTTAGGTAATTATAGAACTCTCGCCCTCCTACATCGGCTATAAAATCAATACCTGTAAAGACCCTTTCGAGCGTATCACCTGGGTTAGGTATGGCTGCTTGAATTTTTTTGTAAAACTCTTTGCCTTGCAACTCTAAACTAAACGCACCATCGCCTTTACTCCAAAATACTGCTGATTGCGGCCACATAATACTGTCCTGCAAATAGCTTGGAACTCCATTATTCATATATTTTGCGGTATATTTAAACACAAGAAAGAGTTCTGAGTAATAGCCATTTTTATCCGAATTCCAGTCTATGGTAAATGACCTGTATGTGCCTAAATCACTTGCAAAACCAATTTTTGAGACTTCAGAAGTATTTGGCTTTGTAATGGTTATATGATTTATTAATGGAGTGAATGCTGTATAAACTTTGCCGCTTTGGTTGTTTATTACTTCTAATTTTACCGAGAAAGAAGAATCTAATTTAGCATGAGTAATGTATAACTTTTGCCCAGGTTGAAAAAACAGTCCGCCATCTTTTCCTTGAATTACGGTATCTGTTAAAGTAATTGCTTTGGGTGTTTTGAAAGTTGAGTCTCCACTGTCGCTAAGTTTATACTGAATTAGCTTAACTGTGATGTCTTTAAAATAGTTTGAATCTGAAACTGCCGAAAAGGAGTAAGCATCGCCTGCTCCTAAAAACGCTTTTTGAACCCGGATGTAATGTGTTGGGTCGCGGTGGTTGATTACGCCATAAATAACAGGAATTTCTTTGTATGGGGCTAGGATATCGAGGTCGGTTTTGCAGCTATTAAAGGTGAAAAGGGTAATAAGACAAAAAAGAGAAAAGCGTATTTTCATTAAAAAGGGCGTAAGTTGGAGTTGAAATTCAGCGACAAAGATAGGGCAGGAATTGAAAATGCCAACTGCATCAACATATCTTGTTCTACAAAAGCAGTATGCCATACTAATTAAAGGATTTAACGATTATCTATTCGGATTGCTCTTTTCCTGAAGTTTCAATTTTATTTTTATACTCAAATTGAAACCTATCTCGAAATTCCTTTCCCAAGGAAAAGGTTGGGTGCAGGCTCTACAATGCGTGAATACCCAAAACGGTTCAAAATAAACCCGCCCCGACCTCATTGCTGAAATCGGGGCGGGTTAAGTTGCTTACTAGTTAGAAAGGCGAATTATTCCTTCATAACACGTAACACCTTGCGTTGGTCGCCTACGGTTACTGTTACATGGTATAATCCTTTTGCAAGTCCATTGCCAATGGTAATTTCTGAAGCAGTTGTTTTTGCTTCGTAAACTAGCTTACCAACTAAATCAACCATTTGGATGTTTACTTCATGACCTGTGGCGTTGTGGCTGATGTTGAGTGTACTTGAGAAAGGGTTTGGATATGCGTTTACATCAAAGGCTACAGGTTCAACTCTTCCATCCTCTAATGATTCCTCTAGTTTCAAGGCTGATGTAATCGTTAAACTACATGGAGTGGAAAAACTTCCCCATGAACCATTTACAAAAGCTCTTACCGTTACGGTATATGTCCTTCCACCTACCAAGCCGAGAACAGAGCTTGGCTTCATGCTGGCGGATAGACTACCTCTTTGATAAGTTTGATTAAACCCTGAAGCTGTATGGACAAAACGATATTCGTAATTTGTGGCACCAGTTACAGTGTATATATAAACAAAATCATTAATAGTTGCTATTGTTGCTCCGCAGGACGCAGGGGTTAGTTGAGTGGCTGTTGAAATACTCAATGCACAAGCATCCCCGTATTCACCCCATCTGCCGCCAACAAACGCTCTAACAGATACTTGATAAGTAGCTGGCACCGGTAAGCCGCTTATATAGTTCGGGCGAGCAGTATTTTGTCCATTACCCCTCTGAAAGCTCTGACTATAGCCTGCCGCAGAATTAACGAAGCGATATTCGTAATTGGTGGCTCCAGAAACCGAAACACATGAGATTATATCGCCAAGGGCTACAGTTGTGCCGCAATATGAAGTGGTGAGTTTGGTGCATTTCTCATCTGTTTGGCCATTACAGTTATCATCAATTCCATTCCCACAAATCTCAGGAGCTCCGGGGTTTGTTGTTGAAACTGCATCGTTGCAATCTCCACTTAATGCTGTTAATGCTGTCGCTAATTTGTGGTCAACTGGTTGTGCACATTGTGTGATTGTGCTGCCATTAGAATAAGCGTCATTATCTGCATCTCTGTACCAAACGGTAGTTGGATTCAATACTGCATCGTTGTCGTTGCAATCTCCGCTGGTAGCGGTAAGTGCTGTTGCTAATTTGAAATTGGTTGGTTGTGCACATTGGGTTTGTGTGGTACCATCAGAATACAAGTCATTATCTGCATCTTTATACCAAACTGTGGTTGGATTCAATACTGCATTGTTGTCGTTGCAGTCGCCGCTGGTAGCGGTAAGTGCTGTGGCTAACTTATAGTTCGTTGGTTGTGCACATTGGGTTTGTGTGGTGCCATCAGAATATAAATCATTATCTGCATCTTTAAACCAAACTGTGGTTGGGTTCAATACTGCATCGTTGTCGTCGCAATCTTCTCCAAGTACACTTAAGGTAAAATGTTCACCTGGTGTACCGCATGCTATCTCTGATTGGCTGCTGTATTCATCGCCATCAAAATCATAGTACCATGTTAATTCTTCGTGTGCAATTGGGTCGGCATCGTCGCAGTCTCCCATTGTACCTGCTGTTAATGACCAGTTGGCTCCGGGTGTTCCGCAGTCTTCTTGTGATTCGAAGTCGTAACCATCTGCATCGTTATCATGATACCATACTAGTATTTCGTGTGCGATAGCATCATTGTCGTCGCAATCGGTTGTGTTGGTTACATACCCTGTTGGCAGTGTACAGGCCAAGGTGGTGTTATTTAAATCACCATAGGTATCTTCGTCTTGGTCGCTATAGAAGGTAGTTTGTACGCCTTCGTCTATTTGATTGTCGCAGTTGTCATCTATCAAGTTACAGATTTCAACTCCTTCTGGGAATACATCGCCATTGCTATCGTCGCAGTCATCGTTTGCTTCGGTATAGCCATCGGGTAAGCTACATGCCTCTGTGGTAGTAGCTCCGCCATATCCATCCACATCTTCATCAAAGTAATAGGTGGTTAGTACGCCTTCATCAATATCGTTGTTACAATCATTATCTACTCCATCGCAAATTTCGATTGCAGATGGGCTGTTGTCGCTGTTGCTGTCGTCGCAGTCGGTATTGTCAGCTACAAATCCGGGAGGTGCATCGCAGGCATGGATGTCTTGGTTTTCATCTCCAAAGCCATCGCCATCGGAATCTGCATAAAAGGCTGAGCCTAATCCTTCGTCGGTAGTGCCATCACAGTTATCATCGGTTTCGTTGCATATTTCGGTGATGCTTGGGTTGCGGTATTGGTCTTGGTCGTCGCAATCTAAGCTGTTTGTTACATACCCTGTAGGTACGGTACAAGCTTCAACGGATGAGTTTAATGCTCCAAATCCATCTTCATCGCTATCTGCATAGTAAGTGGTTTTTACGTTTTCGTCAATTAAGTTGTCGCAGTCATCGTCTATGCCATTACATACTTCGGTTGCGGCTGGGTTAACTGCGGGGTTGTTGTCGTTACAATCTCCGATTAATGCTGTTAAATTACTTGCTAGTTTGTAGCCTACAGGTTGTGCATGTTGTATTAAGATGGTTCCATCGGAATACATATCGTTGTCGGCATCTTTGTACCATTGTTTTGGTGTGGTGATAGTACATACTGTACCATAATTTCCCCATAAGTTGCTGTTTCTTGCACGTACTTGTACGCTGTAGGTACTAGAGAATTCTAAGCCGGTGAAGTTGGTTAAACTCATGGCTGCGGTGGAGCCGGTACCCGGGTTGGTTACGCTGCGTACTTTGCTTTGGTCGTAGCCTGTTTTGTATAGTCTGAATTCAAAGTCGGTGGCTCCACTTACTGCATTGGCCAATAGGGTTACCGACATGGATGTGATGTTGGTGTTGCAGAAGGCGGTAGTTAAGCGGGTTAGTGTTGGGCAACCTTCGTCGATAGTACCGTTGCAGTTATCATCTAAACCATTGCACGCTTCGGTGGCTCCTGGGTTTAATGCTGCATTGTTGTCGTTGCAATCGCCGCTGATGGCGGTTAGTGCACTTGCTAATTTATAGCCTACTGGTGTGGTGCCGCCTACTATTACTATAGAAGTAGTGCCATTTGAGTAGCCATCGTTATCGGTATCTTTATACCATTTGTTAGGCATTGTAACAGTACAAACTGGTCCATATTGGCTCCACAAGTTATTCTTCTTTGTTTTTACTTGAACGTTATACGTTGCTCCAAATTCTAATCCCGAAAAGGCCGGCAATGGAATACCTGCTGAAAGTGCTACTCCGGGTACTGAGGCCAAGCGTTGACGGCTTTGGTCGTATCCTGTTTTGTATAGGCGGAATTCATAGTCTTGTGCACCCGATACGGTTACGGCTGTTATACCCGTGGTGATGGAACTTAAATTTTTGTTACAGAAGGTTGCGGATAGTTGGGTTGGTGTAGCACAACCTTCGTCGGTGAGGTTGTCGCAGTCGTTGTCAATGCCATCGCAAATTTCCGCTGCGGCTGGGTTAGCTGCTGCGGTTGCATCGTTGCAATCGGTATTGTTGGTAGAAAAGCCAGCTCCTGGGTTGCTGCAACGTGATGATGCAGTACCTGCTCCATAACCATCGTTATCGGTATCGGTATAGTAATTTACAAAGGTGAGGCCGTTGTCAACTAAATTATCGCAGTTGTTGTCGATGCCATCGCAGATTTCTGCTGCTGCTGGGTTGGCGGCTGCCGTTGCATCATCGCAATCGGTTCCTAGGCTAGTTGTTGCATATCCGCTTGGAGTATTGGCTCCATAGCATACAGTAGTTAGGCTACCTACAGTATATCCATCTCCATCGGCATCGGTGAAGAATTCGCCATTACGGTACAAAGAAGCATTTGATGGGCTGCAGTCCGTGTTGTTCGTTACATAGCCATTGGGTTGCACACAATTTGAAACAGATGATGACGCATCACCATATCCATCATTATCTTGATCATGATACCAAAGCGTGTTCAATGATGTGTGAGATACTCCTGTTAAAGCATCACAAGCATCGGTTGTACAAGCATTGTCATCGTCTACATTTATTAGGGTGTTAGATACTCCTGTTAAAGCATCACAAGCATCCGTTGTACAAGCATTGCCGTCGTCTGGATTTATTGATGTGTGAGATACTCCTGTTACAGCATCACAAGCATCGATTGTACAAGCATTGCCATCGTCTACATTTATTGAAGTGTTAGATATTCCTGTTAAAGCATCACAAGCATCCGTTGTACAAGCATTGTCATCGTCTGGATTTATTGGTGTGTGAGATACTCCTGTTACAGCATCACAAGCATCGGTTGTACAAGCATTGTCATCGTCTACATTTATTGGGGTGTTAGATATTCCTATTAAAGCATCACAAGCATCGGTTGTACAAGCATTGCCGTCGTCTGGATTTATTGGAGTGTGAGATACTCCTGTTACAGCATCACAAGCATCGGTTGTACAAGCATTGCCGTCGTCTGGATTTATTGGAGTGTGAGATACTCCTGTTACAGCATCACAAGCATCGGTTGTACAA